>DEMY01000108.1:0-7357 GCA_002359425.1 Clostridiales bacterium UBA2658
TTTTCCAAAAGGACGAATTTTGCGCGATGGTTGAAAAGGCAAAGGCGCACATCCGGGAGGGCGACGTTTTTCAGATCGTTCCGTCAAACCGGCTGGAAGCGCCGTTTGAGGGCAGTCTCCTGAATACCTACCGCGTTCTGCGGACACTGAACCCGTCGCCGTATCTGTTCTATTTTTCGAGCGCCGATCTGGAGATCGCGGGTGCATCGCCGGAAACACTTGTGAAGCTCGACGGCGGCATTCTCCACACCTTCCCGCTCGCCGGGACGCGAAAGCGCGGCAAGACGGAGGAAGAAGACGCGGCGCTCGAAAAAGACCTTCTTTCGGACCCGAAGGAGCTTGCCGAGCACAACATGCTCGTGGATCTCGGCCGGAACGACCTTGGGAAAATCAGCAAATTCGGAACGGTCGAAATCGAAAAGCTACACAGCGTAGAGCGCTTTTCCCATGTGATGCATCTCGGCTCGACGATCCGCGGCGAAATTCGGGACGACTGCGACGCGCTCGACGCCATCTCAGCGGTGCTCCCTACGGGCACGCTCTCCGGCGCGCCCAAAATCCGCGCCTGCCAGCTCATAAACGACCTTGAGGACAGCAAGCGCGGCATCTACGGCGGAGCCGTCGGCTACCTTGATTTCACCGGCAATCTGGACACCTGCATCGGCATCCGGCTCGCGTATAAAAAAAACGGAAAGGTGTTCATCCGAAGCGGCGCCGGCATTGTTGATGATTCTGTGCCGGAAAACGAATTTCAGGAGTGCACGAACAAGGCCGCAGCCGTTATCGCGGCGCTGGAGCAAGCGGAGGGGGCGGAATTGTGATCTTACTCGTAGACAATTACGACAGCTTTTCCTATAACCTCTACCAGCTCGTCGGCTCCATCGAGCCGGACATCCGGGTCATCCGAAACGACAAGCTGACGGTTCCGGAAATCGAGGCGCTTTCGCCGAAAGCCATGATTCTCTCGCCGGGGCCGGGCCGGCCGGCGGACGCGGGTGTCTGTATCGAAGCGGTGCAAAGACTCAGGGGTAAAATCCCGATTTTAGGCGTGTGTCTCGGGCATCAGGCCATCTGCGAAGCTTTTGGCGCGACAGTCTCCTACGCGAAGGAGCTGATGCACGGAAAGCAGTCCAAAACGCGGCTCGACACGGCCTGCCCGCTTTTCCACGGCTGCCCAGAGGAAACGCCCGTCGCACGCTACCATTCGCTCGCAGTTTTGGAGGAGACGCTGCCGGACGCTCTCGCCGTCACGGCCCGGTCAGAGGACGGTGAAATCATGGCCGTGCAGCACCGGCAATACGACATTTACGGCGTTCAGTTCCACCCGGAGTCCTTTATGACGCCGGACGGAAAGGCCATGCTCGAAAATTTTATTTTAATCGCAGACATTGCGGAAAGGACAAAAAGATGATCAAGGAAGCCATTCAAAAAATCGTCGGCAAGCAGGATTTGACCTACGACGAAGCCTACGCCGTTATGAACGAGATTATGGACGGCGAAACGAGCCAGACGCAGAACGCGGCGTTTCTCGCGGCGCTTTCGACGAAGAGCGCCTGCGCCGAGACGATCGACGAAATTTCCGGCTGCGCCGCCGCGATGCGCGCACACGCGACCCCGGTCGAGCACCCGGGCATGGAGGTCATGGACATCGTCGGCACCGGCGGCGACGGGGCAAAAAGCTTCAACATCTCCACAACTGCCGCCATAGTCGTCGCCGCCGCCGGGGTTAGGGTCGCAAAGCATGGAAACCGCGCGGCGTCCTCAGCCTGCGGCACCGCCGACTGCCTGGAGGCGCTCGGCGCCAACATTTTACAGGAGCCGGGCCAATGCCGGGAGCTGCTTGAAAATGAGGGCATTTGCTTTCTTTTTGCGCAGCGGTACCACAGTTCAATGAAGTATGTCGCGGCCATCCGAAAAGAGCTTGGTTTCCGTACGGTGTTCAACATTTTAGGGCCGCTTACAAACCCCGCAAAGCCCTCTATGATGCTGCTGGGCGTCTACGACGAATATCTCGTCGAGCCGATTGCTAAAGTGCTCGCGTCGCTCGGCGTAAAGCGCGGACTTGTCGTCTATGGACAGGACGGCATGGACGAAATCTCCGCGAGCGCGCCGACAACAGTCTGCGAGGGAAAGGACGGGTACTACCGCATGTCCGTCATAAAGCCGGAATACTTCGGACTGGTGCGCTGCTCGAGAGACGAATTGCGCGGCGGCGTCCCGTCGGAGAATGCAACCATCACGCGCTGCGTTTTGAGCGGAGAAAAAGGCGCGAGGCGAAACGCCGTGCTTTTGAATGCCGGAGCCGCGCTCTTTATCGCCGGAAAGGCGGACGACATGCAAAGTGGCGTGAAGTGNNCAGCGGGCATGCGATCGATAAGCTTGACACCTTTATTGAAGCCTCAAAGCGGTGAGCGCCATGGCGGAAAACATTTTGGACCGGCTCGCCGAAAACGCGCGCGAAAGGGTCGAAGCGGCAAAGCGCGCCCGCCCTTTGGCTGCGCTTCAGGAACAGGCGCTTTCGATGGACTGCGAAACCGGCTTTCCGTTTGAACGGGCGCTTTCGGGAGATGGCATGGCCTTCATCTGCGAGTGTAAAAAGGCGTCGCCCTCAAAGGGACTCATTGCGGCGGAATTTCCGTATGTGCAGATCGCACGGGAATATGAGTCGGCGGGCGCGTCGGCGGTGTCCGTTTTGACGGAGCCGAAATGGTTTTTGGGGCGGGACGAATACCTGCGGGAAATTGCAGAAGCGGTCAAAATCCCCTGTCTGCGCAAGGACTTCACGGTGGACGAATACATGCTCTACGAGGCTAAAACGCTCGGCGCGTCAGCGGTGCTGCTCATCTGCGCGCTGCTCGATACGGAGACGCTCCGGCGGTACATTGCCGTCTGTGACGCGCTGGGTCTCTCCGCCCTGGTGGAGGCGCACGACGAAGCGGAGATCGGCAGCGCCGTTTCGGCGGGCGCGCGGGTGATCGGCGTCAACAACCGGAATTTGAAGGACTTTACGGTCAATCTGAATAACAGCTGCTGCCTGCATGCGCTCGCCCCGAAAGAGACGCTTTTTGTCGCTGAAAGCGGCATTCGAACCGCCGACGACGTGCAGACGCTCCAAGACTGCGGCGTTAACGCGGTGCTCATCGGTGAAACGCTTATGCGCGCGCCGGACAAGGCGGCGATGCTCGCAAAGCTGCGGGGCGAAAAATGACAAAAGTGAAGCTCTGCGGCCTTTCCCACATGGAGGACATCGCGTTTGCAAACGCGGCCCGGCCAGACTATATTGGCTTTGTCTTTGCAGAAAAAAGTCGCCGCTATGTTTCGCCAGAAACCGCAAAAGCGCTGAAAGCAGCGCTCTCCCCCGAAATTTCGGCGGTCGGCGTTTTTGTGAACGCACCCGTCGAAATGGTCGCGGCGCTTTTGAACGACGGGACAATCGACCTTGCCCAGCTCCACGGCGCAGAGGACGCGCGCTATCTCGCCACGCTGCGGCATCTGACGAAAAAGCCGCTCATACAGGCGTTTTGCATGGAAGCGGCAGCGGACGCCGGGCGGGCGAAGGCTTCCCCGGCGGATTTCATCTTGCTGGACAGCGGCGGCGGAACGGGGCAGACCTTCGACTGGTCGCTTCTCCGCGTTGTGGGCAGACCGTTTTTCCTCGCGGGCGGGCTTGACGGCGAAAACATTCAAACGGCGCTAGCCGCCGTCCACCCGTACGGCGTAGACGTAAGCTCCGGCGTGGAAACAAACGGAGCAAAGGATTTTGAAAAAATGGCCGCTTTCGTGCAGGCGGTACGAAAATTTGACGTAGGAGGTGCGCGCACATGACAAATCTCAAGGGCCGCTTCGGCATNNATGAACGCTACGATCAGACCGGAGGCGACTTACGGCCATTACAAGAAGGACTGCGCCGCGAGAGTGCGTTACAGAGGGGCAGACATTTCCGAATGAGCAGAATAAAAGACGCGTTTGCTGGAAAAAAAGCGTTCATCCCGTTTATCATCTGCGGCGACCCCGACCTTGAGACCACCGCCGAAATTGTCCGCGCCANNCCCTTGGCATTCCGTTTTCCAACCCGACCGCCGACGGTCCCGTCATCCGGGCGGCAAACCGCCGCGCGCTCACAGGCGGCGTCACGGCCGACAAAATTTTCGACCTTGTGCGCGAAGTGCGAAAGGACGTCTCAGTCCCACTGGTCTTCATGACCTACGCAAACGTCGTCTTTTCCTACGGCGCCGAAAAATTCGTTTCGCAATGCGCGGAAACAGGCGTTGACGGCATCATTTTACCCGACGTGCCGTTTGAGGAAAAGGGAGCGTTCGGCGGGGTCTGCAAGCAGTACGGCATCGATCTCATATCCCTCATCGCGCCGGCCTCCGAAAACCGCGTTGCCGCAATCGCGCGGGAGGCTTCGGGCTTTGTCTACATCGTCTCGTCCCCCGGCGTCACCGGGGTGCGGAGCGAAATCACAGGCGATATCGGCGCGACCGCAGCGCTCGTCAAAGCAAACACAAGCTGCCCCTGCGCTGTTGGCTTTGGCATCTCGACCCCGGAGCAGGCCGCAAAAATGGCCACCGTCTCGGACGGCGCGATTGTCGGCAGCGCCATTGTGAAGCTTGCGGCGCAGTACGGAAAAAACGCCGCCCCAGTAATCGGCGCGTATGTGCGCGAAATGAGCGTCGCTGTGCACGGCTTGACAGAGAAAGAAAAATGAACCCGATGGCCTTGAAACGCGTACACAAATTTTCGATACGGGTCTTTCCTATTTAAAGCCGCATGTTCAGCGCGAGAATGCCCGCAAAGCGCAAAACGCACTTCAAGGTTGTCCGCTTGTCGTGCAGCTTGTCGTGCAGTTTTTCGCTCTGCGCGAAACGAAAAGCCACCGTCTCAGCCTTCGTCCTCAAGTTTGTCCCGCAGGGCAAGATACTGCGTCTCGGTCGCCTGAAACAGGTTTTCCGCCTCGCGGTAATCGCGCAGTGCTATCCACATTATGTTCGTGTTGGCGCAGACGCCCATTTCGTGCAGTTGCGCAATGTAATGCCGCGCTTTTTCAACTTCTTCTCCAAGCTGTGACAGCATAGCCGCGTATTCGAGAAGCTGTAGCTTTTCTGCATTCATCTCAATCATCCTTTTCTGCATGATACCCATATATAAGGTTATCCTTAAATAAGGGAAATGTCAATCAGGGAAACCGTTGATACAATAAGCCCTGTCAGGGGGATCAAAATGGATGAGTTCAAAAGCATCGTCAGCTATCAAACACAGGATTATGGGCGTGTTCGTGTAAATCTCGCGAAAATACTTGACAGTCGGGGCATCACCAGAAACCGGCTGCGGACGCTTACTGGCATAAAATACGAAGTCATAGATCGCTATTACAAAGCGGAAAACGTGGAAATGGTCGATCTCGATTTTCTTGCTAAAGTTTGCTTCGTCCTCAATTGCAGCGTCTCGGACCTGCTGGAATACGAAAAGCCGGAGGCTGCAAAGGAAAACGCAGGGGACAAATCGTAAAAGATTTGCCCCCGCATTTTTTATCAGCGTCCGGCGTATGGGCCTTTGTCCTGTGTTCAAATAAGAAGCCGCNNGGATTGGCGGCTTCTTGAGATCATTCTCAGGAATGGCTTAGCGCAAGAATAATTGTATAGGCAATTTATAAGTTACTGCTCACCAGACCCATAGAGCCTTCGCTTGAGATCGTTCAAAAACTGTACGATAAACGCCTTGAAATCCGAGAAATTCCGTTCGTTTTCAAACAGCGTGTTGTAGCTCAGCCCGAAAATGCCTTTCACCTCCGGCACTTCAAGCTGAACGACACGATCCCGGATCTCCGGATGATCATCGACGATAAGCGTTGTCAGGAAAGCATAGCCCCAGCCGCTGTTAACAGCCTCTATGGCGATGTTGATGTCGTTCGTCTCCAGAACAATCTCCGGGTGGAAGTCGTATTTGTCGAAAACGGGGTCGAGCTTGTAGCGCATCCCGCTCTTCGGCGGCATCGTGATCAGCGGCTCGCCGCGCAGCTCGTCAAGCGTTACATACTCTTTGCCAATCAGCCTGTGTCCGGGCGGAAGCAGGGCGCAGCCGATCTCATAAAAAATCTCCTGCGTCTCAATGTTCAGGCTTTCGTCTGCCTCAATTGGGGGACAGCACAGCGCAAACTGCGCATCTCCCCGCACGAGTGCCTGTACCATCTCATCCTTGGACTTGTGCAGAATCGTAAGCGCATAGCCGGCATCCACCTTTTGAAACGCGCCCGTCAACCTCGGAAAGCAGGCTTCCGTGTTGCAGAGCAGCGTGATCCGGCGTTCTTTGCGCTCGAAAACATAATCCATTTCCGAATAGAGTCGGTCTATGTCCGCAAGCGTCCGCTTCGCATATTTATAAAAGACCTCGCCGCAGGCGTTGAGTTTGACGCCGCGGCCGTTTTTTTCAAACAACTCGCCGCCAACCTCTTCCTCTATCTGCTTGATGACTTTGGTGAGGAAGGGCTGTGCAACGCCAAGCCTATCCGCAGCCTTTGTGAAATGCTGCATCTCTGCGGCAAGGCAAAAATATCTCAAATCGCGCAGCTCCAATTTTCTGCCCCTTTCAGCCAGTGGCCAATGTGATTATAGTTATGCAATTATTATATAACCTTCTTATGAAATGCACAATCCCATTTTCGGTTTCCCTGTTTGTTAATCAAAATGTTATCAATCAATCACTCGCTGATTGATTGATTCTTAATTTTAGTGCATTATGCACACATTATTAATAAAATATTATACAATTTAGTGCAAACATGATAGGATCTACGCGTTGAAAATCTGTGTTCTTTTTACTCAGAAGCAGAAAAGGAGAAGTGCCATGACAAACTGGAAGCAATACTATAAGGACCACCTTACAACTATGGAACAGGCCGCCGCCACCGTCAAGTCCGGCGATACTGTCTGGATGGGCAGCACACTCTGCGTGCCGGACGCTTTCATGGACAAGCTTGCCGATCGTGTAGACGAATTACATGACGTCACGCTTTTGGCAAATATGTTCCTCAATCCGAACCAAATGCTTATGGACCCTGCTTATAAGAAATCATTTCACATAATTTCCTTCTTCGCAAACGTGCTTGAGCGCATGTCTGCACAGGCAGGTGTCATCGATTTCCATTCTGCGCCCTACGGCGAACTTGTGGCAGCTGTCACAAAGGTCTACAAGGCAAACGTCGTTGCGATCGAAGTCTGCCCACCGGACGCGGACGGCAACTGCAACGTCGGCCTTCTCGGCACAAACTTCACGCCCGAGATTATCCGCAGTGACTGCGTAAAAACGCGCATCGCCGTCGTCAACAAATATCAGCCCGTGGCAAACGGCGCGGACG
>DEMY01000108.1:7435-16926 GCA_002359425.1 Clostridiales bacterium UBA2658
GTCTGACCGGAAAAAAGGATATTCGCATTTTCACAGAGATCGGTACAGACGCGATGATCGATCTGGTAGATGCTGGCGTTGTGAAAGATATCAAAATGGCTGGTGCGTTCGGCACAAAGGAGCTTTACAAGTGGCTCGGCGAGCACGGCGATGTCGTTACGCTTTTGCCGGTCAAGGATGTCATTACGCCAGAGGCATTACAGAAAGTCAAAAACCTTGTTGCGATCAACGCGACCTTTATGGTCGATCTCACGGCACAGGCCTGCTCCGAAGCGCAGGGCGTCCGGCAGTACAGCGCCGTCGGTGGGTCGTTTGCCTTCCTCTCCGGAGTACCGAAGGCTGAAAACGGCCGCAGCTTCCTTTGCCTGCGGAGCACTTACAAGGACAAATCCGGCAACTTACACTCGAACATCGTCTCTGTCTTGCCCGCCGGAATCGTCGTTACAACGCCGCGTTATTTTGTGCAGTACGTCGTCTCGGAGTACGGTGTGGCAGACGTTTATCTGCGCACAAATAAGGAGCGCATCCGCGCCCTTCTGCCGCTGGCACATCCCGAATTCCGCGCGGCGCTCAAGGACGAGATCATTGCCACCGGCCAGATCGTGGAGGACGATTTCGCGGACTGAGCCGTTCAAAAGCTGTCTAACTGCGAAAGCGGTTTAGATATATGTCTTCTCCTCAGTGCGTCCCGTGGAATGAGTCCCCGCGGGACGCCGGCCAGGGGTAAAAGAAAAAAAAGGAGATAGTTGACCATGGCTTATCAGGACCTTTTTGACGCCACGGTTTCCACCGAAAGCGTTAAAGCGTGGAGAGCAAAAGGCGGAAAAGCACTCGGCACCGTCTGCTGCCACATTCCGAATGAAATTCTTTATGCGGCGGGCGTGATGCCCGTTCGTCTGCGCGCCACCGGCTGCACGGACAGCAGCGACGCCGAGGCATGGATGTCCAGCTTTAGCTGCTCTTATGCGCGCAGCATCCTTCAGTATCTCATGAACGGCAGCTATGAGCTCGACGGGCTCGTGCAGTCCGACGGCTGCATGATGNNTTCTCGACAACTGGGATCACATTGCAAAGAAAAGCGGCAAGCCGCAGTTTACCTATCATTTGGACGCGCCCCGTATCACGAATGAGACGACCATCGAATTCTACAAAGAGGAGCTGCGAGGTCTTGCCGACGCACTCGGAGAATTAACCGGCCAGAAAGTCACGGACGAGCGTCTGTGCGAGGCGGTCGAAAAGTACAACGAGATCCGCAAGCTTATCGCGGAGGTAAACCAGCTGCGCCGTGCAGAAGAGCCTGTTATCAGCGGCGCAGAAGCACTCGCTCTGATGATCAAGGCCGGCGATATGGAGCCGGACGAATACATCGAAAAGCTCACCGAATTCCTTAAGGATGCCAAAACGCGCGCACCGATCGAGTCCCGCGCACGCCTCATGGTGATCGGCTCTGCACTCGACAACCCCGCTTACCTCAAGGTCATTGAGGACAAGGGTGGCCTTGTTGTGGCAGATGACCTCTGCTTCGGCGAGCGCAACTTCGGCGAGCCGATCGCACTCGACGAAAGCGATGCCCTGGGTTCTATTGCAAAATACTACCTTTCCAGAAACACCTGCCCGCGCAGTCTCGACAACCGTCCTGCTATTCATAGCGAGATCGTCAAAAAGGCGAAGGAATACGGCGTTCAGGGCGTTGTCTACCAGAAGATGCAGAACTGCGAATGCTGGGGCGGCGAAGCCTTCTACCTCGAGCCGGCGCTTAAAGAGGCCGGTATCCCCATGCTGCAGGTCGAACGCGAGGAGCAGATGTCCAACGCTGGACAGCTTGCCATCCGTGCCGAAGCCTTCATCGAAATGCTCGAACACTAAGGGAGGGAAACGACATGTCTGAAACTACGAAAAAAACGGGCTTCGAACCCGGCGAGCACATTAATCTGATTGATATGACCTGCCAGCAGGTCGACAGCATCTATCAGCACATGCTCGAAAAGGGAAATCCCGACATCATGTGGATGTTCGACATCCAGAAAGCCCAGTGGGAAGAAGTACGCGACGCACACAAAAACGGGCAGAAGCTCGTGTTCTTCGGCGGCCCCGTGCCCGTTGAAATCATCCGCGCGTTTGACTGCGTACCGTTTTTCCTCGACACCGTCTCGACCCGTATTGCTTCAATGGAGGATCTCTGCGGTCGCTACATCGACGAGACCGAAAAGTACGCGCCGACCAGCATGTGCGGCATTGATAAGGCACAGCTCGGATGCGCGATCCTTAACGAGTATGGCGTAAAGGCAGATGCCTTTGTGCATGCGACTGTCCCCTGCGACAGCGCCCGTATCGCCTATCCGATCATCGAGCGTCTTTTAGACTGCCCGACCTTCACGCTCGACTGCCCCTTCCATCACGACGATCGCGGCTATCGCTATCTCGCCCGTCAGATGGACGCTTTCGTAAAGTTCATGGAGGATCTCACCGGCTATAAGTGGGATGCGGAGCGCTACGAAAAGTTCAAGGCTATCATGGAAGAGTCCAACAAGGCTTATGCGGCCCTCATCAAGATTGCCGAGCTCCGCAAGAAGAAGCCCTGCGTCCTCCCGGGCCGTATGCTCGTCCTCAACGAGATCATCGCTCCTCTCGCCGGCACCGAGGCTGTTACCGCGATGCTCGAGACGCAGCTCGAAATGGGCAACATGCTCGCCGATATGGGCATGACCGCTACCCGCTGCCCCGAAGAGCGCTATCGCGTCTGCCTCATGCAGAACATGCTCTGGTCCAACACCGGTATCATGGACTGGATGGAGAAGACCTACGGCGCAATCACCGTCATGGACGGCTTTGGCTATCAGGACGGCATCATCTTCGACGACCTGAACGACTGGGAAAAGGTCAAGAGACAGACTGCCGAAATGATGCTCCTCACCCCGATGATCCACGGCGCAACCGGCCCGACCGAGTATTGGCTCAAGGTCATCGACCAGATGTACGAGGACTTCGGCGTCAACGTGTCCATCTTCATGGGCCACGTCGGCTGCAAGCACACTTGGGCATCCGGCAAGATCGTCACCGACTACATCCAGGAGAAGTTCGGTATCCCGACCCTGTATGTCGATGTTGACGCGATCGACCCGCGCTACAAGTCCAACGACGAGCTGCGCGCGCAGATCGGCGAGTACATGGAATCCGTTGTCGGCGCTGAGAACTTCAGAAAAGACAAATAATTCCGGCTTATACCATGGCCGCAGCCCCCGCTGCGGTCATGGTTGGCAAATATAGTCACACTATTCATATAGGGAAAGCGAGGTACTGAATAATGGATAAAATTAAATCGATCGCCGTTACAGGCAAAGGCGGAACAGGCAAAACCGTTGTTTCCACCCTCTTGATCCGGCTGCTTTCTAAGCGTTTTCCGGGCCGCGTGCTCGCTATTGACGCCGACTCGGCAATGAGCCTCTGCTATACAACCGGTCTTCCCGTCGTCAAGACGGTCAGCCAGCTCCGCAGCGAGCTTTTAGGTATCCAGCAGGCCCGCAACGAGCTTAACAACGGCCCCACGAAAGACCTCATGCGCGGCATCCTCGCCCATGGCGACGGTTTTGATATGTTGACTATGGGCCGTCCGGAGGAGCCTGGCTGCTTCTGCGCCTGCAACGAGCTGCTCCGCTACGGCATTGACACCCTCGCTGAGGACTATGATTTCGTCATCGTTGACGGCGAAGCTGGCCCCGAGCAGCTCAATCGCCGTGTCATGAAGAGCGTTGACTGCCTGCTCGTTATGGCGGACATGTCTGCCCGCAGCCTCCAGACTGCGAAGGGCATCATCGACGTCGCCAATGCTGGCGAAAACAGCATCAGTGTCGGTATGTCCGGCCTCGTGCTCAACCGCGTTCGTGCGGACATTCCAAAGGAAGATCTTCTCAAGAAGACCGGCCTCGAAGTCTTTGGTGAACTGCCGGAGGACCCGGAGGTCAACAAGTTTGACCGCGAAGATCGCTCTCTCTTCGATCTTCCGATGGACAGCGCCTGCCCGCAGGCAGTAGAGAAGATCGTTAAAAAGCTCATCCCCGAGTATTAATCCCAAAAAGGAGTGTCCGCAATGCACGACAGTACGGAAAGCGACGATTTGGGCTATCATGTCCATGTCCATGGGGACGGGACAGTCTATGCTCACGTCCATGAGGAAGAGTTGTCGCATCACCATGGCGACGCGATTATCCACCCCCATGAAGAAGGAGTGCCGCACACCCACGATGGCGCACATCCGCATGTCCATAAAAACAAGAAGGCGGTCCATGACCGCTTGGCCAAGGCAAGTGGGCATCTGGACTCCGTGATCCGTATGATTGACGACGACAGGGACTGCGCAGAAGTCCTCGTTCAGCTCGCTGCGGTGCGCTCTGCAATCAATAACGCCGGCAAAATTCTTCTGGAGGATCACATTACCGAATGCATCACCGAGGCCATTCGGAATAATGACCGGGGTGAGATCGAGAAACTCAACAAGGCCATCGATCAGTTCATGAAGTGATTGCTGAAAATTGACTTATTAAGCCGCAAAGCTCCTAAACGAAGCTTTGCGGCTCTTTTCGTATATGTGAAAAACAAAAACGGGAGTGCGTTCTTTATGGGCCTTAATGCAAAATTTAAAAAATGGAAATATAAATTTTTAGACACTGAAAGTCGAATGTCTAAAGATTTTGGGGGGCATTTTTTGAATATTTAAAGGGTCAATTGTAAAGTTCACTAAAAAACAAATTTGGTCATTACCAGTATGCACAAAGTTTTGTCCGCATACCCGTTTTAAATTGCATTTATGGCTCTGGAGGTATAAACTTATAATCGTTAAGTGGAAGAGAGCAGCGCTTTGCCTCAAAAAAAAGGGTTCCGCGGAAGCGGCGAAATTCTATTTTTTTTAAGAGAAGGAGCTTGATTATGGCAGTACGAAACCTTGAAATTGACTGGAGAAAGTACTATGACGAGCATCACGGCGAAATGGCAGACGCCGGGAAGCTGGTTCAGCCCGGCGATTGCTGGTTCCTCAGCAACGCAGCCGGCACACCCTATGCATTTTTGGATTACCTGAACGAGCACTTTGAAGACTATCACGATGTCATGCTTATCTACAACTGCATGAATATGCCGACAGATCTGGTCTTTAACCCGGATGCAAAAGAGCATTTCCGCATGTTCAGCGCTTTTAACCTCCCGTTGGAGCGCACCTGCATGCAGATGGGCGACGATTCACCCGTCGAGTGCGGCGGTATGTGCTACGACCTGTTCGGCAGAGGCACGAGGGCATACAACTGCAACGCTGCGGCAATTCAGCTCTGCCCGCCCGATGAGGACGGCTGGTGCAACGTCTACGGCTATGAGGTCTGCACACATCTGGTCTCCGTTCAGGATCCGAACGTCCAGAAAAAGATCGGCTTTATTGACCCGACCGGTCAGTACCCCGTTCCGGGACCGAAAGAGACCCACTATATCCACGTCACCGAACTTGACTGCATCGTTGACAATCCGACGGAGCTTGTATCCTTCCCCGCTTCTCCCCCGACGCAGGTCGATAAGGACATCGCCCATTACATCCTTCCATTCATCCATGAGGGCGACAAGGTTCAGATCGGATTCGGCGGTCTGGGCGAAGAAATCCTCAACAACCTCCGTGAAGTTGGCCACGTTGAGGTCTATTCCGAGGTTGCCTGCGAGGCTATGATGAATCTCTGCAAAGAGGGCATCCTGACGCACATCACCTGCTCGTCCCCGGCTGCTGTTTCGAAGGAATTCTTCGAGTGGGCCGCGGCGACGCCGGAAAAGATCTACTTTGTGACGCAGCTCGAAGCCATTGACCCGCTGGGCGTTATGCAGCAGGACAACATCGTTGCCATTAATGCCACCTTCCAGTGCGATCTGATCGGCCAGTGCTGCTCCGAGGCGCAGGGCCTTACCCCCTATTCCGGCCCTGGCGGCTCCTTCTCCTACATCTACGGCGCGATTCGCTCTAAGGGTGGCCGCAGCTTCATTTGCCTGCGCTCTATCCACAACGATCATGATGGTAACCCGGTCTCCAACATTTATCCGTGGCTGCCGGAAGCCTGCATCGTTACCACTCCGAAGACCTATGTTATGTACATTGTCACAGAGTATGGCGTTGCTGATCTCTTCATGAAGACCATGAAGGATCGTATCAAGGCCATGATTAAGGTTGCCCATCCCGATTACCGCAAGCAGCTCATGGAGCAGATCGTCACCACGCCGCTCATCACCGAGTGGGATCTCAAGGATTACGATCCTTTTGAGGACGACAAAAAATAATTGCGTCTCCGTTTCGGCTGACGTATCATAAAAAACAGCCTGCCCCCGGCTTCCACCTCTCTGGAGAAGAGAACGGTTGCCGGGGGTTGCTTTGAATATATATTCAGTAATTATGCAAAATTTGCGGTTGAAATGTTAGACAGATTTATACTTATGTCAGACATATTGGAAGAAAGAAAAAATCTGGCTATGCCAGGCGGAATACATCAAGTTCTAAAAAGCCTGAAATTTGCGCAAATGTGTCCGTTATTAACGAAAATAATTGAGCTAAATACAAGCAAAACACTTTTCCTACTTATGCGGAGCATTGCATATATTTTCGACATAACAGAAAAAAGTCCCGGCAGGCGCGGCGGAAATCCTTTTTTAGGATGAATATATTTATGAATAAGCTGCATTTATAAGTTGCATTTTATATTTAAATGGTATAAACTTATATTGCCTAATTTCTGTGGTCTTTACCGCTTTTCCCGGAGCGGCAAGGGCGCGATAGTAAATTTGTGAAGGAGTATTGATATGGCAGAAAGAAACCTGAACATTGATTGGAAGCAGTACTATAAGGACCACCTTATGAGTATGCGCGAAGCTTCCAACTTCATCAAGGACGGCGATTGCTTCTGGGTTGGCGAGGCAAGCTCCATTCCGTATTCCCTGCTCAACGAAATGTACGCGCACATGGAGGACTATCACAACGTTACAATCTACTCCAACGTTATGAATCAGCCCTGCGACATGATTTTTGATCCCGAAGCGAAGAAGCACTTCCGTCAGATCACGACCTACAACCTCCCCCTTGAGCGTATGTCCATCAGCATGAACGTCGAAGAGTGCGGCGCCTGCGGCTACGACATGCTGCCGCTTGGCCCGTTCGAGTATGGCTGCGACACCGCCGCTTGCTACCTCAACCCGCCTGATGAAAACGGCTGGTGCAACGTCGGCATTTACGGCGTTTCCACGAACCACGCGCTCGTCAACAACCCCCGCATCAAGCGCGTCATCGGCATCATGGATAGGACCGGCCAGCCTCCCGTTCCGGGCGACCCCGAGATTGTTGCTATCCATGTGACCCAGCTCGACTGCATCGTTGAGGAGGACACCGAGATCATGGCCATTCCGGCGCAGCCCCCCACGCAGGTCGATAAGGACATCGCTTCCTACATCCTTCCCTACATCCATAGCGGCGATAAGGTACAGATCGGTTTTGGCGGTCTTGGCGAAGAGATTCTTGCACACCTCAAGAGCGTCGGCCCGCTGGAGGTTTTCTCCGAGGTTGCATGCGACAACATGGCCAGCCTTGTCGAGGAAGGCGTCATCACCAAAATCACAGCGTCCAGCCCCGGCGCCTGCGGCCAGCGTTTCTTTGATTTCATGGCCAAAGACCCGCGCTGCGTCCTGCGTCCGATCGAGGAGAACATCAACCCATTCTTCATCTCTCAGCAGGACAATATGGTCGCTATCAACGCCACCTTCATGTGCGACCTGCTCGGCCAGTGCTGCTCCGAGGCGCAGGGCCTGGCGCCTTACTCCGGCGCAGGCGGTTCCTTTGCCTACATCTACGGCGCAGCGATCTCCAAGGGCGGCCGCAGCTTCCTCTGCCTGCGTTCTACCTATGTCGATCACGACGGCGAGCGCCACTCCAACATCGTGCCCTGGCTGCCCGAAGGCGTTATCGTCACAACGCCGAAGAACTTCGTCATGTTCATCGTCTCCGAGTATGGTATTGCTGACTGCTTCCTCAAGACCTGCAAGGATCGTATCCGCGGGCTCATCAAGATCGCGCATCCCGATTACCGCAAGGAACTGATGGAACAGATCGTCACCACGCCGCTCATCAAGGAAGACGATTTTGAAGGTTACGATCCCTTCGATAACATCAAGAAATAAGCGTTTTATCCATATACTAACAGTCGCCTCCAGCCCTTGGACCCCTTTCCGGGGTTCCATGAGCCGGAGACGATTTTTTTAACATTTTTACTAATTCCCGCTTTTCAATATGCGCTCTTTGAACAAAATGCGCCGTTATCTGGTCGGACCACCGCAAGAACTGTTCTGCGATTTGGCATGAAACCACGTACCAGATGCCGTTTTTTCTTCCTATAGTTTTCCATAGATGGACAAAAACAATTTGAAATCTGGACACGTGTGTCCTTTCGTCGTCAATTGAACTTGCAACGGGAGCAAGTCTGTTGTATAATATCGTGTGGCTATGAGGACATGCCAGAAGCGCGGCCTTCTGTAAAATCGACCGCAAACTTGTATATGGCAAAGGAGTTGGATTTATGGCAAAGCGAGATTTGAACTGCGACTGGAAAAAATACTATGAAGACCACCTCGTAACGATTGAAGAGGCGGCAAAGCACATCGAACCGGGCGACGTTATCTTCCTCGGACAGGCGACGCAGGTTCCCTATGCATTCCTGGACTATCTCTATCAGCACAAGGAAGACTACCATGACGTTACCTTCTGGTACAACGTTATGAACTTCCCCAACGACATGGTTTTCGACCATGACATCAAGGGACACTTCCGTCTTCTCAACATCTACAACCTACCCCTCGACCGCATGGGTATCGAAGCGCACACCGTCGAGCCTCTCGGCGCAGGCTACGACACCTATGACGCTTGCATGATGGAATACGGTGTGAACGGCAGCGCTCTGGAAGTCGCGCCTCCCGACGCGAACGGCTGGTGCAATGTCGGCGGCTACGGTGTCTGCACGAACTGGCAGACCGAGAACATGCCCGAGATCACCAAAAAATTCGGCTTTGTGGACGCGAGTTGCGTTTTCCCCGTTCCGACGCAGGAAGTCGAATGGAGCAACATCCACGTCACCGAGTTTGATTACATCGTTAAGAACGACACCGAAATGTTTGCGCTGCCCACCCCGGGACCGACTGAGGTTGACGTTAAGGTCGCTTCTTTCATCCTCCCGTACATCCACAGCGGCGACAGAGTTCAGATCGGCTACGGCGGACTGGGCGAGGAAATCCTCAAGAACCTGAATGACCTGCCCGGCACGTTTGAGGTTTTCTCTGAGGTTCTCTGTGACAGCATGCTCCCGCTGGTCGAAAGCGGCAAGATTACGAAGCTCCGCGCCTCCAGCCCCGGCGCTTGCACGGCGGACACCTTCAAGTGGCTCACCGACAACAGCGACAAATACGATGTTCGTCTCTATCCGCGCACCCTC
>DEMY01000033.1:0-1813 GCA_002359425.1 Clostridiales bacterium UBA2658
AGGACACGACACTTTCAAAGATTATCCGCTTTGTCGAGGATGCGCAGGGCAAAAAGGCCCCTATCTCCAAAACAGCCGACAAGGTTGCGGGTGTTTTTGTGCCCATCGTCATCTGCGTCGCGGTCGCTGCGCTCGTCGTATGGCTGCTTGTGGGTGAGGACTTTGCGTTCGCCCTGAAGGTTTTTACGTCGGTGCTCGTCATCGCCTGCCCCTGCGCCATGGGTCTTGCGACGCCGACCGCTATCATCGTCGGCACCGGCCTTGGCGCGCAGCACGGCATTCTCATCCGCAGCGGCGAAGCGCTTGAAACGACTCACAAGGTCAGCATCGCGGTGCTTGATAAGACCGGAACCGTGACGGAGGGCAAGCCCAAGGTCACAAACATTGTTGCGCAGGGCCTCACAGAAAACGAGCTGCTCTCAATTGCGGCTTCCGCCGAAGCGCTCTCCGACCACCCGCTCGCAAAGGCGGTCTGCGAGGAGGCGGAAAACCGCTCCATCTCCCCCGCACCGGCCCCCACTTCGTTTGAGGATATACCGGGTATGGGTATTAAGGCCGTTACGGCGGAGGGAAAGGTTCTGCTCGTCGGAAACGGAAAACTGCTCCAAAAGGAAAATGTCCCGGCGGATGCGCTCATTGTGGACGTCAATGCGCTCACCGCCGAGGGTCAGACACCGATGTTGGTGGCGCTGGACGGGAAGCCTTTGGGCCTTCTCGCCGTCGCGGACACGGTGAAGCCTACAAGCAAAGACGCCATTGCCNNAAGCCGCAGCCGAACATATCGGCAAGCTTGTCGGGGTTGACGAGGTAGTCGCTGAGGTGCTGCCCGGCGAAAAGGCGGCGGCGGTCGAGCGGCTGCAAAAGGACGGTTCTGTCGTCATGATGGTCGGCGACGGCATTAACGATGCGCCCGCGCTCGCCCAGGCGGACGTCGGCTGCGCCATCGGAAACGGCAGCGACATCGCAATTGAATCGGCTGACCTTGTTTTAATGAAAAGCGANNTAAGCTTTCGCGGCTCACCATTACGAACATCCGCCAGAACCTCTTCTGGGCCTTTTGCTACAACACGCTGGGCATCCCGGTCGCGGCGGGCGTCCTCTACCATTCCTTCCATCTTCTGCTCAGTCCGATGATCGGTGCGCTCGCAATGTCGCTGAGTTCTATTTTTGTTGTGTCGAACGCCCTGCGGCTGAAAGGAAAAAAGCTATGATGGTCCGAAAGACGATCCGTGAAGACGAGGCGCTGCGCAGTCTTGAAAACAGGCTCAGCCGCATTGAAGGGCAAGTACGAGGCGTCAAAAAAATGCTGCAAGAGGACGCTTACTGCACGGACATCCTGACGCAGGTCGCAGCCATACAGGCGGCGCTGACCTCCTTTGAAAAGGAACTGCTGGCGCGGCACATTAAGGGCTGCGTCGTAACAGACATTAAATCCGGCAGCGACGAGGCGGTTGACGATCTTATTGCAACGCTGCAAAAGCTTTTGATATAACGATTTGGAGGTAATTAATAATGACAACAACATTAAATGTCCCCGATATGCACTGCGAAATGTGCGTTAAGCGCATCACGGAAGCGCTCACAAAGGCGAAGCTCAAGTTTGAGGTTTCCCTCCCCGACAAGACAGTCACCATAGACGGCCCTGCCGCAGACGTCAGCACCGCTGTAACGGAGCTTGATGATCTTGGCTTTCCTGCAACGGCGAAATAAAATTATGTAAACCGAAAAAGAATGCGGACAGTCTCTGTCCGCATTCTTTTTCTTGCAGAAGGGCCCTATCTTCGATATAATATCTGCGCAGAGATAAAAACAC
>DEMY01000033.1:1854-28818 GCA_002359425.1 Clostridiales bacterium UBA2658
TGTATCACAACTCACGGTATTTTTCGAAGGCCCCTTCTGGGTCGGTGTTTATGAGCGCGAGGCGGACGGGAAGCTTGAGATCTGCAAGCTCACGTTCGGTGCGGAGCCGAAGGATTCGGAGGTCTGGTACTTCCTTCTCGGAAACTGGCGGCGGCTCAAATTCAGCCCGGCCATCGAAGCGGAAAGTCTAAAAATGGCGCAAAGAAACCCGAAACAGATGCAAAGGGACGCCGGAAAGCGTCTTCAAAGCGTTGGCGTCGGCACGAAGGCGCAGCAGGCTTTAAAGCTTCAACAGGAGGAGGGAAAGCTCGCGCGANNGAACGGCGCTTTGCTCTGAAAACCGAAAAGCGAAAGGAAAAGCACCGGGGCCGCTAAGCTCCGCTTTTCCGGGCGGGTATCGCGGCAGAATTTTTCTCTGCCGCGGTACCTTTTTAGACAAAAACGAGAAAGCGCTTCAAAATGTCACCAATGCACTTGTATGTGCCAAGTTGTCACCAAAAGCAAAAGCGGGTCAACTTGACACCAATTCGATTTCCATATCACATTTCGTGGTCTAAATTTGCTGTCATACAATTAGAAAGATCGGTTGCCCCCGGTTCCATCAAATAAGAAAACCGAACGCTGGCGTGCGTCGAATGCTGGGCGATCGGAGAGATTGCATGATGGAGGTGTGCTATCGGCTCCGAAGCGCTTAAAGAACCTATCGGGCCTGTGGAATGACTTTTCTCACAGCGCCTTTTGAAAAGCTCAACGCGCTTGTCTGCAAGACCTTCGGCGTAAACGTCGTCGTCCTCATAGTTTGCAGGCCGGACAGAAACGGCGCTTGCCGGGTCGCGGGGCTTATGGCGCCGGTTTCCCGCTGCATTAGCGCCTACCCCGGCGTCCGTGCCCATATTGCCCTTGTCGATGAGGCCGCTGCTCCGACCTACAGTGCGGACTGGCCGGCGAGGAAAGTGCGAAGTGTTTCCACATCTATAGCGCGGCAAACACTGGAACAGCGCTGAAGCTGGCTGCTTAACATACAGAACACAGAGGTATTTGGTTTCACCTTCTGTTTATTCCTTCTTATCAAGCGCCTAGCATATCTAAAAAGTGGAGCTTGCCTCACGAAAGGCGAAACGGGAATCCCCTTTTCCTGCACAGAAATGTGCACCGTTTTTATGGAGGTCAATTTGCATCCCCTGGGGAATATGAGATAAAAATAAAATCCGTCGGAGGGATAGTGATCAGACAGTAAGACGGCACCCTCCAAAATCTGTTGACTCTGGAGGGTGCCGTTTTGCCAAATATTTAATGTAATTATCCTTATCAATGTCTTTTCAAATTTCGGTAGCAATATATACATCCATGTATGAAATCCCATCTTTTTCATACTCTTTTTCAAAACAGGGTAGGAATTCTTTTGATTGTCTATGCTCCAGATTGTTTACTTCCATATAACGTATAAGTGTTTTATATGCATTGGGAATTAGCGAAAATGGGGCCTTAAAAGGCTCTTTAATTGTAATGACTGCGTATTGTTGATTGGTTTGTTTGAGTATTTCCATCTCGCAACAGGCCGCATCAAAATTTTCCGGTATCATGCATGCAGCCGCATATCCATGCATATGATATACGTTTATCTGCTCTTGCGATACAAATGGGAAATCCCAACCGATAACTTCCACTTGTTCGATCCCGCAGGAAACTGCCCAATCGTTGATATGCTTGATTGCATCTGTTTCGGGTTCTTCGCTAATAACGGCATATCTAACATATCGAAAGGGGGGAACCGTTTCTACCCTGATATTTGTATATGCTTCGCTGTCAGAATTCATATTTTCTCGTAGCAGTGCATCCAGTGAGCAGGAAAACAGATTGCATAGCATGATAGCATTTTCTATTTCCGGAAAGGTGGAATCCATCTCCCATTTTGATATTGTCTGTCTGGATACACCCATTTTCTCTGCTAATTCATCCTGCGTCATTCCCTTATGCATTTTTCTGAGAAACTGTAAGTTTTGTCCAAATCTCATTTGTCGTTCTCCTTTTCGTTTAATAGCTACAGTATAATGAATGAAAAAAAGCAAGTACACCAATTTCCAGTTTCTCTTTTAGAAATGTGTGCAACCTGAAGTTGCGCACATGACAGTATGTATCGTCCATTGGGAAAGTTTCATATTAAGCATAGCACTTGCTGTAAAGGTCTGTCAACGCTCGCTGAAAAGTCGGTAAGCAAGTATATTTTTGTTTTAACATGCGCGCAGCTTGTCGCGCCGCCTCGAATCCCATTATGCAGCGAAAAGGCGGATAGCTATAGCTATCCGCCTAACATCCCTATGACGCCCGCCCAAAGGGCATCATTTTTTACAAGTTTTAAAATAAATTATGTAAACCAATTACACCAAAAACAGCTCAATGACGAGCACGACGCCGCAACAGGAGGCGGAGACAGTGAAAAGGCTCGCCCCGCACCACGCGAGGATGATACCAGCCACGAGTGCCAACGCGCCGGCAATGGGCGTTTGCGTCGCGTCCAGGATTGCAGGAAAGGTCATGACCGCAAGGGTCACATAGGGCACATAGTAGAGAAAAGAGCGCAGAAAACGGTTTTTGATCTGCTTTCGGATGAGCGTCAGCGGCAGAACGCGGATGNNACGCCCGCCATGACGGCGATATAGAGCCAGATGTTATTCTGCATAGCCGTTGCCCTCCGTTTCCTCCGCAACCGGGAACAGCAGAGCCGCGACGCCGGAAATGAGCACGGTCAGCACTATTGTCCGCGTACCGCTGGAAAGTCTGGAAATGAGCGGTATATTGGCACAGGCCCAGCTTGCCGCGAAGCACAGCGGTACCAGAACGGCGACGACTCTGTCCTTTTTTGCGGGCGGGATGATGACGGCCAGAAACATGCCATAGAGCGCAACACTCAGCGCGCTTACAAGCCGCGGCGGAAGAACGTTTCCAGCTATGACGCCGAAAAAGGTGCCGAAAGCCCAGCCGGGCATCGCGACGGCCATCGCTCCATAGAAATAGTATGGGTCTAAATATCCCTCCCGCGCGATGGAGATGCCGAAAAGCTCGTCCGTCACGTCAAAGCCCACAAGAAAGCGGTGCCAAAGCGGCGTATCCGGCGAAAACTTCTGGCTCAGCGCACAGCTCATAAGTAAATAGCGCAGGTTCACGATGAGCGTCATAACGGCAAGCTCCCAATAGGCCGCGCGCGCCTGAATGAGGGTGAAGCCCGCGTACTCGCCGGCGGAGGCGTTATTGAAAAGGCTCGCGAAAAAGCCCTGTCCCGCCGACAGTCCTGCGCGCCGCGCCGCGATGCCCAGCGTGAAGGCGACGGCAAAGTACCCAAGTGCGATGGGCAGTCCGTCCCTTGCGCCCTCGCGGAAAGCGGCGCCGTGCGTGAGACCGTGTGGCGCTTTTTCGGTGGTCTGAAATGCTGTTTCGTTCATATCTGTTCCCCCGCAGATTCTTTTCACGCTGAAATCATAACCCGAAGCTTGCCATTTGAAAAGCAACTCTTTATAATGGTATCATAAGAAACACTTATGAATGGAGGCGCATCATGACCACTCGCTATGACATTGTCTGCACGGTGGCGGAAACAGGCAGTTTTACCCGAGCCGCCGAACAGCTCGGCTATTCCCAGAGCGCTGTCAGCCAGACCGTGCAGGCGCTGGAGCAGGAAATGGGGACCATTTTGTTCACGCGCGGAAAGGGCGGCGTGAAGCTCACGGCGGACGGGGTGGCCTATCTTCCCTATTTCCGCGCCATCTGCGGCGCAGAGGACGCGCTCGCGCGAAAGCGCCGCGAAATGAAGGGACTTGAAAACAGTACCGTCCGCATCGGGACGTTTACAAGCGTGAGCCGCAATNNCAATATCCCGGCGTGCAGTTCGTCTTGCAGCAGGGCGAGGACACGGGTATTAGTCAGTGGGTGCGCGAGGGCAGCATCGACTGAGGATTTATCGGCAAGCAGACCGCGCCGGGGCTGACGGTGGAGCCGCTCTATCGGGACGAAATGGTTGCAATTCTCCCGCCGGAGCACCCGCTGGCGGGAGAGAAAAAGGTGACGCTCAAGGCGCTTTCGACGGAGCCGTTCATTTTGCTGGATGAGGGCGAGCAAAGCGTTCCGCTGGAGGCCTTTGCTCAAAACGGCCTATCGCCCCGCCTCGCCTATAAGGTCTACGACGACTACACCATTCTAGCGATGGTGCGGCAGGGGCTTGGCGTTTCGATCCTATATCGCCTCGTCGTTTCGGGCTTTGAGCAGGATCTGGCGCTGCGTCCGGTAGCGGAACCGTTGGAGCGCACGGTCGCGCTCGCCTGGCGCGACTGGGACACGCTACCGCTTGCCGCCCGCCGCTTCGTCGAATTCATCCGCGAGCGAGCGCCGGAGGTCCTGGCGGGCTTTCCGTCCGGCGCGGAGAATAAAAGAAGAACTGTGAAATAGCTGAAAGGTACTTCGTTTTCGTGTATAGAAAATGACCTGCCCGTGCATTTTCTGTACAGGCAGGTCAAAATATATGTTTTTTGTATGCAAATATCTTATTAGCCCGCGAGCTTTTGATAGCAGCGGTCGAAAACCGCGAGAAAACCGTCTAGCTCTTCGCCGCTTGTCAAATGGCTCAGGCTGATGCGCCAGGAAGAGAGCGCCCTTCGGCGATCCCCCGTGACAGCGAGCACCGCCTGGGAGGGCTGCCCGTCCTGCGAACAGGCGGATCGTACGGAAACGCACACACCGCACTCGTCGAGCGCCCGCTGAAATGTGGTGCCCTTGACGCCGTCCACGGTCAAATTCAAAATGTGCGGCACGGCATCTGCTGGGCTGTTGATGCGCACCTTCGGGTAGGCACACAGCGCCCGGCGCAGCTTTTCGTTCTGCACCCGAACGGCTTCAATGCGCGCCGTCCACTCCGAAAGCGCCAGTTCGAGCGCCGTTTTCGCCGCGGCGGCAAACGCGGGAGAAGGCGTCCCGCTCCGATAGGGCGTTGCGCCCGCGCCGCCGTTTATGAGCGGAAGCATCTTGACACCGCGGCGCAGAAAGAGAAGGCCGCTGCCGCCCAGCCCGTAGAACTTGTGAGGCGAAAGGCTCATCGTGTCCACTCCGTCAAAAAGGAGCGGTATTTTTCCGGCGGCCTGCGACGCGTCCACATGAAAACGGCAATTCGGAAAGGCTTTCAGAATGTCTGCTATCTCCGCAATCGGTTGAACTGCGCCAAGCTCGCTGTCAACCGCGCAGACCGTCAAGAGAAGCGTGTCCTTCCTTAGAAGTCTTTCGAGCTGCGAAATATCTATTTTCCCGTTTTCGTCCACGTCCAGAAGGTCAATCTCATAGCCCTCTTCGCGCAGAACGTCCAGACAAACACTGACGGAGGAATGCGCAAGGGGCGTTGCGATTATGTGCTTTCCTGCGCTTCCGGCGGCTTGGACGAGACCCTTTATGGCTGTGTTGTTGCTCTCGCTTGCCCCGGAGGTGTAGATAAGCTCCGATGAACNNCGCGCGGCCCGCGCTGTGCTGCGAATTGGGGTTTCCGAAAAGGCTGCTTTCGACCTCGCAGAAGCGCGCCAAAACGCGCGGGTCTACAGGAGTGTGCGCCGCATAGTCCAGATAGATCACAGCGTCCCGCCCCCGTTTTCGTTGAAGACTTCCGTAATGGTACCGCCGCCGAGAACGAACGCGCCGTCATAGAGAACCACGGCCTGTCCCGGCGTAAGCGCCCGCTGCGGCTCGTCAAAGCGCAGACGAATACCGTTCTCCGCCGGATAGACGGTCGCGTCCTGCTCCGGCTGGCGGTAACGCGCCTTTGCCTTCACGCGCCGCTGCGCGTCGAGCTTTGAAAACGCGATCCAGTTCATATCTCCGGCCAAAAGCTCCCTTGCAAAAAGCGTGCTTTCGTCCCCGACCGTGACCGTGTTTTTCGCCATGTCTTTTTGGCAGACGTAAACGGGCCGTCCCATCGAAAGCCCCAGCCCTTTCCGTTGGCCGGGCGTGTAGCGAACAGTGCCGCGGTGCCGCCCGACGACGGTGCCGTCTGTGTAGAGAAAATCCCCCGCCGGGTAGGTCTTTCGGGTGTATTGCTCCATGAATTTTGCGTAGTCGCTGTCCGGCACAAAGCAGATGTCCTGACTGTCGTGCTTGTGGGCGTTAATAAAACCATGTTCGGCGGCAATTTCGCGCACGCAAGGCTTTGTGAGTCCGCCGAGGGGAAAAAGCGTGTGCGCAAGCTGTTTCTGCGTCATGGCGTAGAGCACATAGCTCTGATCCTTCGCGGCATCCACGCCTTTCTTGAGTAGAAAGCGACCGGAAATGGCGTCGTATTCGATGCGGGCATAGTGACCCGTTACGACGTAGGAAAGGTTCTTTTCTTCTGCCGCGCGTAGGAGCCGATCAAATTTCATATAGCGGTTGCAGTCGATACACGGGTTCGGCGTTTCTCCCGCCTCATAGGAGCGGATGAATTTGCCGATGACCTGCTCCCGAAATTCGGCTGTAAAGTTCGTCACCGCATAGGATATGTCGAGCTGAAAAGCCACCTCCGCCGCGTCGTCTATGTCCCGCTGGGAGCAGCAGGTGTGGAATTGGCTCAGTCCGACGTCTTCGTTTCGATACAGTCGCATGGTCGTTCCCTCGCAGCGAAATCCCTGCGACACCATGAGATAGGCGGCGACGGAGCTGTCAACCCCGCCGCTCATGGCGATCAGCGCGCTTTTATCCTGCATAGCTGTCCTCCAAGATTCGCGTTGCCCGCTTAAAAACACCGGGCGCGCAAAAAATATATTTCCTATAATTATAATCGGATATATATTGTATATCGTCATACAGCCTTTGTCAAGCGCACAAAGACAGCCGGAAAATCCCCGGCTGTCTGCGCTGTACATTATTGTTCAGATGCGGTATCAGAAGGAGTAGCGCGACTGGATGTCTCTGGCATGGCTCTGCGCTTCCGCGATACCGGCTGGCGAAAGGGGTTTTTGTAAAAACGGACGAATGCCGTAATTGTTTTTATTCACGAGAATTGCAGGAATGGTCGTGTCCGCGGCGGGATAATCCGTCGGCGGAATGGGTCGCGGCGACAGAGCAAGGTTTTCATGGAGCCACTTTTCGCGGCGGATGACGGAGCAGTCGATGCTGCGGTCATGGATCATCTCAATCGTACTTTCAAACGGCATCGGCACCAGCTCGACGTTTTTTCCCCGGCAGAGCGCCTTCGTAAGCTCCATCTGGTCGATCGTGTCGGGATCGACACCGACGCGCATGCCGTCCCGGATTTCCGTCTCCGCGCTGTCGATGAAAAGCAGGCAGTAAGGCTCCTCATACCAGCAATCCGGCAGCTCGAAAAGAAGCTCCACATCCGGGTCGGCGTTCACGATATGCCGCGCGGCGGCGACGGAGGTGACGATATAGTCCAAAAAGTCCTTTTTTAGCATGGACTGACGGATCACCGCGCCGCTTGCGTAGATGACGGAGGACTCGACCGGAAAGCGCCGGCATTCCGTGTGCAGTGCGGCGGCAAGAGAGCGGAAGCTGTCGTTGAACGGAACCGGCATGGCTCCGACGACAGGGTTCCAGCCTGTAAAGTCATAGAGCTTTTTATAATCTACTTTTTCGAGCACCGTTCCAAGCTTTCCGCAGCGGCTGAGCACAATGCAACCCTCCTCCTCGAGAAAGCCAATGGCATTCTGCACAACGCCGCGCGAAACGGAGAACGCTTCGGTCATTTCTATAATGGTCGGCAAACGGTCGCCCGCATCGAGCGCCATAATACTTCTGGCAAGATCGGCGGTTACGGTGCCGTGTTTGTTTAAAAGCTTTCGGTTCATGCTTCTCCTTTGGATGCGCGATGCTTCTCCTGTTCAAGGCAGGCAGTGAGCGCTTCGGCAAATTCTGCGCTGTCGGCGACGACGCCGAGATCGCAATTTTCAAAAATGGGCGCCTGCGGATCGCGATTCACGGCGACAATCTTGCCGCTCCCTTCGATGCCTGCAAAGAAGGCGGCGGACCCGGGNNCAAAACAAGGCACAGCTCGGGATTAACACGACTGCCGGAAAGACCAAGCTGGCGGTCCGGCGGGAGTTTTCCCTCGCAGATCACGGGCCGCGTGCCGCCTAAAACGCCGCCAAGCGTTTCGGAAAGCGCGGAAAGCTTCTGCAGCTTTACCTTATTGCCCGCACCGCGTCCGGCGGCAATAATAAGCTTCGCATCAGAAAGCGAATTCGTTCGTTCCGCGTCGCGATATTCGGCGTCCGCAAGCCAGTCGGGAAGTGCCGCGTCTGTCGTGAGCACCCTCCGTTCGGGAATGGCGTTCCCTTTGCCTTTTTCACCGTTTGGAAGTAAGGAGACCGTGAGCGGCAGGTCCTTTGCGGCAAAGTCCGCCGCAAGGTTTCCGGCAAAAACGCTCTTTTGGACGACAAAACCGCCGTTATCGCAGAAAAGCGCGGTCGCCGCGAGCACGCAGCCGCCGCCGGTGAGCACCGAAAGCTGGGCTGCAAGCTCGTCCCCGCGCAAATTCGAGACTGTAACAAGAAGCTCCGGTATTTCAGTGGAAAACAGCTCAAAAATCGCCTGTGCACAGACGAACGGCTCTGCAAAAATCGTCTCGTCTGTAGCTGCGACCTCGACAATTTGATCGGCCCCGGTATCCTCAGCCGGAAACGCACCGAGACCTCCAAGCACCCAAAGCTCCGTATTTCCTCGAACTGCGCGCAAACAAGAAATAAGCCCTGCCGCCATGCGCAGCTCATCCGANNGATACAGCTTTCGCCCTCAACAAAAACGCACGGTCGCCCGCCCGCATCATAGGAAAAACGCAAAAGCGCGAAGCGCTCCGGCACGGAGGCAGAAAACTCCATGATTTCCGCGCCCATATCCGCGACCGCCAGCCGCTTTTTCACGGTGGCCAGACGCAGGAACGGATGCCTGCTGTTAAAAACGGCGTAAACGGCGGGCGCTGTCACCGTGACTTCGCTTTCGCCGTTGAAGGTCTCCCTTGTAACACGTAGGCCGTTTTGATGATAATGCAGCTCTGTCACATTCGGAAGGCAGGGCATTTCAAACTTTTTCGCGAGCAGATAAGGGGTCATGCCCCCGCCCTCGGAGGATTGCGCGCCGCAGAAAACAGCGTCGAAGCGCAGATCTGAAAAGGCTTCGGCAATAGCTTCGCTCACCGTTCCCGGCTGAAAGTCCAGCGCTTGGGGAAGCCTGAGCTGCACGACGCGGCCGACACCCAGCGCGAAAAGTCCGCGCGCAAAATGGTCGCACTGCCCTTCCCCGACCGTTACAGCTGTGACTGTGACCGAAACGCCAGCCCTTTCCGCTTCGTCTCCNNATCTCCAGCGCCGCCTCGTCGTAGCAGCCGAGTTCTTTTGGGACATAGCTTGTGTCCGGTGCGGGCGGCTTGGCGGCGCACCAGTCCGCCGAAACAACCTTGTCGTAGTCCGGCGATATTTTGAAGCAGCAGAGAATGTTCATACACGTCTCCTAATAATCAAGCGGCGGGGCTTGCCTTCTATTGGCCCCGCCGCCTATTATGATGCACAGACTAATGTTTGTCCAGTCCGTACTTTCTGCATTCGTGGTCGGTGATGTGGTAGAGCGGCAGGAGCCGGTCAAAGACCCTGTTGAACACATGAAAATTTATGGTGTCATAGAAGTCGTGCAGGCGCATATCCGGCTCGTAGCGGTACTTTTCCTGCACCATGGCCTCACATGCTTCCTCCCAGCTCTTGAAATAGCCGAGCGCCTTGAACGCGATCATCGCGCTGCCGACGCCGCAGGCCTCGTGCGTCTGCGTGCGCACAACGGGAAGGCCGAACATATCCGCTGTAATCTGGCAGATTTCCGCACTCTGCGAACCACCGCCCGCGACATAGAGGGTCTTTATTTTCGTTTTCGCGCGTTTCTCCATTTTTCGCATTCCGGTATAGAGACAGTAGTTGATACCCTCGATGATGGCGCGGTAGACGTGGATGCGCGTGTGGACGTCCGAAAAGCCGATGACCGCGCCCTTGGCAAAGGGCATATTCGTATCGGCGGTGAAATAGGGCTGGAGCATAAGGCCGTTGCATCCGGCCGGGACCTCATGCAAGCGCTGGTTTAGCAGCACCTCTGCCGAAGTGCCCGTTCTCTCAGCCTCCATGCACTCCTTGGCAGCAAACTCGCGCTTGAACCACGAAACGAGCCAGTAGCCGCGCAGAACCTCTTTTTCCGGCGTCCAGCGCCCGTCGATGACGGAGCAGTACGCGGGCATGAACGGCTCCGGCTCAACGTAGCTGTCCGTTGAAAACTCGATGGTCGCGGTCGTTCCGAAGCTGATGGCAGCCTTGTCGTTCGAGATGACCGAGAGTCCAAGCGTTTCGCAGTTTTTGTCCGACCCCGTCGCGATGAGCGGAATGCCCGCCGGGATGCCTGTGTCGGCTGACGCTTTTTCGGTGACGCCGCCCATAACCGTTTCGGGCTTTACCAAATCGAAGAGCTGGTCGTCGCGCACTTCAAAGATGCAGCGGGCCGGATTGTTCTTTTTCATCCACGTCCGCGTCTTATTGTCAAAAGGGATGCGTCCGCAGCAGCTTGCGTCCGCGTCCGCGAGACGGCCGCACATTTTATAGCAGAGGTAGGTGGATAGCTGCACGAAGTGCTTTGTCTTTTTCCAGACCTCCGGCTCATTTTCCTTAATCCAGTTGCAGTGGGACGCCTTGCGCTGAAGCTGTACGGTGCCGGTCATGCCGACCATGCGGAAAGCCGCGCGCAGGCGGGCAGGCAGCTTTTTTTCACACTTTGCCTGCCGGTTATCAAGCCAGACGATTGCGTCCCGCAGCGGCTCGCCGTTTTCATCCAGGCAAATGCTCGTGGCGCGGATGGTCGTTATCGTGACGGCTTTGATATCGCCCCAGCGCGCGCCCGCTTCCTCGCGAATCTCGTAGGCGCACTGGCAGATGATCTCCCAATAAAAGTCCGGCCGCTGCTCCGCCCAGCCGGGATTCAGCGAGTAATAGGGCTGTTCATATTGTTTTTGCGCTTTGAAAAGAATGTTTCCCGCGAGGTCAACGAGCACGGCGCGTGCGCTTTGCGTGCCGACGTCAAAGGTGAGGACGAGCGGACTGTCCATGAATTCGCCTCCTAAATTTTTACGCTCTTAGATCGTCCGTTGCAAGAAGATCGACATTAAAGCCCATAAAATTCGCGCACACGATGTCGCCGCAGGATACGGGGGTCTTTACGACTATGGCGTTCACGGCCTTCATGGCGTTTTTGATCTCCCCTTTCGGGATGGCGCCGCTTGTGCGCACGGGCAGAACGGGGCGCTCCGGGAAAACGGTCGCGACGCTTGTAGTGAGCGTGCGAACGGGGTTTGTAAGCTCCGCTTTCGCGTACTCCTCGCCCTTCGGGCAGCGGTTTCCGGTGACGGAAATTTCGCCGTCGTTTTCGACGGCATGCAGCGCACAGCCGTTTGGGCAGACGATGCAGACAAAATCTTTTTCCATGCTCACGCCTCCCTCAGTTCCAGCGTCACACTGTCGCCCGACTTCACCATGGACAGGTCAAGCTCGATGCGCTCCATCTCGGGCGGCTTCAGCTTTTGATATTTCTTCGTAAACACCGGTTTTCCGTTCACAAGCACATCAACAACGCTCTTTTCGCGCACGTCGCGGCTGCGGAAAAAGACGACTGTTTTTTTAAGGTCGCTGCCCATGTCGAGCCGTTCGGGAACGGCATAGAGAAATTCCATCCCGGCTGTTAACTCCGTGAGCGCGCGCGTTTTGACGGAATAATCCGCTGCCGCCGCACCTGCCGCCGCGCCGCTTTCGGAGACGTAGTCAACGAGGTCGTTCACATGCAGCGCGTTGCCGCAGACGAAAACGCCGCCCTCCGTCGTTTCATAGTTCTGGTCGCAAATCGGCCCTTTGGCGCGCGGGTCAAGCTTGATGCCCATNNNTGCCGAGCGTTTCGGCAAGCTCGTTTTCAGGGATGAGTCCGACGGAGAGAATAAGCGTGTCGCAGTCGATTTTCTCCGCCGTGCCCGCAATGGGCCGCATGGTTTCATCCACCTTGGAAATTTCGACGGCCTCCAAACGGCTGTCGCCAAATACGCGCGTGACGGTGTGGCTAACATGCAGCGGAATGTCAAAGTCGTCCAGGCATTGCGCGATGTTTCGCGTCANNGCCATGATGAGGCCGATGTCGCCGCTGCCAAGGATGACTGCGCGTTTTGCGGGCTGCTCGCCCAAAATATTGATGTAATACTGCGCCGTCCCCGCCGTGTAGATCCCGGCAGGGCGGGTGCCGTGGATGCCGACCTGTTTCGCCGTCCGCTCGCGGCAGCCGGTGGAGAGTACCAGCGCTGTGCTGGTCACAGTGCGGACACCTTCCCTTGTGACGAGGGTGATACGGAAAAGCTCGTTTTGCTTTTCGATGCGCGTGACGAAGGTTAGAAGTGAAACTTCAACCGAAGATTCCTCGACCTCATGCACATAGCGGTTTGCATATTCGCAGCCGGAAAGGCGCTCGCCAAAGCGGATCAGACCGAAGCCGTCGTGGATGCACTGGTTCAAAATACCGCCCATGCGCGCCGCGCGCTCAATGAGGAGCACTTTTTTGCCCTTTTGCTCGGCGGCAAGCGAGGCGGCCAGCCCCGCTGGACCGGCGCCAATGACCGCTACGTCAAAATCAGCCATTTTGCGCCCCTCCCTTCGTTTTTCCGAAAAGCAGCTCACTGCCCGCGCCAGCCTTGCGGACTTTTTCAAGCGGAATGCCCAGCTCCTCGGAGATAATCTTTGCCACCAGCGGCCCACAGAAGCCGCCCTGACAGCGGCCCATGCCCGGGCGACAGCGCTTTTTCACGCCGTCCACCGTCGAGCAGGGGATGGGGCGGTGCAGGGCTTCGACGATCTCGCCCCGGCTGATCTCCTCGCAGCGGCAGACGATCTCGCCGTAGGCTGGGTTTTTCTTTATGTAGGCGCTGCGCTGCGCGTCGTCCATTTTTGCGATGCGCGCAATGGCCTTGCGGTTCGGGTCAAAGCGCTCGTTTGGCTCGACTTTCTTTCCGTCCGCCGCAAGAATTTCCGCGCACATTTTCGCGACGTCCACCGCGATGGCAGGCGCGGCGGTGAGACCCGGCGACTGGATACCTGCGGCGTGGACAAGGTTTTTGCACTTGCGCCCTTTTTCGACGATGAAATCCTCCTCAAAGGTCGCCGCGCGCACACCGGAAAAGTAGGTAATGGTGTCCGACTGGCGAAGCCTTTCGGTGGCTCTCCCCTGCTTTGTAAAGACGGCAGCAACATTTTTGGACTCGGTCGTAAAGTCCTCTTTTTGGTAGGTCTCAAACGCGTCCGGCCCGACAAGGACGTTGCCGTCCACCGTTCGTATGATGCCGCCGCCCTTGGAGTGGCCCTCCTCCTTCAAAGCGCTGATGAGGGAATAGGACGTGCGCACCATCGAAACGGTCTTGTGATCCAGAATCGTGTTTGTTCCCTTGCGCGGGTGAATGGAGTAGAAGCGGTCGCCTGCCATTTTTGCAATATCCTCCGTAAAAACGCCGGCAGCATTGACAACGGCTTTGGGGTAGACAGTGCCGCGATTTGTTGTAACAGAAACGATTTTGCCATTCCTCGTCTCCATGCCGAGCACCGCCGTGTCGAACGAAAACTTCGCGCCGTTTTGCGCCGCGCTCTCGCCGAGGGCGATGGTGAAGTTGTAGGGGCACACGACGCCGCCCGTCGGGAAGAAAAGGCCGAACTTTACGCCTTCCCGCAGCGCCGGTTCAAAGGCCATGAGCTTCTTTTCGTCCAGTATTTTTACGTTTCCAAGCCCCATGCAGGCAAACCAGAGCTTTGCGAGCGGCATGACCGGCAAAAATTTTTTTGTGTCGAAAACGACCGTCTGCCCGCAGCGGTCAAATTCGATGTCCAGCTCCTTTGACAGCTCGTCAAACATGCGGTTTCCGACAACGTTGTATTTCCGCTTCTGGCTTCCGGGCAAAAGGTCAATGCCGGGGTGCACACAGCCGTCGTTCCGGCCGGAAGCGCCGATGGCAAGGTCATATTCCTTTTCAACGACGAGCACGTCGAGCTCTCTGCGCGTCAGCTCGCGCGCGGTCGCGGCGCCGACGACACCACCGCCGATGACGAGAACGTCCGGCCGTGCGCCGTCAATGGCTTTGTCCTTTATTTCCGGCATGCGCATCGGTGGAATTTCCGCCCCGGTGAAAACGCAGTCATTTATAATGTGTGTTTTTCCATATTTCTTCGCGGCACAAAAGCCGGCGTTTACGATCTCGTTCCAATCCGCGCTTGTGCCCGTGAGCACCAGCCCCTCCGCCGTTTCATGGACGGAGAAGCCGGTGAAGCCATTTTTTTGGAGCTTTTTGTTTCTCTTTTCAGCGTTCAACTTACACCTCCATTTTTATACAAGAAGGATACCCTCGTTCAAAATACCGTTCGGGTCGAGCGCATTTTTGAGCTTGTAAAGCAGCGGATAGGAGCTGCCGTGCTCTTCCGGCATCCACGCCGTGCGGTATTTGCCGCTGCCGTGGTGGTGGGCGATAGAGCCGCCGCGCTTCAGGCTTTCTTCCATGATGATGCGGATGATGTGCATGTAATCCTCCTGACAGGTGTGCTCCTCTGTCACCTGGAAAAGGAACTGGAAGTAGATGTTTGTGCCGTTTATGTAGCTGTGGGAGCTGTGGCCACCGATGACGACGAGGTTTTCGAGCTCTTCTGCCGCGCGCGCGCAGACGGCTTCATAAATTTTGCCGATATCCGACCAGCTCGCGGAAATCTCACAGGTATCGACGCAGGTGCCCATATCATGCATCTGCTCGCTTGTCTCCTCAAGCTCATTGGAGATGTCGTTGCGTGTTTCGATCCACGACTCGACAGGCTTTGTGCCAAGGCTTTCCGCGCCGTGCTTTTTGACGATGGCGTCCACCGCCGCGCCAGTCGCGTCCGCGATGGGCTTCGGGCCGTCCGCCAGAAACAGGAGCAGCGCCTTGCCCTCGTCCGTAACCGCGTTAAAGAGCATTGCGACCTCCGCCGGGTCGTGCAGACGTACAACGGCGGGACGGTAGCCCTCTACCATGATCTCACGGATGGCATCTAACCCGTCCTGCATACTGCCGATCTGATAAGCGCACATCCAGCGCTCGTCGGGCTTATATTTGAAAATCTTTATCGTGACCTCGGTAATGAAGCCCAGAGTTCCCTCACAGCCGAGGAAAAGATGCCGGAGATCGGGGCCGGTTGAGCGGCGCGGAACATTCTTTATCCGAACGATCTCGCCGTCTGCAAGCACGGCTTCGAGTCCCACGAGCAGGTCTTCCATGCCGCCATAGAGCGTTGACCACTGGCCGATGGAGCGCGTGGCGACGAGTCCGCCCATCTGTGCGAGCGGCATGGACTGGGGGCTGTGGCCGGTCGTGTAGCCCATTTTATTGAGCTTGTCTTCAAGCTCCTGTAGAGGCATGCCGCAACCGGTCGTTACCTGCATGTTTTCCTCGTCGATTTTATAAATGCCCGTGATATCGGAGCCGTCCAGCATAACTGCGCCCTCGACAGGCTCAATGCCTTGCGTGACGCTCGAACCGCCGGTACGCGGAGTCGTTTTGACCTTGTTGGCATTTAAAAAGGAAAGCACCTTAGATGCCGTTTCGGTACAGTCTACCTTCACGACGCACAGGGCCTTTGGGACGTTGAAAACGCCGTCTGCCCGCTCGTAGCGGCGGAAACCGATCGCGTCCTTCGTCTCCTCCGCAACGGCGTCGGCATTCGTGATGACCCGGTCCTCCCCGGCGATGGCGGCGAGGCCCTTGAGGATTTCGGTGTTACTCATATTATATGTTATCCTTTCTGCTAATTTACGTTTTTTTGTACATTACCATACATATAAAATATCACCTGTCATCCCCCCTGTCAACGAAAGCCGAAAGGCAAAAGCGACGAAAAAACATATTCAAAATGGGCGCATATGACAAGGACGCGGCACGAAGCCTATTCATGCCGCTGAACTATTGTTTTGGTCTTATCCTTTCCAGGAACACCGTCTTTTCAATAATGACTTACTGACTGAATAGAAAGCTCTTGTAAAAAAGTGCACTTGGCAGTTCAAGCAAAACGCATTTTATAACCAAATATATTCTTGGCTTAGTAAGAATATAGTATTTATTTGCTATATTTTACTATTAAAAATTGAATTTTTGAGCATGCTCACAATTTTTTGTAGAATAATTTGAAATATACTGGACTTTTGACGGTGCTTATGATATTACAAATACAACATCCTCAATTTTATTTTTTTCGACAAATTTATATATGTTTCTTTATTTTTTCTAATTTACCAGTTGTGAACGCAGGCAAAGTTAACGCTTCTATTTTAATTCTGACTGAAAAATTGCTGTCTTTGCTTGACTCTTAAAAATATGTTCATGGCTGTTAAAGTCATGTCAGGGAGGTCGTTTTATGGAATTGAAAGAAAAGAGAAAGAATTTTGCATCGTTGGATGGAGGAGACACAGGTACACCCCGAAGATCTTTAAAAATGGAGGTGCTGGTCATTTTGCTGCCGGTCATTCTGGTGGCGATGATCGTCCTCTCCCTTCTGGGTTACAGTACAGCAAAGCAAATTATCGAAAACAACATTGACGCGCGCATGCAGCTTGCGCTCTCATCCGGCGTCACTGAGGTTGACAAGTCCCTGTCGCAAAACCGCATGGTCGCGCTGGCGCTTGCANNTGCCCGTTCGGCGGAATCATCCGGAAACGTAATGACCGATGCAAATTTTCAAACGCTTCTTCCCGGACAGATCGGAGCCAACGACGAGACCTTCGGCGGCGGCATCTGGTTCGAGCCGTATGCCTACAACGCCAAGACGCAGTATTATTCTCCGTACTGCATGCGGGAAAACGGAAAGGTGGTCTACGTCGCCAACTACTCGCTGGGCGACGGCGTCTATTATACCGGTCAGGACTGGTACAAAAGCGCCATGAACACGGACAAAGCCGTTGTCTGGAGCGCACCCTATTATGACGAATTTGCCAAGGTCTCCATGGTAACGGCTTCCGCCCCCTTCTACGACGCAAATAAGAAGCTACTTGGCGTTGCAACCGCCGATATCGATCTGTCTGCGCTGCAAAAGGCAGTTGCCAATCTCCAGGCCGGAGACGTTGAGCATGCTTTTCTCGTTGACAGTACCGGGACCTATGTCGCAGACGAGGACAGCGCAAAGCTGCTGAAAGCAAACGTCACACAGGAGAGTAACGCCTCTCTGGCCGAACTCGGCAAAACCATTCTTTCCAAGCAGAGCAGCACAGGAAGCTATATGGCAGACGGTGAAAAACAGCTTGTCTGGTACGCGAGCGTGCCTGAGTCCGGCTGGGTTCTCGTTCTTTCCAGTCAGGAATCGCATCTTTTCAGCAGCGTGAATTCGCTTGCCAAAAACCTGATCATCCTTTGCATCATTCTGGCCATTGCAACCGGCGTTGTTTTAACGCTCTGCCTCAACAGCAAGGTTAATAAGCCTCTTGAGAGTCTGGCCGAGGCAACTGGCCGCATCGCCGACGGCAATCTCACCGTGCAGATTGACAGCAAACTGGACAACGAATTTGGAACGGTGTTCGCCTCCGTCAAGAAGATGACAGAGCAATTGAACGACTACATAGACTACATCGCGGAGATTTCCGGCGTTCTGGATCAGATCGCCGAGGGGAATCTCGATTTCCAGTTGAAACTCCATTATGTCGGAGAATTTGAAAAACTCAAGCACGCGCTTGAAAATATTAAGACNNACCCGCACGATCGCGGTTATCGCGACCTCCGCCGGGCAGGTTGACAGCGGCGCCGAACAGGTCTCCTCCGGTGCGCAGATGCTTGCAGACGGCTCCACAAGCCAGGCGGCAACCGTGGAAGAGCTGAGCACCTCTCTGGAACAGATTGCAATTCAGGCACAGGCAAACCTTGAAAACGTTCATGCTGCCACAGAATACGCAAAGCTGGCAAGCGAGAGCGCCAACGCCGGAAACGAGCAGATGAATGAGTTGACAAGCGCAATGAATGACATTGACTCCGCTTCCCGGCAGATTGCCAAGATTGCCAAGATCATTGAGGACATCGCCGTCCAGACGAACCTGCTGGCTTTGAACGCAGCTGTGGAAGCTGCTCGCGCAGGTTCGGCAGGAAAAGGTTTCGCGGTCGTCGCAGAGGAGGTCCGGCACCTCGCCGGAGCGTCAGCGGACGCTGCGAACCAGACCACACAGCTCATTGAGCACTCTGTTACCACAGTTGAGCACGGCGCACAGCTCACGGAACAGACGGCCCAGCTTCTCAAAGACGTTCAGCAAAAGACAATGGTTGCCAACGAATGCATTGAAAAGATTGCCGACGCCTCCAACGAGCAAACGCGCGCNNAGCCAGATCAGTCAGGTCTCGGCCGTGGTAGAGTCTAATGCCTCCGCCGCAGAAGAAAACTCCGCAACCAGTGAGCAGATGTCTGCTCAGGCAAGCGTGCTCCGTAGGGAGATCAGCCGGTTCCGTTTCACCGCGGATACGTGAGTCCCATAAGCGGCTAACTGCGGGACTACAAGCACAAAGCATTACAAAATTTGCGCGGGCGTGGAGCTTTCTAACTCCATGCCCGCGCAAACTTGTTTTATCCGATTGGAGTCGGATTGCCGATTACCGGCACGGTGAATCGTCTATTTCCCGGGCAATGGCGGCATCGTCTTTGATAACAACACTGCTGTCCTTTTCAAAGTCGAAGGACTTTGAAAAGCTCATTGCCGTTATACGTTCAGCAGGCTACAAAAAGGTGCCGTACAAAAAGACGGCACGATTGAATATTTGTACAATACACTCGCTATATACAACATAGCGCTGTGTTCATCTAAGCCGTGTGGAATAGGGCGGCAGCTTCCGTTTATCGACGACTGCGTCCCAGTTTTGCAGAACGACCGTCGCAACGCGCACATCGTACATTTTGCCGATATTTTTCTCAATCTCCCGCTGGCAGACCTCCCACGAGAGCGCGCGGCGGTAGCTTCGATCCGAGAGCATCGCGTCGATCGAGTCGCAAACAGCAATGATGCGCGCACCGAACGGGATATCCTCTTCCGTGAGTCCGTCCGGATAGCCGCCCCCATCCCAGCGCTCGTGGTGGTGGCGCACAATATCGGCAATGAGGTCGAAACGCTCAACCTTGCTCAGAATGTAGCTGCCGATGAGCGCGTGGGACTGCATTTCGCGCCACTCCGCGTCATCCAACGGGCCTTCCTTCAAAAGCACCGCATCACGGATGCCAATCTTACCAATGTCGTGCAGGTCGGCGGCGATGTGGTAGAGCTGCGTTTCGTTCTCCGGCAGCTTGAGCCGCTGGCATACCTCCTGCGTCATATTGCTCACGCGCTCCGAATGATACGAGGTGTGCGGGTCCCGCATTTCCTCCGCCGCCACGATTGCCTCGATCAGATCGTGATATTCAAAAACCGACTGGATGTTATCCCCCATATACGCTTGCCTTTCTGAAATTTTATCGTCGTGTCCTATCTGCGAAACAGCGGAAACCCCTTTTTCTTCTCATAGGACTCCGTTGCAAACGAGGTGACAATATAGCCGATAGCATCTATGACGGCGCGCAGCTTCGCTTCGTCAAGGGCGTCTTCGGTCACGATCTCCGTTTTGCCCTTGGAAAACGAGGACTTGACGCTCTTGACGCGAAAGCTCCTGCGGATGGTGTCGTTGATATGCACTTCGCACATGCCGCAGGCCATACCTTCTATTCCCAGTGTTGTTTTGACCATGTCAGGCTCCTTTCCCACCCGCCTGCGGGACGGCTTCGGCCATGGCGCGGGCGGCGGCGTGGGTCTCATCTTTTGTTAAGGCAAGTCCCATTAGTGGAATGCGCGCGGCCAAAAGCTCCACACGGCGGTCAAAGTCGCGCGCGAGCAGATAGCCATCGTCCGTAAGATAAATTTTGCCGTAGCGCTTTTTCACAATAAGGTGCTTTTCCATCAGCGCGTCGAGCATCCACGTCACCGACGGCTTTGTCACGTCGAGCGCTTTCGCGAGCGCCGCGCAGCCGACGTCCGGCATTGTTTTGGAAAGCTCATAAATTGCGTACAGATAGCGCAGATGCGAGCTTGGTACATCCATTTCTCCGCTCCTTCTAAAATGGGGCGTGGGTTTGGCCCCCCCCCCGCTTTTTTAGGTCTTTCGTTTTTTAATGTGGATATCTTCCGGCTTCAGCTCGCCGCCGCAGGAGCAGCCGGAAAGCGCGTCCTGCTTGCGGCGACAGCTCTCGCCGTCCGGGCAGCCGATACAGCCGCCGCCGGAGCTGAAGTTTTTGCGAATCGACCGCACGCATAAGAATGTGATGACCGCAAGGACTGCAAGGATGATGATATCGGCGAAATTCATGGCTGCCCTCCCTTCTCACGCTCTCGCGCTGACAGCGTTCTGCGACTGTACCCGGTCATGCGGGTTGCGGCGAACGAGCAGGTAGAGGAAACCGAGGAAAACAAGGCTTGCAAAGAATGTACCGACGCCGAAGCTGCTGCCTTGGAACAAAAGCCCGAACTGGTAGACCATCAGACACACACCGTAGGCAAAGGCGTTTTGATACAGGATGGCAAACCATGTCCAGCGCCGCGAGTTCATCTCCTTGGAAATAGTCGAAATGGCCGCGAGGCACGGGGAATCAAGCAGGTTGAAGATGAGGAAGCTCATAGCTGCAAGCGCGCTGCCGCCGAAGAAGGTCGAGGAAACCGCCGTACCGAGGTTTGGAGAATCCTCCGCAATGCCCACAATAACAGCCATTGTGGAGACGATGCCTTCCTTCGCAACGAAGCCGGACAGCGACGCGGAAACCGCCTGCCATGTGCCAAAGCCCAACGGGGCAAAGATCGGCGCAAGGAAACCGCCAATATATTCGAGCAAGCTCTTAGTGTTTTCAGCGTCTGCAAGGTAGTGGAAGCCCGTGCCGCCGACGGTGCCAAACGAGCCGAGGAACCACATAACTGCAACGCACAGGAACAAAACCGTCCCCGCCTTTTTCAGGAAGGCGGAAACGCGCTCCCACGTTGCTCTGAGGACGTTCGACGCCGACGGAACGTGGTAGGCAGGAAGTTCCATAACAAACGGAGCTGGGTCGCCGGAAAACGGCTTGGTCTTTTTGAGGATAATGGAGGAAATAATCACAGCGGCAATGCCCATGACGTACATGAGGAAGGACACCCACCAGGCGTTGCCCATAATGTAGCCTGCAATCAGCGCGATGACGGGGAGCTTGGCCCCGCAGGGAACGAAAGTCGTCGTCATAATGGTGAGACGGCGGTCTTTTTCATCTTCAATCGTGCGCGTTGCCATAATGGCCGGAACGCCGCAGCCGGAGGAGATGAGCAGCGGAATGAAGCTCTTGCCCGAGAGGCCGAAGTGGCGGAAGATACGGTCCATGATGAACGCCACGCGCGCCATGTAACCGCAGTCTTCAAGCATGGAGAGAAACAGAAACAAAAGGGCCATCTGCGGAGCGAAGCCAATGGGCGCCGCCAAACCGCCGATAATGCCATCAACGACCAAGGAAACAAGCCATGCCGAACAGCCTGCATTCTCAAGCGCCCCTTGCACAGCCGGCTGAATCCATGCGCCGAAAAGCGTGTCATTTGTAAAGTCTGTTACGATGGTGCCAAGGGAAGAGACCGCCACATAGTAAACCGCTGCCATAATGGCAAGAAAGATTGGCAGCGCCAGAATGCGGTTGGTAACAATGCGGTCGATGTGGTCGGAAGCCGTAAGGTTTTCTTTGCGCTTCTGCTTTTTGACCGCGCCTGAAATAAGTTTGCTGATATAGGCGTAGCGCTGGTTTGTGATGATGCTCTCCGCGTCGTCGTCAAGCTCCGTTTCGCAGTCTTGAATATGCAGGTTGAGGTGTCCGACAAGCGCCGGGTCGAGCTTTAAAGACTCGCGCACCTTTTTGTCGCGCTCAAAAAGCTTGATGGCATACCAGCGGAGGTTGCGTTCGTCCACAAAATCGGAAATTGACTCCTCAATGTGCGCGATGGCATGCTCAACGCTGCCGGTGAAAAGATGCGGCAGCTCGCCGGTTTCGCCCTTTTTCGCCGCAAGCACCGCGGCTTTCGCAAGCTCGGCGGTTCCCTCCCCTTTTAAGGCGCTCATGGAAAGCACCGGGCAGCCCAGCTTCTCTCCGAGCTTTTCAAGGTCTATTTTGTCGCCGTTTTTGCGGACAAGGTCCATCATATTCACGGCGATGACGACTGGAATACCGAGTTCAATGAGCTGTGTTGTTAAGTACAGATTTCGTTCAATATTCGTACCGTCGATGATGTCGATGATCGCATCCGGCTTTTCCGTGACGAGATACTCGCGCGAAACGACCTCCTCAAGCGTGTACGGACTCAGCGAGTAGATGCCCGGCAGGTCCTGAATGACGACGTCCGGGTAGCCCTTTAATTTTCCCTCTTTTTTCTCAACGGTAACGCCCGGCCAGTTGCCGACATACTGATTGCTGCCGGTCAGGGCATTGAACAGCGTCGTTTTGCCGCAGTTCGGATTGCCCGCAAGGGCGATCTTGATAGCCATTGGCTCACTCCTTTCAAATGTTAGATTGGACTAACTTATTTCCAATAAAAAAAGCGGTCAGCCCCATCGGCACGGCTGTTAGTGAAGAAAAAAGCTGAAACAGCTTCCTTTTTCAAAAACAGCCGAACGTTTTATCCGACCTCAATCATCTGGGCATCCCCTTTGCGAACAGAGAGTTCGTAGCCCCGGACGTTGAGCTCCATCGGGTCGCCCAGCGGCNNAAAGCTGCGTGCCCTTTGTGATGCCCATATCCATAATGCGGCGGCGCACCGGGCCTTCCCCGTGCAGTGCCGTCACCGTGACGGTTTCGCCGACTTTCACATCTCTGAGTGTTTTCAATGCGTTTTCCCCCTTTCAGAATTGAATGCGATTCGCCATGGATTTGTCCAAGGCGATGCGACAGTCCTTCACCTGCAAAATAAGATTGCCCGCAATTTCGTTTACGACCATCACGTCCTCATCCACGACGAAGCCAAGCTCGGCCAGATGCTGACGAACCTCGTCCTTCCCGGTAATCTTTCGGATGGTTACGCTATCCCCGGTCTTTGCCATAGTCAGCGGCATCATTTGCACCCCTCCCTTTAACCTTTGATTTGTGCTGTGAAAAATGGGATTCCAAAGGTTAGCATCTGCTAACATCTATCGTTTGCAGTTTAACGCCTCTAACCCATTTTGTCAAGGCGCACTGACAATTTCTTTGCTTCCGATCTTTATTTTTCACAATTCGTTCGTGTTAGCCCCGGAAGCGCGGCCTCTTTTGGTTAGCTTTCACAAACACAATCTTCCGTCCGGTGTAGTGCGCACTGCGGGACTCCGCACAAAGAAAACGCCGCCAGCACAGGCCGACGGCGCTTTCTTTTAAGTGAGGAGACACTTATGGTTTCCTGTTCGGGGTCCGGGCAAAGAAAGGTAGAGGAATCGTGGAGGATGGATGGATTGGAATGAGTAACGAAATTGGTTAAAACAGTGAGGTGGATGACACAGTAAGGATGTTTCGCCCTTTCCCGAACGCGGACGCCGCTCCCGCCCNNCCCGACAGCGGTCGCGGTTTTCAATTGGTGCAACGAGGTTCTATGAGGCGGCTGCTTGCCCGGAGCAGTCGGTTAGCAAGTTCTAACCTCCTTGCAAATGCATATTAGCATATGCTAACCCGATTTGTCAAGCGGCTTTTTAATTTTTTATCAAAGTTTTTCATTACGAATAGATAAAGAGGTTTTAATCTCTATTGCTATATAGTATAGAATGGTCTCTTTTCCCGAAAGAGTTTACATGTTTAACGTATATTGCTTGCAAAACGGGTTAGTTTATGTTAATCTAAAGAAAAACCTGTCTTGGAGGCGAAAACATGCAGATACACGAATCGGCCGAAGATTATCTGGAAGCCATTTTGATGTTAAAGGAACAAAAGGGCGTTGTGCGCTCAATCGACGTTGTGAACGAGCTTGGCTACTCGAAGCCCAGCATCAGCGTTGCGATGAAGCACCTGCGCGAAAACGGCTATGTGCTGATGGATGACGAGGGCTATCTCTCACTCACGAACAAGGGCTATGTGATCGCCCGGCGCGTCTATGACCGCCATCAGATCCTCACAAAGGCGCTAATGGCGCTCGGCGTGAGCGAACAAAACGCCGCCGCGGACGCCTGCAAAGTCGAACACGACCTAAGCGAGGAGTCCTTTGATAAGATCCGTGCGCACATTCTGGCGCACGAAAAGGATATCAGCAAATAAAGGAATAAAGGGCCGCCATCCGCAGGGTGGCGGCCTTTTTGTTTGCTCTTCGTGAGAAACGCAACCAAATAAGGATATGACATGCTCTGCTCGCAGCTTGAGCAATCGGTTGGCGGGATTCTCATAGAACCGACCGCGACGGCAGCCGCCACAGCGACCGAGATCAAGGCGGCGCAGTACGACACTTTCTGCCTGATCGATGACATCCGCACAGCGCTCGAAAACCTGATAAACCATCTGGCCAACGCATACGATGTTCTCGCGGAAGCCTTCGGCGCTACACCTGCGGGTGGAACGCGGCAGTGTGGAGTTGTCTTCGACTGGGATCTTTTGGCGCAGGAGAGCACAAGCGAGACATTCAACCAACTTTCGGAGCTGGAGAGCCGCTGCCTTACCTCCGGCGCACGGCTGGTTTCATGGGTCACCGGCGACAGCATAGAGGACGCCCAGAAGGAGATCGACAAGGTCAAGGCGGACAGCCCAAAAGTGCAGCAGCTGATTGGAGGTGACGGCAGCAATGAAGAAGGGTAAAATCAAGAAAAGCAGTAAAAGANNTGCTGAGCGATAAGGAGCTTGAAACGGCGCTGTCCCGCATAGAGTGGCGCATGGATAAGCTCAATACGCTGTATTTACAGAAAGTCGGAGAGCAGGTCAACGAGATCGGCCAGCTCTCTCCATCCTCCGTCAGCCGCCTCATCCAAATGCGCAAGGCCAGCGCGAGCGTTGAGAAGATCAGCACAGACTTTGAAAAAGCTTTGGCCGATGAGGCCAGCAATGACAAGAGCGACGCTGAATTTTTTGAGGCACTCACAAAACAGCTTTCCGGCGGCTCAGATACAAACGCAAAGTAATTGATTTTAGAAAAGCAATCTCCCTCGCGGTTTAGTCCGTGGGGGAGATTTTTATAATCCAGCTCCATATGAGTGTTTTTTGATATCATGGTGTCTTCGCGTATGGTAGATGCCGAGACAAATTATGTTATGTGCTTGTTCATGTGCATATTCTTAATAACAAGTCCCAATACGGAAGGTGCATACATGAACATTATCCTTAATAAAAAGCAAATTAAAACTATACTCTCGAAAGCTTTGATCATGCTTATTATAATTTTGCCTATCGCGATGCTTGAATCAATTAACGAGGGAATAATCCACCATTTTATGCCAGAACCCGAACCGTATGCAGAAAACAGAGGATTTATCTTAACCTATTTCGTTCCCTCACCGAAAGGCTATTCTGTTTTTGTTGATCTGGATAATCTGGTACTGATACTTTACGAAAACGGTACCGAGATCAAATCATGGCCGGTCTCTGGGGGATCAAAGGAGAGCCCGTCCCCTACGGGATCGTGGACAGTAACTGGAATAAGTAACTGGAGCGAGGGATTTGGCGGCAGTTGGATTGCCCTGAATGTCCCTTGGGGCAAATATGGCATTCACGGCACGGTCGAACCGTGGGCTGTGGGGAACAGTAATATTTCCCATGGCTGTATCCGCATGAAAAACGCCGATGTAGCAGAACTGAAGAAGTACATGTCCATAGGAGTACCCGTACATATCAAATACGACAATGCACCTTTTCGTGTCCTAAAGGACGGTAAAGTGGGAAGTGATGTGTTCGAGCTACAAATGATGCTTGGGTTGCTGGGCTATTACGATGGCTCCCCTGATGGGCGGTTTGGCAGAGAAACATACAAAGCGCTATGTCAATTCCAGACCAAGGAACAGATTAAAGCGGATGGCATCGTGGGCAAGTTGAGCTGGAACTTGCTGCACCAACGTGTGGCGGAATTGGGAGAAAACTATTTGAGTCGGCATCAATAACCCCCATAGTTGTACGACGCTTTCGCGCTATATGCGATTAACGGGCTGGAGTGGGACGCGCCGTATGTTACAGAAGATACGAAGAAGACACTGGATATGCTTCGTGAGTTTGTCGGGATATAATGATATTAGCAAATGGGCCTGTCTCTGTAGCGAGACAGGCCCTATTTTCATGCCTTTCAGCCGTTTTTTCGTTAGCATTTTTGTTTTTAGAGCTGATTTTCGAGGTATAAAACCTGCTTTCTAAAGCATCAAATTTGAAATAATTAAACCGCTGTACCTATTGATAATACAAGAAAAGCCCCGGAACTCAACGGTTCCGAGGTTTCCTTTTAATGGTACGGGTAGTGGGGGTCGAACCCACATGCCTTGCGGCACAGGAACCTAAATCCTGCATGTCTGCCAATTCCATCATACCCGCGTAAAAAGACGCAAAACGAGCGTTTGGCGGCTCTGTTTTGCGTTTAAAGAATACCATATTTCTTTNNCGCGGCAATTCCAGCAGCAGCGGCGGTGAAACCGCCCGTGAAAGCGCCGAGCGCACCCTTTTCGGCGACAGCCTTGCGAACGCCCTTGGCAAGCATATTTCCAAAGCCGGTCAGCGGTACGGCAGCTCCCTCCCCAGCCCATTTCAAAAAAGGTTCATAGACCCCGACCGCACCGAGAATGACGCCGGCAACAACATAGGTGGTCAAAATACGCGCTGGGGTAAGCTTTGTTTTGTCTATGAGTATCTGTCCGATAGCGCAGAGCGCGCCGCCGGCGACGAAGGCTTTTAAATAAGTCATGAAGATTTCCATATGCTTCACCCCTGTTCCGGCTTTTCTGCTTCAATTGCGACC
>DEMY01000033.1:29055-29245 GCA_002359425.1 Clostridiales bacterium UBA2658
AGATCATGTCGTAATACTCCGCCTCGCGCTTTGTTTCCGAAAGGTGCGTCAAGATTGTCTCTAATGCCGCCGGGGCCATGGACGCGCCCATGTTGGCGGCGTCCGTCACACCTGCGTCAACTATTTTTCCGGTCGTCACATGCGTCACAAAAGGGCCTGAGTCGCCGTTATCCAGCAGCAGCGCGCCGGC
>DEMY01000075.1:0-6610 GCA_002359425.1 Clostridiales bacterium UBA2658
TAACTATTGATCTAGTTTTCTTCTGCATCTATTTGCTAACCTCTCCTAGGCTTTTGCATATAGTTTTATTGTTCGCGTAGTGTAAACATAATGCGAAGCAAGCATATGACGAAAGGCCGAGGTAAATCTCGGCCTTTCTAATGGGAGTATATTGATTAGCTGCAACCGGGGCAGTGGCCGCAGAAAACCACACAAGCTATTCAATCGATTTGAGCGATTCCAGCATATCGATATTATTAATCCTCGGTCTCATGAACAAATCTACAATCCATGTGTAAAGCATGGTCATAATAGCAGTACCCACGTATCCAAGCCACGTAATGTCTCTACTTAAGAGTATCATATCAGGCTCAACCGTCTCGATTACGGCACGATATAGATAGATGCCGAAAAACAATCCTAATATGCAGCCTATCCCCGATAGGATCACAGTCTCGCGGAAAATATATCTGTATGTTTCTTTATCATAAAAGCCCAGAACTTTGAGAGTTGCAATCTCTCTCTGCCGCTCACCGATGTTTATGTTCGTGAGATTATAAAGAACAGTAAAAGCAAGCAGCGCTGCTGAGATAATGAGAATCCAGATGATATTGTTCACGCTCTTTATGGAAGTTTTGACGTTTCCCATCAGATCATCGGTAAAAGAAATTGCGCCAACACCTTCTACAGAGGAAAGATATGTATCGACGTCGTCATTTGTTTTTTCGTCTGAAATAGACGCAATATAGTGATTATATTCCGGTTCCTCACCAAACATAGTTTTGTACGCGTCTTTACCGATATAAACGTAATTAAACGCATAATTCTTTGTTATACCTGTTATTATTACAGGATGCAGTTCGGAATTATCTAAATATTTAACCATAATCGTATCGCCGACTTCTACGTCAAGGTTCATTGCGAGTTTCTCGGTGATTACCACGCTTTTATCCGTATAGCCCAATAAATCCTGAACTTTCTCTCTGACGTTTTCTATGTTGTCTTTAACAAAGTCGAGTGTATCCCGTGAGAGAAAGGAACCATTTTTTGTTGCCTTGATGTAATTGCCAAAATCACGCACAAAGGTGTTTTCCTCTTTCGTATCGGGGTCTACAATACTGACATAATCCGTAAATGCGGTGGAATCTTTGGGCGACATTATATAGACGGTATAATCATCATCTTCATTGTCCGGCAGACTGACTTCTGCCGCATTTTTGTATATTTCGGTATATCCCGAAAAATAGTCTTTGTTTTCCATAGCCTGTGAAAGCTCTTTGCTTGGAGTCCCACCGTTGAACCCTACGGTAACATCATAGTGGAATATTTCGCTGAATTGGTTATTAGTGATGGCACGTACAGCATCTTTTGCTCCAAATGCTGTTACCACAAGTGCGGTGCAGCCGACAATTCCAATGAGTGTCATGAAGAGGCGTTTTTTATTCAGCCCAAGATTTCTGACTGTAACCTTTTTTGAAAAGCTTATATGGTTCCATATCGGCTTAATATGCTCAAGGAGAACCCTCTTACCAACCTTAGGAGCTTTTGGGCGCATCAATCCAGCGGCTGTTTCGTGAAGCGAGCTTTTAACTGCGATACCTGTTGACAGTGTTATTACTAGCACCGTAGCCAAAACAGATAGACTTCCTATCTTCCAGTAGAATTTTGGCGTCATATCTGGTAGCGCAAACACAATACCGTAAGCGTTCCAAACAATCGTTGGGAGTAGATAAAACCCAAAACATATTCCTGCAACACTACCTATAAGACTTGCGGACACAGCGTATTTCAAATATCTTCCTGCCACTTTGCCATTAGAATAACCTAAAGCTTTAAATGTACCTATCAGCGTCCTTTCTTCATCAACCATTCTTGTCATAGTAGTCAAACAAACAAGTGAAGCTACTATGAAGAATATCAGCGGGAACACAGTTGCGAGATCTTGCATTCTTTGAGTATCGTCCTCATAAGTGACGAAGGTTTCGTTCATGTGCCGATCAAGTACATACCACTTCGGTTTGCCCAATTCTTTGAGCAGTTGTTCAGATGAATCGATCTGCGTTTCGGCGTCAGAAAGGCTGGTATCTGCATTAGTTTTGGCCTTTTCTAGTTCCTCTTTTTTGGCGTCAAGCTCTTTTTCAGCCTCAGCTATTTGAGCCGCTGTGCTGTCAAGTTGTGCTTTCACCGACTTAAGCTGTTTTTTAGCATACTCACTCTGGCTGTTATAAGCTGCGAGATTCTTATTATATGTTTCCTTCGATGCATCAAGCTTTTGCTCCTGTTCCTGAATCAGCGTCTCAGCATCGGCAATTTTCTTTTTTGATTCTGACTTTGAACTTGAATATTCGGCCTTCGCTTCATCTAGCTTAGATACATATTCATCATAGAGCAGTGTCTGTCGTTCCGTCGCTAAAGCCTCGAGCTTTGTTAAAGTTTCATCAACCTTGTCAAAATACGCATCGTCGAAGGTGTTTAAATCTTTTGCTCCGTAAACCGTAACGTACATATCCGTATAGTTTTCAGAAGTAAAGTTGCCTTGAGGGACATACAACACATAATCAATCATACCACTGCCTATATTTGTATTGCCCTGCATAAACGAAAGGTAATACGGTGATTCTGCAATGCCGGTAATTTTGTATTGTGCACCATTCAGGTTATCTGAGAACCTGTCATTTGAATTTTTATCGAGATAAACGATACTTCCGAGATTGATATTCTTGAGTCCTATTGATGGTCTTATAATGATAGCTTCGTCTTTCCCTTGCGGCCAATTGCCCGCCACAAGACTAAGGTGGTTAATGTAGCTGGGATCAGACTCATCGTCATCCTTAGGAAGACTGTTAATGCGGAATGTATAGTCTTTATCTCCGACTGTTCCCGTTGCGTCAATGGTATAACCCGCCATAACTCCGGAAACACCTTCGGTTTTACTTACTTTTTTTGCGTCCTCATCGCTGAAGCCGTAAGTGGAGAGCAACCTTATGTCCATTACATTCTGACTATCGTAATACTCGTCTCCAGCACGTTGCATATTCGGAGATACCGCAGCGAATCCCGCAAATACACCTGCTCCGAGAAATGAAATGAATATGATAGCTACAAAACGTATCTTTGTGCTCTTCACCGTGCGTATAGAGCTTTTTTTAAATGCTGTCCCTTTCACTACCATTCAATCCTTTCAGCCGGTGTTGGATTCTCATTTTTTCTAATCTCTGTTACCATACCGCTGTTAACACGGATAATGCGGTCTCCAATAGCTTCAAAAGCCTGGTTATGTGTTATGATGACTACGGTCTTTTTGTTGCCGTGGCAGGTATCCTGCAATAGCTTCAGAATGTTTTTACCAGTTACAAAATCCAGTGCGCCAGTTGGCTCGTCGCAAAGTAAAAGCTTCGGGTTTTTGGCTATTGCTCTTGCAATTGCGACGCGCTGCTGCTCACCACCCGAGAGCTGTGCCGGAAAGTTCTGAAGTCTTTCTTCAAGCCCAACATCAATAAGACATTGTCTTGCATCAAGTGGATCCCTGCAAATCTCCGAAGCAAGTTCGACATTTTCTAGCGCAGTAAGGTTCTGGACAAGGTTATAGAATTGAAAGACAAAGCCTACATCCTCACGGCGATATTTAATAAGCTGGTTGTTGCCGAATTTACTTATCTCATCTCTGTCCAGAAAAATGTCACCTGAAGAGCAGGTGTCCATGCCTCCCAACAAATTCAAAACAGTTGTTTTCCCAGCTCCGGATGGGCCAACGATAACCACCAGTTCTCCTTCATCGATTGTGAAAGTTACGTTTTTAAGCGCATCAATTCTTACTTCTCCACTTTGATATGTCTTTCTGACATTTTGGAATTCAACATATGCCATGTCAAACCATTTTCCTTTCGTCTTTTTCTATTTCGCCTTTTAATGATAGAGTATCTCTGTCTGTAATTAGATTCATATCGACTTCTTTATCAGTAATAGCTCCTTGTGCTTTGAAAGCCATTTTGCGCAGCGGTGTCACGAGTTCGCCTGTCAGTATGCACATACCGTTTTTTAGTATCTTTCCTTTCAGCTCATTGCAATGTCCGAGAATATCAATTACGCCGGAAAGTGTTTTTCCATTTTCATTAAGGGTAAGCTTTCCGATTTTTTCCCCTAAAAGTGTTTTCATCTCAACGTGGTATGTTCCGTTAATCACCTAGACACCCCCTTTTTATTGAATTCTAATAGTCAGCTGGTTTTTTGAAAACGGATAATTAAGCTTGTTTTGTGGAAAATACGGACATTTACTACACAGCTGGGTAACAAAGCATTTGATATTTTTAGATTATAGTATATAATGAGATAAGAGGGGGACTGAGAAATGAAGCATGAAACTACAACCCTTATGACAAAAAAAGCGCTTGCCGCTTCGCTCAAAAAGCTTATGGAGAAAAAGCCTTTGAGCAAGATATCGGTACGCGAAATCATAGAGGACTGCGGCGTTAATAGGAAAACCTTCTATTATCATTTTCAAGACATTTTTGAACTTGTAAAATGGATGTTTGAAGAAGAAGCTATTGACGTAGTCGCACAATACGACCTAATTATTGATTATGAGGATGCAATAAGATTTGCGTTAAACTACGTAGAAGCGAACAAACATATATGCAACTGTGCCTATGATGCCATCGGGCGTGATGAACTCAAACGGTTTTTTCAAAAGGATTTTTTTGGTGTCATCGAAAGTATTGTTGATCACCTTTCGGAAGGCATGAATGTTTCTCAGGGATATAAAAGCTTTCTGGTCAATTTTTACACTGAAGCGCTAGCTTCTTTGCTTATTGATTGGATACGCAATAAAGATAACCTTGACAAAGAGACCCTTATCAAATATCTCTCCGTGACGCTTATCGGTTCGGTTAAGACCGCGCTTGAGCGGGCTGAGATTGAGCTTAAATGATTAGCTTTGGCAAAGGCTTCCACAACATGAAACAAGAGATAGACAATATTCGTTGTCTATCTCTTGTTTCAGTTTTTCCGCTAATTATTACAGTTGTTTCAGTTCTTATTTCTCATGTGGATAACCAGGATTCAAAACATGTTCCTTGTCGGGTACGCTTTGATCACGACCAGGATACATCTTATAGTACGGCGGAATCCCGTTAATCTTCTCAACGAGCCTTGCTTTGATAAGCGGTAGCATCTCAGAATCGATTTCGGGTAACATCTCCTCCGTGAGTTCGCCCTTTATGCCGTTGAACTTCTTCATCCGTTCCACAAAATAGCGCATATCATACTGCGAAGGATGAGCCTCAATTATGTCTTTATCAAGCTGTGTAAGCTGGTAGACAGCCTCTAGTGGCGTTCGAACAGAGGTTTCGATAGTGAAGACAACATCTCCGGGTACTTCCACAAACTGTCCTATGAAAGCGAGGTTTGTGCATCCCTCCGGAACGACGCAGGGGCGATCTGTAGCCTTGCGAGGCATAAACTGACTGGTGATATAGGGCATCATGCAGGTGGAAATGTGGCTGTGAGCCAGCACTTCATCCTTTTTATCTAGCATATTGAAGTGATAAAGCAGCTCAAGCAGAATTTCCTCACCCGTGCATTCACACATGGGCTTTTTAATATAGTTACCTTCTCTCTCACCGAACAGTCCGTCACCCCAGAGCACATCCTCGTTATTCTCACGCTGTTTCGGGAAATAGTCTCGGTCGTATAGTATAAGGCTTATTTCCCAGCCTGAATCCTTCATTGTTATACAACCGCCGGTACCGGCCTTGCTGCCGGTCATCTTCTCAAGACGCTGGAAGAACTCCGGATAATCCTTTACAGTTACGAAATAGCTCATCCACTTGGTCTTGTCGATGGGGCCTATGAACTTCTCTGGGTGACCAAATTTCTCATGTTTTTTAGCTAGGTTCTGCCAGATGGTAAACAAGCCCAGATCCTCNNGGAGTAACGAAAACATAATCCTGGGGATTCACGCTAACAAACTTTTCCTTGCCGTCAACACGCATATAGATGCCCTGCGCCGTGTTGCATTCCTCATCCAATGCAATATCGTAAACGGCGCAGCCGCCTTGGATTGTTACGCCGCGCTCTTCTAGCCAGACCGTCAGCGGCTTAATGATGGAGTCGTATTCGTTTCGCTTTGTATGCAAAATACCTTCTAAATAGTCAATACGGTTACCAAGTCCGAAGCGGCTCAGATAACGCTTTGCCTCCAAAGCACTGTGATAGGGCTTAAACGCCAGCATTGGATGGAAACACCACCACATGGCAGACCGGAAGAATTCGCTGTCATTTCCAAAATAGTCCTCAATAGTCATGTCCTCAAGATTTTCTTCAGGTTCTATTATGAAGGATTGAAGTTTGGCTGTTGCTTCCGGACCCATTTTATAGTTGTGGATGCCGTCCCAGATATGTCCCTGATTTTGAAGTGCGCGGCATTCGGAGTGAATGGGCAATTCGCGGTTCACATCGACGGTTTCGTCCAACACCGTGCGTCCTGGTGTATCCAATGATGGAATCTTGCTGCACAGATACCATAGGCACTCCATGTAAGACTCGATTTCCCTTTCACCTGGGCATACATATGCCCCTTCCGTACCGATAATACCGCAGCATCCACCAACATCATGTCGCTTTTCATAGATTG
>DEMY01000075.1:6729-28754 GCA_002359425.1 Clostridiales bacterium UBA2658
TTTTTTGAAAACGGATAATTAAGCATGTATTGTGGAAAATACGGTCAATAGCCCCACAAGTGTGGGGCTATTGATTAGCTTGCGTTAAAGATTATGATGTATATGGAAAAGATTTTCGCTAGCACTTTTATAACATAATTTTAGTCTATTTCAGATATAAAACCAGTGCCGAAAGGATGACGCGTGTATCATAGCGTATCGGTTTACGGACGCTACCTCACACTTCATATTAAGTAGTATATATACGGCCATACGTGCGGCGCGGACGGAATACTCCTCAGTGAAAACGCAGTCCTCTGGAATTTCGCAGGACTGACCTGTAAAACCAAGGTTTGTAGAACCATTGGGAACTACATCCGGTCTGTTTCCCAATTTGTGGGGCAGGAAGTGTGCTTCTGTGTACGGCAAGATAACAGGAATCGCCGCAACAACTTCATCACGGCACTTCTGACGGGTATTGCAGCAGGCACAGATAAATATCATCCGATGAGCCGGTAATCCAGCTCATAACAAAAAACAAAAAAGACGAGGACAGCTGCCAGAAATGATGGCAGCTGTCTCCACAGTATTCAGCGAGGCAAAACAAAAATTTTGTACCTTTGCACATAGACAGAGGACGGAGCGTTGCGGTCGCGCTACTCCTGCAAGGCGTGGAAAGATAATCCAGAAAAAAGTCTAAACATCATCAGGAGCACTAATACAGGAACGCAAGCGCAGCATTTTGTCTCACATATAGGTTGAAGAAAAAGATTTCAATCTAATAAACCCTATAGAATCAAACGACAGACGGATTCACGCCATCTGTCACTTGATTTTTCCTATGAGTCACTCTGAAAAACGTATCCGATGTTATGGAGTTTTGCCTATAGGGTTAAAAGTTTTAGTACGAAGATAATAACCGCGTTTCTATGGATCAGTGGAACGCGTACATTTATTTTTTCTTATTGATCTCGGATCATATATGCAGGTTCTCATCGGTGATTTTTTCTCTAACTGGGGTAAAACTGGGTTAGAAACAGACACGTGTCGGCTCAGAAAAGACTTTAAAAGTTAGAAAAGCGGCCCTAAATCGATGATTTATGGCCGTTTTTATGGTTGCGGAGATAGGATTTGAACCTATGGCCTTCGGGTTATGAGGGGCAAGATGTAAATATAAGTAAAATGTGCGCTCTCAAATTGGCCTGTTCGGATAAGTATGGGGGTGCTTCTTTATAAGGTAAGTGTAAACATCTTCATTCCAGCTGATAACGCGCGTGTGGGTTGGGGTAACACTGAGGTAAAAGATATGGCCATTTGTATAACATATTATGCAAGAGCTCTTATTTCATAATTGAGCGAAGAGCAGCTAATTATAAACAAACTACGAAACTCATCAGGGATAATATGAACATGTTCATATAAATTGGTTAATGTATGATACTGGAGTTTTTATCATATGTATCGAATATTTTACCTTTTTTCTCTATGAACATTGTTAAAGTCGCTAGTACTTTTTGCGAAATCATTCATTTTTGCTATCCATTCGTTACAGACGACAGCAGTTGATACTTCTCTATTATTTTTATATACAGTTCTAACTTCATAAGGATTACCCGGAGGATCTATATAATATGATGGATTTTGTTGAATACTTGGGTTCTCTTTCAAATAAGCCTCCATTTCTTCCTCGTTTTCAAAACTTTTGAGAATATCGTCAAAATCTTCAGCTTGAGCATCATTGAATTCGTGGTGCTCACGTAAAAAATATGGTGGCATAGCATATCGAACTTCTTGTGAATACACAGAGAAAAATCGTTTGATTTCTGCAAGGGCTTTCTCATATCCCAAAAAATCCAAAGGAATAATTAACACTGTATTCGAGAATTCTTTAATGTTATTGAATTGATTTTCAGCTTTTTGAATTGCCTTTGTGCATGTATCTAATGCATAGGCTGCACCTTCATTATCCTTCAAAATGTGGTCACCAGATATAAAAAATTCCCGCAAACCATTGATAAAACAAGGGTTTGCGGGACTTCGACATCATTCCCACTCAACTGTGGCCGGAGGTTTTCCGCTGATATCGTAAACGACGCGGCCAGCGCCGGGGACCTCGTTGGAGATGCGGGCAGAAATGCGGCCAAGAAGAGCGTGGGACAAGGGAGAATACTCGGCGGTCATAAAATCCGTTGTTTCGACGGCGCGGACGGCAATGACCTCGTCATAGCGGCGTTCGTCTCCGGCGACGCCAACAGAGCGGACGCCGGGAAGAACCGCAAAATACTGGCTCGGCGGATTTTTCATCTTGCCGATTTCCTCGCAGACAATGGCATCCGCCTCGCGGAGAATTTGCAGCTTTTCCTCCGTCACCTCGCCCAGCACGCGGACTGCAAGACNNAACCCGGGCCTGGGAACGGCTGACGCTCGACGAGCGCCGTCGGCAAACCGAGTTTGCGGCCCAGCGCGCGAACCTCGTCCTTAAACAGGCCGCGCAGCGGCTCAATGAGACCGTCAAAACCGATGTCCTTTGGAAGCCCCCCGACATTATGGTGGCTCTTGATCGTTGCGGTGCTGCCGCCGCCGGACTCCACGATGTCCGGGTAGATGGTGCCCTGCGCAAGATAGGGGATCTTGCCAAGCTTTTTCGACTGCTCCTGAAACACGGCGACGAACTCCGCGCCTATAATTTTGCGCTTTTTCTCGGGGTCTGAAACGCCCTTGAGCTTTGTAAGAAATCGCTCGCCGGCGTTCACGCGGATCAAGTTGAGCTGACGGTCCGCAAAGGCCGCTTCGACTTGATCGCCTTCGTTTTTGCGCATGAGGCCGTGGTCAACGAAAACGCAGGTCAGCTTTCCCGGCACGGCCCGCTCAATGAGCGCCGCACATACGGAGGAGTCAACGCCGCCGGACAGCGCCAGCAGAACCTTCTTGTCCCCCACCGTTTCGCGGATATTCGTGACCGCCCAGTCGAGGTAGTCATCAATATTGTAATCGCCTTTGGCGTTACAGACATTGTAAAGGAAGTTTTTCAGAATATCCGTTCCATGGTCCGTGTGGCGCACCTCGGGATGGAACTGGACGCAATAGAGTCTCCGGTCCTCATTGACGGCGGCGGCGTTTTTACAACGTGCGGTGGACGCTCTGCGTTCAAAACCTGCCGGCAGCTCTTTTACAACGTCACCGTGACTCATGAGCGTCATCCCTATCTCGGGAATCTCTTTGAAAAGCGCGCCGCCCGGCTGGAGATGGGTACGAATGCGGCCATACTCGCCGCCGCTCGCCCCGGAGCCGACCTTGCCGCCGAGCGTGTGGCACATAAGCTGCATTCCGTAGCAAATACCGAGTACGGGAATGCCAAGTTCAAAGATGCCGGGGTCGCACTGCGGGGCGTCCGCTGCATAAACGCTTTTCGGACCGCCTGTCAAAATCAGGCCGATGGGGGCCAGCGCTTTTATTTCCGCAGCAGACAGATTGCCGGGCTTTATTTCCGAATAGACCGCAAGCTGGCGCACGCGGGAGGCGATCAGTTCCTTATACTGTCCGCCGAAATCGAGGACAAGAACGAGTTCGTTTTTCATTTTGTATCCCTCACGGTAAAAATTCATTTGCATGGTATTATACTATATTATTCTGCACTTGGAAAGCCGCCGCACAAATTATTTCTGCCGCCGTATCGGTCGTTTTTCTGTCACTTTTATAAATCTGGCCTGACATCTTGAACTTTTTTACAATTTATTTGGTAAATCTGTTGTTTTTAAAGTTAGATATTCATCATTTCTCTCAATTGTCAAGCAACAGGTGGCAGTGATATCATACTTTTATACTAGATTAAACACGATGTAATATACTGAGGATATATCATGGCAAATGATTTTGAGAAGCTTTACCGCTGTCTTCGTCTTTCCCATTATAGAAATTTTTTCTCCGCCATTCGCGGGAAGCCTGGAAGTCTCACTTCGACTGAGGCGTTTTCCGTCGAGATAATCTATTTGCTGGGCGCGCCAACCGTCGGCGAATTCGCCGAATTTCTCGGCATATCCCAGCCGAACGCTTCCTACACGGCCAACGCGCTCGCCGCCAAGGGTTACATTCATAAAAATTCCTGTCAAACGGACCGGCGTGAGTGCCTCCTTTCCGTAACGCCGCGCTTTCTCGCAGAATACGGCGCTCAGGCGCCGGACTTTGACGCACTGATGGCGGACTTTTCAGAGGCGGATAGGGACGCCGTGCACCGTCTGCTTGCGCACATCACGGACAGTCTTTCGGCACAGCTTGCAGACAGTGGTTGTGTGCAGCGGGAGCTGGAAAGCTGAAATGTGGACTAACTGCTTTGGCAGTTTCTTTTTTATGCCGTAATGTCCGCCTCCGACGCCTCGACAAATCGAATAAGCGTCTTCGGTGCAATGATAATCTGCTCGCCGCGCCTCCCGGCGCTCACAGCGATCTCGTCCCAGAGAACCGCCGTTTCGTCGATGTAGGTCGGATATTTTTTCTTCATGCCGATGGGCGAGCAGCCCCCGCGAATGTAGCCTGTAAGGTCCAAAAGCTCCCTTACGTGCGTCATCTCAAGCTTTTTATTGCCGGAGACGGCTGCCGCCTTGCGCAAATCGAGTTCGCTGCCGACCGGGATGCAGAAAACCGTAATCCCCGTTTTGTCCCCACGCGTCACAAGCGTTTTAAAAACCTGCTCCGGCGGCATACCGATTTGCCCGGCGGCGTGCAGACCCGAAAGATCACTCTCGTCATAGTCGTACTGTGTGCAGCGGTAAGGCAGACCCGCCACGTCCAAAAGGCGCATTGCATTCGTTTTCGTCATAAACATGCCCCCGATCGTGCTGATTTCCTTTTATCTTAGCACGGCCGGGGGCGTTTTGTCTACGCTCTTTCACTCTCTGTCGTCCGTCGGAACCGGCGTTCCCTCAAGCTCGGCGTAGGCCGCAAGCTCATAGCTGTTTTCCGGCGTGAACGGAACCAGGCCGGTTAGCTCGCCGGCAGACTCAACGGACTTCATGTCGTAAAACTGATAGTAGATGTCGGCGCGCTTTTCCGGCGCGCGCTTTTTCTTATCCATTGTATCGCCTCCATTGCGTTTTCAGACCTATTTTGACCGTTTTCGTCCAATATAATTCGGCCGGCGCAAACTGACACTTGCATAATTTATGCAAATCGTGTAACATTTGAAGCAGGTGCTTTTATCTATTCAGCGAATAAAACTAAGCACATTTTATGGAGGTCAATCGATGAAGGTTTTGCTTATAAACGGCAGTCCCCACGCGCAGGGCTGCGTCTACACAGCGCTTACAGAGCTTGCGGGCGCGCTTGAGAAAAACGAGGTCGAAACGCAGCTTTTTCAGCTCGGCGTAAAGCCGGTACGCGGCTGCATCGCCTGCGGCAAATGCAAGCAGACGGGAAGGTGCATTTTTGAAGACGACGTTTTAAAAGACCTCTACCCTCTTGTCGAGGAAGCGGACGGCTATGTGATCGGCTCGCCCGTTTACTACGCCGGCCCAAACGGAATGCTCTGCGCGCTATTAGACCGGCTGTTTTACTCCCATGGGGGCGTTATGAAGGGAAAGCCGGCTGCGGCCGTCGTCTCCTGTCGGCGCGGCGGAGCCTCGGCGAGTTTTGACCGACTCAACAAATATTTTTCCATCAATCAGATGCCGATCGTCACCTCACAGTATTGGAACTCCGTCCACGGAAACGCGCCGGAGGACGTAAAAAAGGATCTTGAGGGCCTTCAGACCATGCGCACGCTCGGAAACAACATGGCATGGCTCCTGAAAACCATGGTCGCCTCCCCCGTCCCGAAACCGGAGCCTGAGCCGGGGATCGCTACGAATTTCATCCGGTAACAGCGGGGGGCGCAACTGGAACTTTCATCCTTGCAATAAACCGGCATCCTTTTACGTTATTAAATATGCGAGGAGGCGAGCAAGCTGCTTTTTGCCACCATACAAACGGAAGCCGCCGAAAGCTTTGACGGCATGGAAGCGCTCATCGCGGACATTGCGGCGGGCGACAGGGCCGCGGTCGGCGCTCTCTACGAACAGACAAAGACGGCGGTATACGGCTTTGCCCTTTCTATCCTCAAAAACACTGCGGATGCGGAGGACGTTTTGCAGGACACCTATGTCCGCGTCTGGTCCGCCGCGGGCGGCTACCGCCCAATGGGAAAGCCGATGGCGTGGATCCTGACGATCGCGCGCAACCTTGCGACCTCCGTTCTGCGCGACCGGAGCAAAACGACCGATATACCGGAAGAGGATTGGCTCGCTTCCCCCGCGGCCGAAGGTCCCTTTGAAGCGACGGAACAGCGGATGGTGCTGAACGCGGCGATGTACGCTTTGTCCGATGAGGAACGGCAAATTGTCATGCTGCACGCTGTCACAGGGCTTAAGCATGTGGAGATCGCAAGGCTTTTGTCTCTCCCGCTGCCGACCGTTCTGTCCAAATACAGCCGGGCCAAAAAGAAGCTGCAAAATATGCTGAAGGAGGAAAACGGCATTGCGGACTGAAAAGATAGAAAAAAAGCTCGCAGACGCGGTCAAAGCCGAAACGCCCGACGTACTCGACAGTATTCTTGCGCGCTGCACGCCGGAGATACAGCAAGCCGCCCCCATCCCGATTGAAGCCGCGAAATCGAACAGCCGCAAATGGGTCAAGGCGCTTTACGCCACGGCGGCCATGCTGGTCCTCTTCATAGGCGGTTATTTCGGCATCAACCAATACCGCACAGCCTACGCCGCCGAATATTCGGTCACGCTTGACGCCAATGCAAGCGTTCAGTTCGAGGTAAGCAAAGCGGGCAAGATCGTCTCCGCCGCCGGACTCGACGCGAAGGGAAACGCGGCGATAGAAGCCGCGCAGAAAAGCGGAACGCTCAAGGGCCAAAAGCTCGATACAGCGGTCGAAACGATCGTCTCCGCGATGGCGGAAAACGGCGGACTTGAGGGCGGGAGTGCCGTGCTCGTTACGGTCGAGGGGCCGGACGAAGAAGAAAACGCCAAAGCAAAAGCACGCGTCACCGAAACCGTCGGAAAAACACTTTTGAAGCAGGGCGTCAAAGCGGCCGTCCTCGGCCAGATCGCGGCGGCGGACGAAAAGCTAGCCGCGCTCGCGGAGCAGTACGGAATTTCGGAGGGTCGGGCGGCGCTCGTTGAAAAGGCCGCCGAAGGCGACGCGTCCCTTGACAAAAAGGAGCTTTCAAAGCTCGACATCGGCGCGCTCGACGTTCTCGCGCAGGGCGGCAAAGCATCCGTAACGGGCGACTCCGGCGCAAGCGGCTATGTGAGCGCAGACGCCGCGGCGAAAAGCGCCTGCGCCAAGGCAGATGTCTCCCTCGGCGGCGGCGCTTCGGCGAACGTCTCGGCGGATATTTCGGACGGAAAGCTCATCTATAAAGTAAAAGTAAAGGCCGGAGCAGGCGAAGCCACCTGTGAGGTGGACGCGAAGACCGGCGCAATTTTAAATTGGGTCACAAGCGTTGTTTCAAGCGCCGTGGCCGGAACAGCCGCCCCCGGAACAGTCGCGCCAGAAACGAGCGCCGGTACGGATGCCGCAACCCCGGCCCCGTCCGAAAGCGCGGGCCTGTCGGTAGACGCGAACATCGGCACAGACTCAGGCCAGTCCGTCGTCGATAAGGTGCAAGAGGATCTTCAAACCGCCATCGACAAGGTGCAGCAGCATATCCATGACAAATGGATCGGAACAAAATAAAAAAAGCGGCCAGCGCGGCCGCTTTTTCTTTATTCTAGGCGCCGCTTTGCGTTTCGAGCAGCGCGAGCTTTTCTTTTCGGGTAAGCTTTTTGATTTCACCCTCCCGCCGGAGGGCGGCGGATTTGTCGGGACATGGCTCGCGGTAGACGACGGTCACGGGGCTGCGCGAACGGGTATATTTCGCCCCGCGTCCCGCGCTGTGCGCTTTTGCACGGCGGTCAACGTCGGTGGAAACGCCTGTATAGAGCGTTTCATCCGCGCAGCGGACGATATAGACGAACCATGGCATGCGCGCTCCCCCGCTTTCCCTTTGGCTTGTTTCTTTTGCAGATGCCTCCGCAATTTTACCACAGCCTGATGAAATTCGCCAGGCAGCGGACTTGTCAAGCTTTCAACCGAATGTTATAATACTGAGGTTATACGCAGGCGGGACTGCAACGCCCTGCGCCGCAGATTTTCAATTTTGACGCCGGATCGGAGGAAGCATGGACGAAAAGCAGATGGAACAGCAGATCAAAAAAGCCAAGCGCTTCAACTATATCGTTTTCGCAATTGCCGCGGCGCTGCTTGTGGCACTCGCAGTCGGCATCATTGCCGGGCTTAACAAGCCCTATGACCCGTCGATTAAAACGGACGGCCTCGTTACCGCCCTGCAAGGCAAGCAGATTCTTACAAAAGCCAACGCCGCGTTTTATAAGCTCGACGGAAGCAAGGCGCTCACGGACCTGTGTCGCTTCAGCGAATGGAAAAAGTGCGAGCACTTCAACCCAGCCGACGAGATCGTGACCTTCCACCTCGGCAATACCTATTCCCTGACGCTGTATGCCGACGGTCACGCCGCCGCTGCAAACGGCCACCCCGAAAAGGGCAAGAACAGCAACATCTGGTATACCGTCCCCGGCGACGCTGCCATAGCCGTCTCGGACTATGTAGCGGCGCACGGGACAAAGCTTACGTTTGAGGAGGGCGTCACCGAAAGCATGACAATGGACACCATAAAGGACGACTACAGAAAATGAAAGATACGATAGATGAAACGACCGGGCACGAACCCTACTATTCTTTTTTTACAAACCGTAAATGCGAGTTTTTCCCTTGCCACAAGGGCGTCGCGGAGAAGGACTTTAACTGCCTTTTCTGCTATTGCCCGCTCTACGCTCTCGGAGAAGACTGCCCCGGGCAGTTTGGCTATACGAGCGCCGGCATCAAGGATTGCAGCGCCTGCACCTTCCCGCACCGGAGGGAAAACTACAGCGCCGTCCTGAAGGAATTTCCGAAACTTGCAAAGCTTGCGAAGAAAAAGCAAAGTTGATTTTTCGCCCCGGCAGCGTTTTTTCTGCCGGGGCGGTCGTTTACCTTTTTGTGTCCGCTGCCGGATAGGGTTTTTTATCGTTAGTGCGACCAAAGATATAATCAATGCTCGTTTTATAATAATCCGCAAGCTTTATCAGCGACGCGCTCGGAATGTCAAGCGCGCCGCTTTCATATCTCGAATAGGTCGTCTGCCCGACGTTCAAAAGCGCCGCAATCTCTGACTGCTTCAAATCGTTGTCCTCGCGGAGGTCTCTCAGTCTTTGATACAACGGGCTACCTCCCCGCCTTCGGATAGGGCTTCTTTTCGTCAGTGCTGCCAAGCAAATAGTCTACGCTCACTTTATAAAAATCGGCAAGCGCACAAAGAATGTGCGGCGNGATCATGCGCTGCCCGCTCTCATAATAGGCATAGGTCCTCTGCGGAACATTGATCGCACTACCGACAGCGTTCTGCGTAAGGTCGCAATCCTCGCGAAGCGCGCGGATGCGTTCATATTTTTTCATTTTTATCACCACAGACAGTATATAAACGAACGTTTTGTTCTATTGCATTTTTGAACAAACTGGTCTAGAATATGCTGCGAGGTGATAAATTATGCCAGACTACAAAAAAATGTACCTGACAATGGTGGACGCGGTGGAGAAAGCGATGACTGTTATGATCGAAGCGGAGCAGAAGTGCGAGGACATTTACGTCAGCACGGGGGAACCGCTGCTCATCAAGCTGCCAAAAGAGACGAAGACAGAAAAAACGTGATATTCCTCTTGTTTCCCGCGCGTAGATAGCTTATGATGGTTTGCAAGAAACGAGGTGTCGCTATGATTTTCACATTCAAAGAAAAAACGCCGGAGGTGGCGGAGAACTGCTTCGTCGCGGAAAACGCGTCCGTCATCGGCAGCGTCCGTCTCGGCGCGAAAAGCTCCGTGTGGTTCGGCGCAGTCATTCGCGGGGACGAGGACAGCATTACGGTAGGCTCGGGCACGAGCGTGCAGGATAACGCTGTGCTCCACTGCGACGAGGGGCATCCCACCACGATCGGAAACGGCGTCACAATCGGCCATGGCGCGGTCGTCCACGGCTGCACGGTGAAGGACAACGCCCTCATCGGCATGGGCGCAGTCGTTTTGAACGGTGCGGTCATCGGCGAAAACGCCGTCGTTGGCGCGGGGGCGGTCGTGAAGGAAAACGACATAATTCCGCCCGGCGGCGTTGCGGTCGGCGTTCCGGCAAAGGTTGTTAAGGTCGCGGAGGACTACAACCGCTCCATGAATTGGCTCAACGCCGCAGTCTATGTGGAGCTTGGCGAAGAATATCGCAAGTCACAGGGATAAAGGGCGTATAATTGGGTCCGTATTTTTTTGAAAGGCGCAATATTTTCCTTCTCTATCGCGTTAATGTAGTGTAAGACGTCCGCAGGACGTACAATACCGATATGAGAAGGAGACCTGTTAAAATGAAAAACACACCCAAAAAAGCGCTCGTCGCCACCCTCGCACTCACGATTGTGACCGCCTGCTCGGCCTCTCCTCTGGCCATGTCCAGCCTTCAGTACAAGCAGACCATTAAGGACATCTGCAAGAGCACCGGCGAAAAGTACGAGCAGAACGCCGAAAGCTACCCGAAGAACGCGGTCGAGAACCCGACCACTGCTCCGAAGGACTATGTTGACAACTGCGTCACCTATGGCGTTGATTTCCTGAACCAGATCTTCGGCACAACGAACCAATATCTCGGCAAATAAAAGGATGCATACTAAGCAGCGCCGCGAAAAATCGCGGCGCTGCTTTTATGTCCTGCCCAGTGGGGATTACGCAAGTTTTGCAAAGAAGTTCGTGGAAACCTCCAAAAACGCCTTCATGGTCTCGCTGATATAGCTGCCCTTGCGCCAGGTCAAGCCGATGGTAGCAGCGGTCCCTTCCGCAATATCAACATAGCGGTTTTTAAAAACCGGGTGCCGTTCCGTCATCGCTTTCGGTGCAATCGCAATTCCAAGTCCCTTTTCAACATAGTCGTAAATGGAAGCGGTGTCTGTCGTCTCAATTGCAATATTCGGAGAAACGCCAAACTTTCGGAAATAAATGTCCTGTACGTCGCGTGTACCATAACCAACGCCGACATTGATGAATCGCTCCTTTTTTACTTCGTCAAAAGATACCATCTTCTGTTGGACAAGCCAATGTCCCTCCGGGTAGATGATAACGCCCTGTTCAACGCGAAGCAGGCTGCTTTCAAGATCGGGCGCCTCTGTAAGGATTGGACAGCAAATGGCATAGTCTGCCTCACCCGCGAGAAGCATGCGGATCATTTTTCGCCGAGTCGCGGAATATTGCTGGACGCTCATGGATGGCAGCATGTCATGCGTTTCTTTGATGAGACTAGGTATATAGGTGCTTACGTTGGTGACGATTGTGAGCTGCGTAATCTGCCGCATATAGCTTGCGCGGACGCGCTTGCATGCGTCATCGTACTGGTTCATAAGCGTCGTGACATCGCGGTAAAACTCGCGTCCGCAGGGGTTGAGCTTGATCCCGCGCCCCTCCCGGTCAAAAAGCTTAACGCCCAGTTCTTCCTCCATCTCGCTGATAACATGGCTTAAATGCGACTGCGACATATAGAGCTCATCGGCCGCCCGCGTCATATGCTCCAACTCCGCAACGCGTTTGAAACAAATCAGATGCCGGAATTCCATTCCTATTTTCCCCCAAACAATCGTTTATGCGCATGAATAGCTACTAATTAAAGCATTTTACATAATGATAAAACGATGTTAAGCTCCTGTCAAGCGATAAAAACAAATACAAAGGAGCGAAGGTAATGGAAAACTGGAAAGAAATATACGAGAAAAAACGCGTCTCCCTACAGCAGGCCGCTGCTCTCCTGAAATCCGGAGATCGGTGCTGGGTCGGCCCCTGCTCGGCAGCGCCCATCCAGCTCGTCGAAGCGATTGAAGCGCGTGTTGATGAACTGCACGACGTTGATCTTGTGACCGGTATGACACTCTATCCATTTCACTATTTGCAGTCCCCGGATTCCATCGGAAAGATTAACTGTCACACCATCTTTTACGGCGCAGTTGAGCGCGCCTGCTACAAAAGCGGCAATGTCGGCGTAAACTCCGTCCCACTCGCGCACATCGCAAACACATTGAAAAAAGTCTATCATGTCAATACCCTGCTTGCCGACGTCTCTGCGCCGGATGAGGACGGCTATCTCTATTTCGGGCCGATGGGCGTCGCCGCAAATGGCGAGGTTGCCGAATACGCCGGCAAAATCATTGTACAGGTCAACAAATACCAGCCGAAGACCAGCGGTACCAAGCACCGTATTCATGTCAGCAAAGTCACTTGTCTTTGCGAATATGACCACGAGCTGCCGGAGTTGCCGCAGCCGGAGGTAAGTGAAGTTGACAAAAAAATCGCCGAACTCATCCTGCCGCGCATTCGGGACGGTTCCTGTCTCCAAATCGGACTCGGCGGGCTTGCAAACGCTGTCGGCTATGGACTCGGCGACAAGAAAAATCTTTCCGTACACACGGAGATGTTTACGGATTCCATGGTCTGGCTTGCGAAAAAGGGCGTCATCACAGGACGAATGTTTGCCGCATTCGGACTCGGCAACCGTGAGCTTTACGAGTTTGTCGGGCAAGGCGGCGTAGAGCTGTGCCCGATCAGCTTTGTCAACGACCCCAATGAAATCGCAAAAAACGATAACTTCGTGTCGATCAACGCTTGTTTGATGGCGGATCTTACGGGTCAGGTGTGTTCCGAAACGCTCGGCCATTATATGTACAGCTCCACAGGCGGCCAGCTCGAATATGTCAAGGGCGCATCCATGTCGAAGGGCGGACAGAGCTTTTTGTGCCTGCCCTCCACGATTCAGAAAAAGGACGGCTCAGTCTCCTCGACCATCACGCTTGAACTCCCCGCTGGTGAAATCGTAACGACGCCGCGCAGTGAGGTTATGAACATCGTCACCGAATACGGAATTGCGGAGCTACACGACCAGCCGGTGCGTGAGCGCGTCAAACGCATGATCGGCATTGCTCACCCCGATTTCCGGGCCGAGCTTATAAAGCAGGCGCTGGGAGCAGATCTCATCCGTCCCTGTGACGCTGCTACAATTTAAAATTAAAAAAGAAAGCGCCGGATAAATGTCCGGCGCTTTTTTCTGTTTTTCTTACATTTTCCATCTTATCCCCCACGGGGGCTTTCAAAGCCATCTGCGCCGTGCTAAAATGAGGTCAAAATATAAGGCGCGGCAGCGCCGGTACAAAGGAGTCTTTTCAGATGGCAGATATGGACAAAGCATACGAACTCTATAAAGGCGGTTTTAACTGCGGGCAGATCGTTGCCACCTTCCTGAGCGGCCCCTGCGGTTTTGACGAACGCGAGGCGCGCGCGGGACTCGCGGGCTTCGGCGGCGGGATGCATTGCGGTGAAAATTGCAGCGCTGTCATCGGTGGGGTATCCTCTCTCGGCATGTACTGCGGCCAGCGCGACCCGGGAGACGATGCGGCAAAGAAAAAGATCGGCGAAATGACAGAGGCATTCACGCAGGCTTTCCGTGAAAAACACGGCTCGCTGTCCTGCTCGGACCTCTGTACCGGCGATCTGCATGCCTGCGCCTCCTACATAGACACCGCCGAGTCGATTGTGAAAGAGCTTATCACAAAAGATAAGGAAAACTAAAAGAAACGCCCCGCCTTTTGGCGGGGCCGTTTCATATCCTGCGCTATGTCTAAAATCCGTTTGCAGCGGCGGAGACGGGCTTAAAAATACTGTTTGCCTGCTCGTCGGTGAGCGTAATACCGAAAACGGCTTTGTAATAGTCCTTCGTTTCCTTTGTGATGTCAACGTCGGAGAAAAGGTCCGGGTAAACCGTTTTCGCCATCCACAGCAGCGTCACGGGCGTATCCGCGCCGGGGGTGTAGCTGCGGTACATGCCGAGCGGCATTTTATAAACCTGCTTGTTCTTGACCGCGTTCACCGCGCTCCAGTCGTTTGCGCCGATTGTGTTGTTGTAAAGGTCGTCCGGCTGGGCCTTCGTGAAATTCGTCACAAAGATCATCTCCGGGTTCCAGCTATAAATCTGCTCCATCGTCACAGGAGCGGCGTTGTCAGTCGTGAGCTCCTTAGCGACGTTCACGGCTCCGACGGACTCGGCCCACCAGTTGCCGAAGAAGTGCTCGCCGCTCGTGGAAATTGTCGTGTCGTCATATTTAAAGAGGAAGAAAACACGCTTTTTCTGCTCGTCTGTAAGCGTGGAGGTCTTGTCCGAAATGCGCTTCATGACCTTTTCGCTGTAGTCCTGCACAACCTGCGTCTTGTCGTTTTCGGGGAAAATCTGGCCCAGCAGTGCAATCCACTGGTTGAGGGTTTCGACGCAGTCATAGTTCCACTTGCTCGCAGAGATGGCGATAGCGGGCACGCCCGCGGCCTTGAGCTGCTCGCCGATGGCGGGGCTGGATGCGCTGTAGAAAACGACGTCGGGCTTGAGCTTCATAAGCTCCTCGGTGTTCACCTCGGTGCCCTTGATAAAGCCCGTTTCGGCCTTGAGGATATTCGGGTAGAGCTGACCGAGAAGCCCGCTTTTTGCCGCGCTCATGCTGACATCCGGCATCCCGACAATGCGGTCGGCGGAGTCAAAAAAGACGGACAGGACCGACGGCAGCGGGTAGATGTCGCAAACGACGATGCGCTTTGCATTCTTCGGAACGGTCACCTGATTGCCGTTGTGGTCCGTGACCGTGACCGTCGCGCTGTCGCTTGCTGCGGCACTCGCCGCCGGGGACGCTTCGGTCTTTGCCTTGCCGCAGGCGGCCATGGGCAGGATCATGCACGCGGTCAAGAGCAGGGCACAAATTCTCTTTGCGTTTCTCATTTTTACAAAACCTCCAACAGATTTTTTAAGGACAAGGTCAGGTCGGGAATGTCGGCGCGGTAAATGCGGCCCGAAAAGGCTTCGTGTGGAAGTGGGAAAAAATGTGCGTATTTTGGGCAAATCGGACGGTAAAGTGGGTCTGCAATGACCTTGATTGCGGACTTTAGGAGTGAGGCAAGCTCATCCTCATCCGTTGCGCATACATCGCAAGGCGCGAGCAACGCCGTTTCCGTTTCAAGTGGACAGACGACGCAAACACTTTTTCCCGTCTCCGCTTCGATGGCAGCAGCGAGCGAGCCGCTGAAAACGCTTTCTCCTATCACAGCGATCTCCGCATCCGGCGCGGATTTGCGTTCAGTACAGAGCACGCGGTTCGTTCCGTCGGTGGAAGACGCGCGCAGGGCCGCGAGCAGCTTTTCGGAAAACACGCCCGCCATCGGCGTTCCAACAACGTAAGGCGTTCCAAAGCGCGTTTTAAGCGTTTTTGCAGCAGCAAGCCCCGCATAGGAGACGACGAGGTTCACGGAAGCGCCGCCCGCTTTTTCAAGGTCCGCGAGCGAGCTGCCCATGGCCCAGTTTGAGACGAGCTCAACACCGTTTTCTCGCAAAAGCTTTTCCATAGAGGCAGCAGAACCGTTTACGGAGAAGTCCAGTGGCGTGACGCCGAGGAGATTGGCCGAAAGGCCATCCGTTTTCGGAATGCCGTCCTGCACAAAGCGCCCTGCCAACGCATCAAAGGCCATGGAAGCGCCGGAAAGGTACGAGTGCATTCCGTTCGTCGGAAAGCCGAAGGTAGGGATGCCGGTTCGCTCCTCGCAGAGCGCGGCGAGGGCCTGAAAATCCGTGCCAATCAGCATGGGGATGGGCGTCCCCGCGATGACGATGAATTTCGGACACAGCTCATTTACCGCCGTTACAATGTCGCCAACAAGCTTTTCGTCGTCTCCCATGACAGCCTCCATTTCAGAAAGGCCGGAGATGAAAACGAGACTGTCCATGTCGTACCAGCGCGGCTCATCATGCGTGTTATAGGTCGAGTTGCAGCCGGACGCGTCGTGCATAACGGTCATACCGCCCAGCTCGTAGAGCGCCGAGCAGACGCCGGAGACGTCGGCGGCGTAGGTTGAAATAATCTTTGCAGTCTGTTTCATAGGCAGCACCCACAGCCGAGGCCCTTTGGCTGGATCTGGGTCCTCGGGTCCTTTTCATGAAGCCATGCGTCAATCATCAGGGACGCCATACGGCAAACGCCATCAAATCCCCACACACCTCCGCCCTCGACGACATTCACAAAATTGCGCGTTCCTGTAAAGTATGCGGCCTTCTGGCCGATGGCAAGCGTCCGCTCCGCCGTTTCACGCGAGAGGACGCGGCATTTGACCTCAACCGTCGCGCGGATGATAAGCTCCGGCACGCTTTTTTGCAGCCAGTCGAAGTCCGCGCGTTCCTCATCCGTGAAGCTGTCCGCAAAGACCGCCGTCACGTTGAAGTCGTGCTCCGAAAGAAGCCGCGCAAGACCGAGCGGACGCGGCGTTGCGGTATAGTCCAATACGACGGGCGCGGAGCCGATAACGGCCTTCGCTTTTTGCAGCGCGGTTTCGGCAAGCGCAATGGACTGCGCATCGTCCCCGCGCGGGAAATTTAGTGTCTGCGCGAGCAGGTCGAGGTTTTTGGTATTTTCCTCGTATCCCCAGCAGGTGGGCAGATACAAATGCTTTTGTCCGAGCCGCCTTTCGAGCTCCCCCCCGCCCGCGCGGGCCGGGGGCAGNNATGGAGGTACAAAAAGCGCTTTCCGCCATGGAGAGATATTCCTCATAAGTCCGGCAGAGCGTAATGTCCTTTACCGTTTTGCCGCCCGCGCGGAGCATGCGCATAAGCTCACTCGTTTCGTCCGTCGGAAAGCAGTTGCCGATAATACTCACGCAGTCGTCCCGCTTTTCACGCGGCTCCAAAAGCGAATAGAGCTGCTTTCGCATGAGCTGGTCCGGCGTGAGACCGCTTTTGCGCATGATGGGGTTCATGTAGCAGTCCGTAAACGCGACGCCTGAAAAGCGCGAGCGCAACTCGCGGTAGCACAGCTCGAGGTCGCAGCCCATGAAGTGGTGGATGCAGCTCGTGTAAACGAGCACCGCGCGCGGGAGCTGCGGAAGCTTTTGGAGAACATCCGTCACGCCGTCGATGATGAGGTTTTCCATGTCGCCGTCGAGCACATTGTTTTCGCGGATTTCGACGGTCGAAAAACGCTCCTGCGCGCCCATCTCTGCCGCTGTGAGTACAACACCGCGCAGGCAGCCCTGCGCGCAGACGAAAATTTCGTGCGCCTCCGGGATCAGCATGCCGACGTGCACGATGTTCCAAGGCCCCCGCGCCGGGGCCGCATACTCGAGACCGGAGCGAAACGGGGCCGGAAACGCCGCGTCCGCCACGCGCACAGCAGCACCCTTCTCCGTGATTTCCGGCACGACGCGCGTCAGCATTTCGCACCCCCGACGGCTAAGACGGCCTTGGCAAGCGCGCGGTACTCCCCCGCCATCTCGCTTTCCGGGAAGGCTTCGAGCACTGTTTTTTGCAGTTCCTCCGCCTCCTGCACCGTTTCGCTGCGGGAAAGGCAGCCGACAATTCCCGTATGAAGATCGTCCGCAAGCTCCTCGACCTTCGTGTCCTCGTTTTTCACCTCGCGGCGGTTCAAAATCAGACCCCCAAGCGTGGCATAGCCCCGGCCCTTGAAATTTTCAATGGCCATTGCGATGTTTGCCGCCGCGTGGATGGACATGTTTTCCCCGCTCGTCAAAATGAACACCTTGTCGGCATAGCCCGCGCGCATCGGCATGGAAAAGCCGCCGCACACAACGTCGCCGAGCACGTCATAGAGCACAATGTCCGGCTTGTAGACCTCGTAAGCGCCCTTCTCCGAAAGCTTCTCAAGCGCCGTTATGATGCCGCGCCCCGCACAGCCAAGCCCCGGCGTCGGTCCGCCCGCTTCAACACAGACGACACCTGCGTAGCCTTCGCGGACCATATCCCAAAGGGCAAAATCGTCCTTTTTCTCGCGCACGAGGTCAAGAACGGCCGGAACGGCCTCCCCGTGCCGCAGAGCAATGGTCGAATCCGCCTTTGGGTCGCAGCCGATCTGCATGACCTTCAGGCCCGATTCGGCAAAGGCAGCCGCAAGGTTCGACACGGTGGTTGACTTTCCAATGCCGCCTTTGCCGTAAAAAGCGAATTTTATCATCTTCTCTCTCCTTTCGGGACAGTCGGAACAAAATCCCCGCGCGCGGAGACGAGCCGGTAGCCGATGGCTTCCATCTGCGCACCGAGCGCATCAAGCCCTGCCTTCGCGTCGCAGACNNATCGCAGTCCGTGCCCGTCTTGTTGTCATAGAGCATGTATTTTTTCCGCACCGCCATGGGGGAGAGATTCGGCATGACAACGTTCGCGCCCGCGAGGATGCCGAGCTGACGGCCATCCCCCCGCGCCGTGCCAAGCGCCGTTGTCGCTGGAAGCAGCAGATCCGGCAGCGTCAGACGCGCGAGGCTCAAAACAAAGAGCGTCAGCTCGGCGCTTCCGGCAGGCTCGTTGCGGAAGGGTGTGCCCTGATGCGGCAGGAACGGACCGACGCCGTACATCTCCGGCTGAAAGTCCGCAAGGAAAAGCATCTCCTCGGCCAGAATTTCCGGCGTCTGCCCCGGCGTTCCGACCATGAAGCCCGCGCCGGTCTGGTAGCCGATGTCCTTGAGGTCGCGCAGACAGCGCATCCGGTTTTGCCACGAAAGCGCAGGCGGATGCAAAAGCCCGTAGTACGTCTCGCATGCCGTTTCGTGCCGCAGCAGATAGCGCCGCGCGCCCGCGTCGTAAAGGCGCTGGTACGACTCCCGGCTCCGCTCGCCGATGGAGAGCGTCACGGCGCAGTCGGGGTAGCTTGCGCAAATCGCAGAAATGATATCGGCCAGCCGTTCGTCCGTAAACCAGCCGTCCTCCCCGCCCTGCAAAACAAAGGTGCGGTAGCCGAGCGCGTAGCCCTCGCGGCAGCAGTCGAGGATTTCGTCCTTCGTCAGCCGGTAGCGGGCGACGCCCGCGTCGTCGCGGCGGATGCCGCAGTAATAGCAGTTGTTTTTGCAAATGTTCGTAAACTCGACAATGCCGCGGAAGAACACATCGTGCCCAAAGCGCGAAACGGCGACAGTCCGGGCGCATGCTGCGGCAAATTCACGATCCGAGTCGGTCCACGTCGAAAAAAGCTGCACCCAGTCAGCTTTTGAAAGCTGACGCTCCTCCCGCAGCTTTTCGAGCAATTCTCTATTCGTCAAGGCTTCCACCTCCCTCCTTCGGTATTTCCCGGGCAAAGGTCGTTTTGACGCTGACGTCCGGCAGCGCTTCGAGCTTGCGGGCAAGCTCGCGCACAACGCCGCCCGGCGCGTCGAGGGTCACAGTAACGATATGCACACCGCCGCTCGGGTAAGGAAGGCCCATGCGGCCCACCAGAAAGCGGCTGTATTCGTGCAGCAGCGCGTTTATTTTTTCGCCCTGCTCAAAATCCGACGCGATGGCGGCAATAACGGCAATCTGCCGCCCGTCAGGCTCGGAGGCACAGAGCGCCCCCGCATTTGTCAGGTCGAGCGAAAGCGGCATCACATCCCTCAGAACCTTTTCCGGCGTTTCGATCTCGCTGATAACCGCGCGCACGCCGAAAGCCCGGCGGATATTCTCTTCCGTGACGATCTCGCGCGTCGGGCCGAAAAGATAGTTCCCGTCCGGCGAAAGAAGCAGCGCCCTGTTCGCCCGTTGAAGCGCGTGGGCCGGAAAATGCGTGTTGAAAAGGCAGGTCATGCCGCCGGAGGCCAGCTCCGAGACCGTGTCCAGAACGAGAAGCTGGTTTTTAAAGTCGAGGTTCGACTCTGGCTCGTCCAGAACGAGCACCTGCGGCTCTGCGGCAAGCGCGCGGGCAATGAGCGTCATCTGGAGCTGTCCGCCGGAAAGCTCGGTACATTTTTGTCCCGCAAACGGCGCAAGGCCGAGCCGGTCGATAGCCTTATGCGCGTTTTCGATATCCGCGTCCGACGGCTTTCCGAGCGCGCCGATGCGGCTGCCGCGACCCAGCAGAACCATTTCCTCAACGGTGTAGGCAACCGCCGCGCCGCGCGCCTGCGGCACGTAGGCGAGGCTTCGCCAGAGTGCGCGGTTCGGGATGGAGGAAAGCGCCCGCCCGTCAAGGAAGCTGCCGCCGTTCGTCCATTTAAGAAAGCCCATGGCGCAGCGCAAAAGCGTTGTTTTCCCCGCGCCGTTCGGGCCGAGCACGGCGACAAGGTCACCGGGTCCCGCCTCAAAGCAGACCTTTTTTAAAAGCGGCGCGCCCTTCGGATAGGCAAAGCTGCCGTTTTTCACCTCTAATTTCACAGCCGCCACCCCCCCGTTTTACGAATGAGGAGGATAAAGACCGGCGCGCCGATGACCGCCGTGAGCGCGGAAATCGGAATTTGCGCCGCGCTCGCGCTGCGCGCGACCGTATCGACCGCAACCATGAACGCTGCGCCGACGCTGACGCTTGCGGGGACGAGCGCAAGGTGGTTGTTGCCGAATTTCATGCGGCAGATGTGCGGCACGAGTAAGCCGACCCAGCCCACCTGTCCGCACATGGAGACGCAGGAGGCCGTAATCATTGTGGCGCACACGACTGTGACAAAGCGCAGAAGCCGCACGTCTGTCCCCGTCGCGCGGGCCTCGTCTTCCGCAAGCGGCAGCACGTTCATGCGCCAGCGCAGCAGAAACAGAACAAAAATGCCGGTGACGATGGGCGGCAGACCGAGCATGAGCGTCTTGTAAGCCGCGGTGTTAAAACTGCCCATGAGCCAGTAGGTGATGGAGGGCAGCTGCGACTCCGTGTCCGCGAGAAACTTCACGATCGAAACGAGCGCTGAGAAAAACGAGCCGATCATGATGCCCGCCAGAACGATGGTGTTTGGCGAGCGGTCGCGTCCTGCACAGGAGAGCCATGTCAATGCTACCGCGGCAATTCCGCAGAAAAGCGCCGTCACCTGCACGCCGAGCATGCCAAAGCCCAGAAGCAGCGCCAGCGCCGCGCCGAAGCTGGCGCCGGAGGCAACGCCGAGCGTGTCCGGCGTCGCAAGCGGGTTTGCAAAAAGGCTCTGGAACGCACAGCCGGAAACAGACAGGCCCGCGCCGACCAGAAGCGCCATCAAAACGCGCGGCATGCGAATCGTCCAGAGCACCTTTTCCGTTTGCTCGGAGAGCGAAGCGTTACCGCCAAAGCGCGCAGCAACGCTGCCGAAAACATCCGCCGGGGATATCCACAACCGGCCAATACCGAGCGCGAGAACCGCCGTCACGAGAGGCAACAGACACAGGAAGGTCTTCTCTGCCGCCGTCAGCGTTCCAGCCCTTCGGACGCCGCTCATTCGGCGGTCTCGACGTTCGAGTACGCCGTTTTCGCGCTCACACCGGAAAGTCTTCCAAGCTTGCCGGAAAGGGCGCTGATAACATCCTGCGGCGCGTCCACCGCAACGCTGATGATGTTTACATTCTTTGCTCTATAGGGAATACCCATGCGGCCAATGATATACTTTCCATAGTCGTGAAGAATGGCGTTAAGCTCCTCAACAGAAGTTTCGTCCTCCACAATAATGCCGATAATAGCGACTCTGGTCTTCATCTTTTCCTCCAAAGCAATATATAATTAAAAAAAATGCGTCTTTCATCTGAAAGACGCAACAGCATGCGGAAACGGCCTAGCCCCTCCCGCGGCTTTCTGCAATCTTTCGTCTCAAACCAAATTTCGACGTCAGGCGCAAAATATGCCTAATTTATTTGTCTATATATAATATACACCCTGTTTCCAACATAAGTCAAGCATTTCGCCCCCGCCGGAGAGCGGGAAATTTCCCTCACGGCTGAAAAACAGCGAACAAATTAGAAACGGAAACGTCTAAATAAAAAATCCGGCAGTTTTTCCCGGCGTTTGCGCTTGACAATACTGTTTTCTAAGGAAAATCCCCGTTGGTCCCGATTATTGGGCTTGCAGCTTCGTCCGGTATGCATTACAATAACCAGCAGGTTCCAAAAAGCTTGCATGTAAGGGAGGCAGACAATCATCAAAAAGCATAAAAAGCTTCTTGCG
>DEMY01000052.1 GCA_002359425.1 Clostridiales bacterium UBA2658
ATTTCCTTGCCGACACGACGTTCCCATATACCGAAGCAGCCGGAGCGCAGCAACTCCCGGATGGCACGAACGGCTCTTTTGGTGGCAACGCGAGCGGTCCCTCCGAGGGATTGGCCGGTACGGCGCCGAGCGGTGCGCCCGGTGGTCAGACATTGCAGAGTCCCGCTACGCAAACGGACGGCGCTTCTGCCGGCACGACCTACAAAACCGTTCAGGATTATATCGACGCCCTCAATTCGGACGCCCGGTGGGTGATCTACGACGAAACGGCCAACAAAGTGCGCGTGACGAGCATCCGCGCCTTTGTCACGCACTGCAAGACCGCCACTGAAGTGCTCGGCGCGTTCGACGAGCTTGACCGCGGACAGGGCGAGAACGCCCTTTTCGGCAATGGGCGCGATCTGGCATACCATTTTGACCCGACGCTNNCCCGCGACTGGCAAGCGTCCTATGCGGCGGATTTTGCAGCGGATCTCGCAGAAAGAGATGCGCTGGGCACCGATATGCAGACCCGCGTCGATATGTACAATCCCATGTACTATCTCTGTAATTATTACAAGGGCTACAACACTTCGACTCCAGCGAAATACTGGCGCATCCGCACCGGCATCGGCCAGTCCGACACTGCGCTCACGGTCGAAACCAACCTTGCGCTCGCACTGAAAAACGACGCAACGGTTAAGGATGTCGATTTTGCCGCCATCTGGGGCCAGAAGCACACAATGGCCGAGCGTACCGGCGACAGCACAACGAATTTTATAAATTGGGTGGAAACCTGCGCGAGCGGGAAATAAACGGGCTGCGAAAACTGCCGCCCGAGAAACAAAAAAGGCTGCTTCAACCGGAACGGATCGAAGCAGCCTTTTTACGATTGTATAATAAAAATACCGGAATGATTGCGCGAAGATCAAGTTTGAGCCAACAATTTGTAATATGGCTTTCATCAGAAATGTAATACCATTAGCAGCGCGTATGTTCAAAGTACGCGCTGCGTATAGGGCAAAAAAACGCCCATCGTTTCAGTAAAAACGGTTGACAAATCGAGCTATGGACGTATATTTTAAAAAGAAGCACAAGATGTCTGTGCGCTATCCCACTTGCCGTCGGATCCGCGCGGAGTTTAAAATTCTACCGCGGCGGGGTAGCCCGCATTTTGGCCGAGGAGATTGCGTGTCTCATGGAAGAGGACTGATACAAAAACAGAGGAGGACGCTCATGGTTTTATTTTTCACCGGTACCGGCAACAGCGAATATGCCGCCCGCTTTCTCGCAGAGGCGCTGGAGGATAAGCTTGTTTCGCTGAACGAAGTTTTGAAAAGCGGCGCAAAGACGGCCTTTCATTCGGAAAAGCCCTTCGTCGTCGTTTCGCCCATCTATGCATGGCGGCTGCCGCAGCGGATCGAAGATATCCTGAAGACCGCCGAATTTTCCGGCAGCAGGGACATCTACGTCGTTGCAACAATGGGCGGGAAAAGCGGAAACTGCGGAAAATACTGCGAAAAGCTCTGCAAAAAACGGGGTCTGGAATGGAAGGGATTCTCCGGCGTCGTGATGCCCAGTAACTATGTCGTTGCCGACAGCATGCCGGGCGAGGAGGAGGCGCGCCAAACGCTTGAAGCGGCGCTTCCGGTTCTCAAAATACTCGCTGTCGCCATCAAAGCGGGCAAGACAATCGAAAAAACAGACAAGACCCCGGCGGCGGGCTTTTTGTCGGGCGTTGTGAACCCCATGTTCAACCACTTTGCCGCAAACAGCAAAAACTTCGTCGTGTCGGACGCCTGCGTTTCATGCGGTCAGTGCGCAGCGTTTTGCCCGGTCAACAATATCACGATGAAGGATGGAAAACCCTTGTTTGACGGCAAATGTATGAGCTGCTTTGGCTGCATCAACCGCTGCCCGAAGGCCGCCATCAACGTCAAGGGCAAAAGCGAAAACAATGGCCGCTATGTCTGCCCGCCCTATCCGTGCAAAACCTGAGCGCGCACGGGAGACAATTTCCTCCCGATTTCACAAAAATGCTTTGCAAGCGCGGAAAACGATAGTATAATCTCTTTGCATGCACTTCGGAAGAAAATGCCGTGCAGCAAGGGATGCGCGGCGAAAAATACAAAGCGTTTTAGCGTTTTAGGGGGAGAAAAAATGAGACTCATCACGCGCTCAGATTTTGACGGGCTTGCCTGCGGCGCGCTTTTAAAGGAAGCAGGGGTCATCGACTCCTGGAAGTTCTGCCACCCGAAGGACCTTCAGGACGGGCTGATCGAGATAGATGAAAACGACTGTCTCGCGAACGTGCCCTATGTTCCGGGCTGCGGCCTGTGGTTCGACCACCATTCAAGCGAGCTGGAGCGCAACCAGCTTGCCGGAAAATATAAGGGCGAGAGCCGTCAGACCCCCTCCTGCGCCCACATCATCTACGATTATTACGGCGGCGCGGCGCGCTTTCCGCACTTCAAGGCCATGCTTGAAGCGGCGGACAAGGTTGACTCTGCAAATCTCACGCGGGACGAAATCTTGCATCCGACCGGCTGGGTCCTGCTTGGCTTCATTATGGATCCGCGCACCGGCCTCGGCCGCTGGCACGATTTTTGTATCCCCAACTACAAGCTCATGGAGGAGCTTATCGACTGCTGCCGCTCCATGGATATCGACGAAATCCTTGCTCTGCCGGACGTGCGGGAGCGCGCAGAGGTCTACAACGAACAAAACGAACGGTTTATCGAGATGGTCAAGACCTATACCCGCACGGAGGGAAAGGTCATCATCAGCGACCTGCGCGGCGTAGACCCCATCTATTCCGGCAACCGTTTTCTCATCTACAGCCTCTATCCGGAGCAGAACCTCTCCTGTTGGATCGTAAACGGCAAAGGCGGCAATGGCTGTAGCTGCGCCGTCGGCTATTCGGTGCTCAACAAGACCGCAATGGTGGACGTCGGCAGTCTCATGCTCAAATACGGCGGCGGAGGCCACAGAGTCGTTGGCACCTGTCAGTTTTCCGACGAGGATATGGCCGAAAAGGTGCCCGCCCTTTTAAAGGAACTCATTGAAGCGTAAAAATGAACAAAAAATGCCGCCCGGTCAGCCGGGGGGCATTTTTTGTTTTTTATGGTTACTGTCCTTTGACCCAGCCTGCAATATCCTTGATTACGGTCGTGTCAACGTGGTTCGGGGCGTTATAGACAGTCACGTCCGGTGCGCCGGTGGAGGAGACCTGATTGGGCATGAAGAGATGGCTCAAGCTGTCATAAAGCTTGAAGGTGACATTTTTGCGGCCTGACAGGGTATCCTGCCAGAGCTTGTAGTCTTTATCGGGGTAGACCTGAAAGTCTGCGCTGCCCTGTAAAATGAGCATGGGGACGCTCAAGCTCTGGACGATGGATTTGCTGTCGATCTCGTTGAGGCTTTTCCAGTAGGCTGTGGGGATGCCCGCGATAAAACCGCTGCCGCCGTCGTCGAGCGTTTTTGTCTGCGCAATCATCGCCTCGCTCTGCACGAGCTGATCTGTTTTCTGCTGCGCCGTCAGGGCTGTGCTCGCTGCGATGGACGCCTTGACCTGATCGAGCATAATGTCCTGCAAACTGCGTAGGGAACCCGCGAGCGAGACGAAGCCCTTGACCTGCGGGTTGTCCGCCGCGATCTTCGGAGCCATCATGCCGCCGAGACTGTGGCCGAGCAGATAGATGCGGCTGCCGTCCACGCGGCTGTCGGCGGAAAGCTGCTTCACGGCGGCGGCAGCGTCGTCCAGCATCTCATACTGGATGGTTGCTACTTTCGCCGCCTCGGCCGGGTACTGATAGGAGCGCTTGTTGTACCGCAGCGTCGCAACACCCTGCTCAGCGAGACCGTGTGCAAGATCCTCAAAGGGCTTGTTCGGCACTGTGCCGAGCGCTTCGTTCATGTCGGAGGAGCCGGAACCCTGCACCAGAATGACGACCGGCGGCTTTGATACGTTCTTCGGCACGGTGAGCATACCGGGAAGCGATTTCTCGCCGACTGTGACGCTGTATTCTTGCCATGCGCCGGAGGACTGCGCCGCGGGCGCATCCTTCGGCGCGGCGAGGAAGGACAGACCTGCGGGCGTGCCCTCGCTGTCGTAGACAAAGGTCACATTCAGCTTGTAGAGCGTGCACTCCACGGGAACGGTCACGGCGCTGTAGCCCTGCGTTTTGCCGTAAATGCCGGCGGAAACTTTGCCCGGCGTTCCGATGGACTGAATCGTTGCCGCCCAGAGCTGGGAAAGCTGATCGACGGTGGTGCTCTTGTGCATCGTTTCGTCGCTGTCGTTATAGAAATCTTTGAAATTACCCTTTAAAAATTGGGCGACATAGGCATCCGAAACCGTTTCAAGCTCGGAAGCGATCCTGTAGCGCGAGAGGATAACGGCTGTCTGCGCTCGGGTCGCGCCGGACTGGGGAGCAAGCGCTCCGCCGTCCGTTCCGCTGATGAGCGCACTTGAAACGGCCCAGCCCATCGCATCTCTGGCCCATGCCGAGACAGCGGAGGCGTCCGAAAAGCCCGTAAGCTCGCTGGCGCCGCTCGTGTCGCGGCTCTGGAACTTTGCAAAGCGCTGAAGAACCGCCGCCGCTTGCTCGCGGGTCACGGGACTGTTTGGCGCAAAGGCTCCGTCGTAGCCTGTGACGATACCGTTTGCCGCCGCCCACTCGACGGCGTCGTAGTACCACGTACCGGCGGCAACGTCCGAAAACGGGGTCTGTTTTGCCGCCTTCGGCGTGCCGGCAAGGCGGTGCAGGACGGTTACGAGCATACCGCGCGTCATGGGCTCGTCTGGAGCAAAGCGTGTGGCGGTAACGCCCGTGATCCACCCGTCCTTTGCCGCGAGCGCNNCATTCGTTTCCGCCGCGAGCGCGCCGGAGGGCAAAAGCCCCAGCATGAGGACGCAGGACAGCAGCAGGGAAAACACTTTTTTTTTCATTTTTTTCATCCTCTCTTTTCGTGAGTCGGGCGCACGTCTGCAGCGCGGAGACGCGTTCCGCTACCATGATACGCTCTTTTGATAAAAGATTCTAGACTAAGTTTCTTCTTTTTTGTAAAAATACAGCTTCTAAAACTATTGATACGGACGAAAGAAAATAATATCATCCCAAAAGGACATTATTTGATTTAAAGAAAAAGATGTCCATTGCATACGGACTATAGAAAAAGCAGGAGGACGGCAATGGAATGCAGTGAACACGACCTCAATTGTGTTATACAGACAATGCCGGGTGATTTTGCTGTTTACCGGCTAAAGGATGGCGCGCTTACGGCAATCTTTGTGTCACCCGGCGCCCCGGCCCTTTCCGGCATGACGGAGGAGGCCTATCGTGCGCTTACAAAGCAGGACGCCGTGAGAGTCGTTCTGGAGCAGGATCGTCCGGCCGTTGCGAAAAAGCTCGCGGCGCTCTCCACCGGTACGCCGGAGGTCGAGCTGACTTTTCGGGTTCTGCACACGACAAGACCTTTTGTATGGATTCATGCGAAAGCCCGTCTTGCCGGAACGCAAAACGGCAGCCCCGTCATTATAACGGCTTTTCTCAATACTTCCTCCGAGTCGGCGGAGCACGCCTTGCTTCTGGATCATTCGGGCGGAAAAATCTACGTCATCGAGCGCGGCAGCTACGAGCTGCTTTATGCCAACGAGACTGCGCTTCAAGCTTGGGGCCGGGATGATTTCTGCGGCCAGACGTGTTACGATTTCATTGCGGGCCGTCAAAGGCCGTGTCCATGGTGCGCGCTTCGGAATTTGAAGGACGGCTCCGTACATGAAGACGAATACTATTTCGCTGGCGAGGACCGCTGGTACCGTATAGACGGCTGCGAGATAAACTGGTTCGGGCACGCTGCCGCTGCGCTCTACGTCAACGACATTACCGAGCAGAAGATGCAGCGGCAGGGCCTAGAGATCGACAAAATGGATCTTGAAAAAATAATCGGCAATGTTCCTGTCGGCGTCGGCGTTTGTCAGGTTCGCAATGGCATCTACACACAGATTGCCATGAACCCCTATATCCATGAGCTTTTGGGCGTTACGCCGGAGAGCTTTTCTGTTGCCGATGCGGCGCTTCTTGAAAAGGTCTGGCCGGACGACCGGTCGAGCGCCGAGGAGAGCATACGCAGGCTCGCCGAGCCGAACGCGCGATTTGAATACAGCTTCCGTTTTCTGCGTGGAAACAAAAAGGGATACCGCTGGCTTCGTCTTTCCGCACGGACCGTTCCGCAGGGCGAGAGCATTATTGCGTTTGCTTGCCTCACGGACGTCACCGCGGAAAAGGAGGCGGAGGCATCCATCCTGCAAAGCCGCCGGATGTATGAGTCGGCCGTTGAAACGGCGCAGCTCTCCGTTTGGGAGTACGACGTTCAAAACCACAGAATTCTTCTTTTGGATAATGGAACGGCAAGGGAAGAACGTGAAAAATTCGGAATTCCGAAGGTCATTGAAAATATTCCCGCCTCCTGTGCCGAGTGGGTTGACGACCGGGATTTCGGCGCAATCGCTGAAATGTATGAGAAGATCGAAAATGGCGCGCCGACGGCTTCCTGCGAGTATTGGCACCGTCTGAAGCCGGGCGCGGAGCCGTGCTGCGAGCGCATCACCTATACGACCGTCTTCGACGAAAGCGGCAGGCCCGTCAGAGCCTACGGCATCGGCCGGAACATTACGGCGCAGAAGCTGGAGCAGGAAAGATACGACCGTTTCGTCCGCCACTTCCTCGAAACAAACCCGCAGTCACTCGGCGCCTTTCGGCTGAACCTCACTAAAAACCGGTGTGTGGATGGGCAAAGCGCCGACCCCGCGCTTCTGGCGTTTCAGGAAAGCGGCACGGCGGATGGCCTTTTAGATGCGATCGCGGTGCGCATTGCAGACGAGTCTCTGCGCGCGGCGTACGTCCCGCGCTTTAGCCGTCTGCAGCTGCTGGATGCCTTCCGCACTGGGCAGAGCCGCTTCACCATTGAGTATCCGATGGAAGCGGAACCCGGTGGGCGCCGCTGGGTCTCCACCTTTTTCGATTTGGTCCAGAACCCTGCGACCGGCGATGTTGAGGCTGTCACCTACACCTTCGACATTACGGAGCGAAAAAAGGAAGAGGCCATTATTCAGCGCGTTACGAACGAGAAGTGCGACTACATCGGCCTGATTGACCCCGAGGCACATACCTTTGAGTTCCGAAACATCAACCGTGTGGCACAGGGCTTTCCCGTCAAGAAAAAGATGGACTATTGCGTCTGCATACAGTACGGCATTGACCATTACGTGGATGAAGGCGATCAGGCGCTTTTTGTGGAACGCACGTCGATTCAAAACCTGAAGGAAAAGCTTGCCGCCGCGTCGGATCATGTATTCGCCTATCTCCACAGCGAGAACGGTCACCAGTTCCGAAAGCAGCTTCAGTATAGTTATCTCGACGAGACGGCCCGCGAAATCCTTGTCATTCAGACGGACGTTACCGCCACCTACGAGCAGGAGCAAAAGCAGTTTCTTGCCATGGAAAAGGCCCTTTGCGTCGCCGAGGCGGCAAACGAGGCAAAGTCCGCGTTTCTTTCCCGCATCAGCCATGACATCCGAATGCCGATGGACATTATCAGCAGTATTACAAATTTTGCCTTTGAGGATATTGACGATCAGGGAAAGCTTTTGAAAGACCTCAAAGAGATTCAAAGCTCAAATACGTTCCTTTTTAATCTGATCAGCGACATTCTCGATATCGCGAAGATCGACGGCGGCAAGATTGAACTGCACCCGGAACCCTATCCCTATGACGAACACATCGCCGCAGTCAGAGGCATGTTCGAGCCGCTCTGCCGCCAGAAGGGCGTCGCCTTTTCCGTCATCAACTGCGGCTGTGAGGAGACAATTGTTGTTGACCGCGTCCGCTTTAACCAGATATCCCTGAACCTCCTTTCAAACGCCGTTAAATTCACCCCGCCCGGCGGAAGAGTGACCTACCTTGCGGACAGCCGCAGAATGTCGAACGGACTCATAAATTGCGGATTTGAGGTTCGGGACACCGGCATCGGCATGTCGGAGGCGTTCCAGAAGAAGATGTTTGAACCCTTTGCGCAGGAATCCTGTGCGACGGACCAGCCGATGAACGAGGCCGGCACGGGACTGGGCCTTTCCATTGTGAAACGCATTGTTGACCTCATGAAAGGGACCATTACGGTTAAAAGTGCGCCCGGCGAAGGAACAGAGATTGCTGTGCGTTTCATTCTGCCCCCTGCCGAAACAGTGGCGAAGACGCCGGCAAAAATGCTTTCGGCGCCCTCGACCGGCCGGGCGTAAAAACCGGTTTCGTCGTCGCAATGACGGCAGACACCAAAGCGGAGGACATTGTGCACAGCAAATAAGCGGATATGAACGCTCACGCTTCAACAAAGCCCTTGATCCAAAGCTCCTGCGTCATGTTCGAGGAGCTGCTGTAAAGTCAAAAACACCGCGCCGCGGATCAAAGCTTGATCTGCGGCGCGGCTTTTATTTTGTTCAGGCGTTCGATTGCAGAATCTGCACCGAAAGTGCGGGCGCACCGCCGTAGCGCGTCGTGCCGACGATGACAAGATAGGAGACGGAGCCGGAGGAAGAGGCCAACTCCCAGAAGAAGTTCTGGCCGACATAGAAGCTCGAAAGCGCTGTCAGTCCCCATTGCTGCAAAACGGTCAGGTACAGTGGCGTTTCGGACGGGTCCCCGGTCCATGCGCTGGCGGACTTGAGCGCGCTCATGGAATAATAATAGGTCATGCCTGCATCCGATGCGCTTTTGCCAAGGAGTGGGATGCCGTAAAACGCGCCTAGGTCGGGAATGTCCGGGTACTCCGCATAGCCCGAGAGCCTCGCATTGTCATTTACGGAGAGCGCAAGAAGCGTCTTGACGCTGGCCTTCGAAAAGCTCCTGATATAATCGATGGAGAGCGCAAGATTGAGCGTCACCATGTCGAAGGAGCCGGTCGTGATGCCAACGACCTCGCCGTACTGATTCAGGAGCGGTCCGCCGCTGCTGCCCTTGTTGAGCCCGGCGGTAGTCTGGATGAAGTTCACGCCGTTCATGTCTCGCTTCGGGCTGGAGACGATGCCCTGCGAGATCGTATTCGTGAGACCGAGCGGACTGCCGATGCCGTAAACCGTCGCGCCGCCAGCCGGCGCGGTCGAGGCAAGCTTCAGCCATGAAAAGCCGGAACCGCCGATTTTGAGGACCGCCCAGTCCTGCTCCTTGCTACAGGCGTAAACGCCGAGTACGTCATAGGTCTTGTCGGAGCCGAAGGGCGTTATCTTTGCGGAATACGCGCCGTCGATGACATGGTAGTTCGTGACCGCCGTACCGTCAGACGCGATGAAAAAGCCAGAGCCGAAAGCGGAGGCCGTGCCCTTGGAGTCATAGGTCTGGAGGTAGAAAACGGCAGGGGAGCACTTGGCGTAGATCTCCTCGGCCGAAANNCCGAGAGAAGCTTTTGGCCAAGTGTGCCAGCCATTCCCTTGAGGCTCGCGCCGAGAGCGGCGTAGGAGACAAAAACGACGTCTGCCCGCTGGAACGAGGCAAGGTGCACCGCCTCCGGCAGGATACCGGCGTTCTGTGCCAGAGAGAAGGGGTCATCCCACGTGAAATCCGCACCCTCGCCATCCGAATAGCCGAGCGCACGGAGAACGAAAGTGAAATAGGTTGAGGCGCTCGCATTTCCGGTACCGAGCTGTGTCGCTGAAACGCCGTTTACAAGTCCCGCGCGGTTCGCGGAGGCCACATAGGGCTTTGCCCATGCGGCGACATCCGTGAACGGGCAGGCGTAGTTCGCGCTTGCCGCCTCGTCCTGCTTTCCGAGCAGACGCACCAGCATGACGACCGCCTCCGTCTTTGTTGGCGCGCGGTTGAGAGCAAAGTCGCCGTCCGACCCGCCTTGAAAAAGCCCCAGCCCGCGCAATTCGACCGCAAGGTTGTAGGCGAGCGATGTGTCTCGCGAAGCGGCCATAGCCGGGCAAAGGAGCCCCAGACATAGCGCGGCGGCCAAAAGGATGCTTAAAAATCTTTTCATAGCTGTGCCTCTCGAATTTTGGTTTTTTTCGCCGCCAGTGGCCGCGGTCAAACTGCCATTGCGTGAAAATGCGCGAAAGCCGGCAAATTTTAGCTTTATTTTACTATTTCGCAAGGCAAAAATGGTGACGACAATGTGAATTTTCCGCTGGGCCGTAAAAACATCCAGGGCCAGGCAATACCTGGCTGCGCCGCAGGATAAAAAAACAGAGGCAGCGCACAAAAAAGTGCACTGCCTTGAAAACACCGGATCGTTTTCGAGAAAGACTGCCTTAGAACCTCCTGACGGCGAGGTCCTCCGGCTGTCGGAAACATTTCGCGTTCGCGCTTAGCCGAGCTTTGCGTTCAGAGCATCGACCAGAGACTGGACCTGCGCTTCGGAAACCTTAGCTGCCGGCGTCTTGGCGATCTTGCCGAGGGTGAAGCCCTTGGCCATCTTCATCATAGGGTTGGTGGAAGCGCCGGGCATGAGCTCGTCAAGGATCTTGACTGCGTCGGGATTGGAAAGGATGTCGCCCATTTTTGTATCCATAGAATATGCCATAATCGTAACCTCCGAATTATCTGGCCGCTGCGTTTTCCCGCAGGACGGATACCGTCAGGATCACCGCCGCCGGTTGGGGAGCAGTCGGCGGGCCGGTCTAAGCCGGCATATTTTGAAGCTGTGCTTCAAGAATTATTCTACCCATAGCGAGAGGAAAAGTCAACAATGTAGCTAACTACAATTATACGCAAAAATTTGTGCAAGCTGTCGGAATACCCCTCTAAAAGTTTATATTTTGCCGAAAATACCAGACTGTTTGCACAGATTTTAGATATAAAACCGAGCAATATTCATATTAAACAATGTAGCTGGCTACATTTTGTGCAGTTTGCGAATTGCGTTTTTCGACAGGGATATGTAGAATTAGTCTTAATGTGTAGCGCGCTACGTTAAAGCTTGACCCGGCAGATATCCGTTCTGTCCGGCGCAGCGTCGGCACAGAGAGTTCTTTTGAGAATAAGGAGGAGACTTATGGACTATCAGAAGTTATTTGACTCGGAGATATCGGGCGAAGCCGTGAAGGCGTGGAGAGCATCGGGCAAAAAAGCCCTCGGAGTCATCTGCTGCCACGTCCCGGTGGAGATTATGTATGCGCTGGATATTTTACCCGTCCGCCTGCGCGCGACCGGTTGCGCGGAGAGCCCGGACGGCGACACGTGGATGTCGACCTTCAGCTGCAGCTACGCCAGAGGTATGCTCCAAAACTGGCTTTCCGGCAAATACGAGCTCGACGGTATTGTCACGTCCGACGGCTGCATGATGTCGGCCCGCTGCTTCGACAACGCCAAGCACGTCGACGAGGAGAAAAAAACCGGCAAGCTTTTTTTCCAGTTTGGCGCGCCGAGAAAGCAGGGTCCGCTTGAGCTTACATACTATGTGAACGAACTGAAAGACCTTATCGACGTACTTGAGAAATTCAGCGCCGNNTACGGACGAAAAGCTCAAGGCTTCGATCGCCAAATACAACGAGGCCCGCGCGCTGATGCAGCAGATCTTCGCGCTTCGCAAGGAGAATGCCCCCATTATCAGCGGAACGGAGATGCTCAGCCTGACGCTGAACTACTGCGATCTGCCCATCGACGAATACAACGAGCTTTTGAAGGCGTTTCTCGCGGACGCAAAAAACCGCAAGCCCATCATAAACACGCGCGCACGTCTCATGCTCATCGGCTCCGCGCTGGATGACCCAGAATACGTCAAGGTTATCGAGGACAAGGGCGGCCTTTTCGTTGCCGACGCGCTTTGCTACGGTAGCCGCAGCTTTAACAGTCTTATGGACGTTGACGACAAGGACGTCCTCGGTTCCATCGCCAAATATTATCTCACCCGTATCGTCTGCCCGCGCATGATGGACAACCGCATCGAGTTCCAGCAGTGGGTGGCCGATACCGCGAAGGAATATAAGGTTGACGGTGTCGTGTATGAAAAGATGCAGTACTGCGAGTGCTGGGGCGGAGAGAGCATGTTCCTCGAGCCGAAGCTTGCAGAGGCGGGGGTGCCGGTGCTCACGCTCGAGCGCGAGGAGCACATGTCAAATGCTGGCCAGCTCGCGATCCGCGCCGAAGCATTCATCGAAATGATCGAAAAGGAGAACTGAAATGGCGAAAGACACAAGACTTGAAGACGCCGTTATGAGCGGCGAAATGTCTGTTTTTGATTTCTGCTGTGAAAAAGTCGAAGGCCAGATGGAGCGTATGAAAGAAAAGCACCCTGAGCTTCTCTGGACACTTCAAATCCAGTATGATATGTGGCATCAGGTCCGCGACGCACACAAAAACGGCAAGAAGCTTGTCTTCTTCGGCGGTCCTGTTCCGGTCGATATCATCGTTGCGTTTGATTGTGTGCCGGTTTATCTTGACACCGTACCGATCCGCCTGTCCCCGAACCCGATTTTGACAGGCAAGTTTATCGACGCGGCCGAGAAATACGTTCCGCCCACGACTTGCGGTTTGTGCAAGACTTACCTCGGTACGCTTGTTGAGGACCAGTATGGCGTTACGGCCGATGCCTTTGTGTATTCCTCCGTACCCTGTGACTCCTCCCGCGTCGTTTATNNAGGATGTGCCGTCCTTCGGCTTTGACCAGCCGTTCCGCCGCGATGAGCGCGGACTTGAGTACCTCGCTAATCAGACCGAGGCGTTCGTGAAGTTTATGGAGGACTTTACAGGACACGAGCTCGACTGGGATGTAATGAAAGAAACCATGAAAAATGCAAACCGCACTTATGAGCTTCAGGGCAAGTGTGCGGATTTGCGCAGGCATAAGCCCTGCCCGATGCCCGGTCGTATGCTGGTCATGAACGGTACCTCCAACGCAATGTCCTGCTACCCCGAAATGGCAAATCTCCTCGAGCAGGAACTGGC
>DEMY01000089.1:0-2063 GCA_002359425.1 Clostridiales bacterium UBA2658
TTTCCCGGCAAGCGTTTCAAGGTGTTCCGCGACGATTTCACGTTCGTCCATATGGCGCTTTTCCTTGCCGACGATCTGATAATCCTCGTGACCCTTGCCGGCAAGTATTATAACATCACCGGGCTGGTGGTTGTCAATGGCCCAGCATATGGCAGCCGCCCGGTCCTCAACTACTCTGTAGCGGTTTTTAGGAACCTTGACGCCCGCTAAAATGTCCGAAATGATATCTCCCGGCGTTTCTGTGCGCGGATTGTCGGAGGTGATGACTGAAAAATCAGCGAGACTTGTCGCGATATTACCCATAATGGGGCGCTTTGTTTTGTCCCGGTCTCCGCCGCAGCCAAACACAGCAACGAGGCGCCCGTTCGTTACCTCGCGCATGGATTTCAAAACGTTTTCCAGCGCATCCGGCGTGTGGGCATAGTCGATCAGGACCGTGAAGTCCTCCGGCGTCGGCACGACCTCCACCCTGCCCTTGACGCCCTTGGCGGTACCGAGAGACCGGCAAATTTTATCAAGCGGCAGCTCCAGAAGAATACAGGCTGAAAGGACGCTCATGGCGTTGTATACCGAAAACCGGCCCGGAATTTCCAATGTGACGCGCTCCAGACTGTTCATCGCCAGCGCGCAGAACTTGACGTTCGTGGGCGAAAGACGGATGTCCTTTGCCACAAGATCCGCTTCAAGCTTTGTCTCCGAATAGGTAAAGACCGGACAGCGGCATCGCTCGGCCATATAGCCGCCCCACTCGTCGTCGAGGTTCACAGCCGCTTTGTCGCAGCGCTCAAAGAGCTTTGCCTTTGCGCCCGCATACGCCTCCATGGTCTTGTGAAAATCGAGGTGATCCTGCGTAAGGTTCGTGAACACCGCGACCGCAAAGCGCACGCCCGCAACCCGGTCGAGATCCAGCGAGTGGGACGAAACCTCCATAACAACATACTGGCAGCCCTGATCCGCCATTTCACGAAAGAGCTTTTGCAGCTCGTAGGACTCCGGCGTCGTGCGTTCCGTGGGGACAACCTCGTCGCCAATCATATTTTGAATGGTTCCGATGAGTCCGACCTTTGCGCCGCAAACCTCCTCCAAAACATGTTTTATGAGGATTGTTGTCGTTGTCTTTCCGTTTGTTCCCGTGATGCCGACGACCTTCATCTCGCCCGCCGGATTGCCAAAATAGTTCTTTGAAACAAGCGCCAGCGCAAGGCGCGCGTTTTGAACGAGGACATACGGAACATTCTCCTGCGGCGATTCCTCGCACAGGATGACCGCCGCGCCCACTTTGACGGCCGCGCCGATAAATTTGTGTCCGTCGCTTTCAAAGCCGCGGATGGCGACAAAGATGTCGCCGGGCTTCGTGTGGCGGGAGTCGTAACTCACGTCCCCTATTTCCATCTGCAAGTCGGCGTGGAGCTCCAGAGTCTCAACGCCGTCCAGTAGCGTTTCAAGTTTCATGTTTCTTCCCCCCCAAATGCTGTGTGTCAATATCTGCCCTGACTGCTCGTGTCGATGACCGTGACCTCGACGACGGTACCGGGCTTTACCTGTGTGCCAGCACCGATGGTCTGGCTCGTAACCGTGACAGCCGCCGCGTTCGAGACCGGGCTTGTCGCGCGGATGTAGAGACCGTAGTTTGCGAGCGTCTGCCGCGCGAGACTATAGCTCATCTCCGAAAGATCCGGCATCGTGACCTGCGCAGTCGGCGGGTCGGTGTCACAATAGGCCAGAATCTGGCTTCCCGCCGCGACGACGGTGTTTGCCGCCGGGAGCTGGGCCGTGACCTTTTCGCCGGTGCCATTTATCTTGATGCTGAGACCCGCTTCTCTTACTTTCTGCTGGGCTTCCGCCTGCGTCATGCCGACGAGGTTCGGGACAGTCTTATCTGCGACCTGCTTTTCGTCGCTGTCATATTTCGCTTCCACGCCCATGTACGGGAGAATGTCGCTGAACATCTTTGCAACCGTCGGCGCGCCCATGTTGCCGCCGCTGACGTAAACAGTGTTCGACTTCGGCGTGTCGAGCAAAACGAGGATGGCGATCTGCGGATCGTCCATCGGCGCGACGCC
>DEMY01000089.1:2070-14051 GCA_002359425.1 Clostridiales bacterium UBA2658
GCTTCATAAGGTTTCCGCCGTTGACGCAGGCGGAAACAGCCGTTATAAGCTGAAGCGGCGTTATTTTAAAGGTCTGACCGAAAGAGGCCGCTGCGAGCTGCGATTCGCTGTCCGGGTCGCAAAACATGTCTCTGCTCCACCAAAGGCTGCCGCTCTCGCCGGGGAGGTCTATGCCGGTTTGACCCGTGAGCCGCGCCTTCGGATCTGATGAGGCGTTCAAAAGGCCGAAAGCCTCTGCATATTCATAAAATTTTTCTTCGCCGACCTTCAGACCGATCTGTATAAAGGCGACGTTGCAGGAGTTTTCAAGCGCCTGCGTCAGCGTCTGGCTGCCGTGACCGACCGTCTTCCAGCAGTGGCGGGGCTTTACGTCGCCCTTAACCTTGATACTGCCGTTGCAGTAAAACGTGCTGCTCGGGGAGATGACTCCTTCGTTGAGTCCCATCGAGAGCGTGATGATCTTAAAAGTCGAGCCAGGCTCGTAGGTGTCGTTGAGCGCCTTGTTGCGCCATTGGCGCTGCTGCGCATCGCCAAGCTGCTTTATCTGCTCGGCCTTGTCAGACAAAGCGTCTATTTTCGCTTGTTCGGTATCGTTTACCTTCTGGTAATTGTTCAGATCGTAATTGTCGAGACTCACCATGCCAAGGATGCCACCGGTCTTGACGTTCATCGCGATGGCGGCGGCGCCGTTTTTTACGTCGTAGTCCTTGACGGCCTGCTCAAGCTGCTTTTCCATGTAGCCCTGAATGGTGGAATCAAGCGTCAAAACAAGGCTCTGGCCATCCTGCGCGTCGTAATAGTCCTCAAAACTCGTGAAGAGCATGTCGGTTCCGGCGGCGTTTTTGGCCCGGACCGTGCGGCCATTGACGCCGGTGAGCGTGGAATTATAGGTACTCTCAAGCCCGGAGCGGCCCGAATTGTCCGTTCCGACAAAGCCGATGACCTGACAGGCAAGGCTGCANNCGCCGGATAGCTTGTATTTGTTCTTGAACTCACGCACCTTGTCCGCCACATCCGGCTCGACTTTGCGGGCGATCATCTGGTAGCCGGACTCTGACTTAGCAGTTTTGGCGAGAATTTCGTCGTAGTCCACATTCAGAATTTCGGAGAGCGTGCGCGCAATCAGCGTCGCATCCTCCTTGTTCATTTTAATGGCGCGGGGGTTTATAACAATATTGTNNATAGCGAGAATTTTCATGTTCGTGTCGTAGATCGTGCCGCGCGCGGCAGTGACGGTTGACTCCCGGACCTGCTGATCAATGGCCTTCGTTTCGTAAAAACTATGGTCAATAATCTGCAATTTAAACAATCTCAGGGCCAACACTAAAAATGCAACTATGCCGCACACTATCAAAAGGAAGAGTGTGCGGCGAAGCATCATCGCATTCGGCGTGGTGGGAGGATTCAGTTTTCGTCTGCGTTCCGTCATTTTCTGCTCCCCCTTCTTCTGCGGCGGTTCCCTTTAATATACTCCCGGGGTCATGCGAAATATTCCGCAAGAGAGTCGAGCGCGGCCTTGATACGGGCGCCAAGACTGTTATCGTCCGCGTCCTCAATAATAACGGCCTTGTCGGGAACGGTGTTGTCGAGATAATAGACCTGATCGTCGCGCGCGCGTTGCATGCCAAGCTGGGTCGTCGCATAGGTCTCGATCTCGGTTGCGTTGAAAGCTTTTTCATAATTTATGAGCAGGCGGTTCTGATCAATCTTCAGGTCGGCGAGCTTCACCTCGAGCTTGGCGGATTGGTCCGTCACCTCGGTGAGCTGTATCTTCGCCATGAGCGTAAACACGAGCAGAACAGCCGCACAGATATAGCCGACGATTGCCATGGGGGCGACCGCCTGTTTCGTGCGGACCCGCGTTGCGGAGACGACCTCGTCCTCAACGACGGGCGCGCCGGGGATAATGACCTGCCGATCCGCCGGGCGATCCCCGGGAAACGGCGCCGTACGGTTGTAGTCATAGGCGAGATTGCCATAGGTGGTCTCTGTGGTGTATCTTTTGCGCCTTGCAGTCGCTGCGGCCATTTCATATCCCCCTTTATCGGACTGTCACCGGGCGTTCCGCCCGGATATTTTCGTAAACTTAAATTCTTTCCGCCACGCGGAGCTTTGCGCTGCGGGAGCGCGGGTTTTCGCCCAGCTCGTCGTCTTGCGGCAAAAGCGGTTTTCTGGAAACGCTTTTCAGCGTTTGGGCGAAACCGCAGGTACAAACAGGAAAATCGCGTGGGCAGGTGCAGCCGTTTTCACGCGAGGCGATCGCGTTTTTGACGATGCGATCCTCAAGCGAGTGAAAGCTCACGACGCACAGCCGCCCGCCGGGGCGAAGCGNNCTGCGAAAGTGCGTCCAGCTCCCCATTCACGGCAATGCGGATTGCCTGAAAGCTTCTTTTGGCCGGGTGCTGCTTTTCGCGGAGGGCGGAAGCCGGCATTGCGCTTTTGATGATGTCAACCAGCTCCAACGTCGTTTCAATCGGTTTTTCTTCTCTGTATTTCACGATGGCCTCAGCAATTCTGGGCGCGTAGCGCTCCTCGCCGAAGTCGTATAAAATCCGTTTCAAATCGTCACGGGACCATGTATTCACGATATCGGCCGCTGTGACGGCGTTGCTCTGATCCATGCGCATATCAAGCGGGGCGTCCGTCATGTAGGAAAAGCCGCGGTCCGCTTCGTCCAACTGCGGCGAGGACACGCCGAGGTCAAAAAGCATTCCGTCCACCTTGTCAACGCCGAGATCATCCAAAATGTTGTCCATATCGNNGGCGCGCTCCAAAGCCATTGTCTCCCGGTCGATAGAGATGAGACGGCCGGTCGTTAAACGGCTCGCGATCTCGTAGGAGTGTCCGCCCATGCCGAGCGTTCCGTCCACATAGATCCCGTCCGGTTTGATATTGAGACTGTCGATGCATTCACGGAGCATCACCGAATAGTGACCGTAATCCACTTAAAACTCCAGTTCCTCCATGGCCGCCGCGATGTTTTCGGGCGTCGTTTCCTCGACGTAGACCGCCTTCCAGCTTTCGCTGTCCCAAAACTCCGCGTGGTTGTTGCAACCGACGACGGTGACGTCCTTTGTCAGTCCCGCGAAGTCGCGGAGATTCTGCGGAATCAGGATGCGGCCCTGCGCGTCCAGCTCACACTTCGCGGCGTAGGCGAAGAGCGGACGCATTTTTCGCTGGTTCACATAGGGCATGGCGCTGATTTTGTCCGAAAAGACCTGCCAGCTTTCAGAGGAATAAGCGGAGAGGCATTTGTCCATGGAGAGGGTGACATAGAACACGTTTCCGAGTTCCTCACGCAGACGGACGGGAATGGACAGCCGGCCCTTGGCGTCCAGCGTGTGGTCATATACGCCTGTCATAGCCTCGCCCCCCTTTTCGTCAAAGCAACCGCCTTTGCTCCGTTTCCCGACAGCTCCTTCGGAGCCTTGGAAACCTGCAATCGCCGCGCCGCTTTTACTGTCCCCTCAAAATCTTCGATTTTCGGGGACTCCGTTTCAAGATACGACTCGTAGATTTTTGTCCTCTTGCGCCACTTTTGTGGGATATCGTTGCACAACATCCCACTTCTCCCCACGACGCCGTTTCATTATAATCGTTTACATAAAAATTTGCAAGAGTGAAAACCGTCGATTTTCCGCTCCAATTTTTAACACTTTTCGTGTATATGTCAGTACACTTACAAGAAATTGTGCCGGAGCTGCAAACGCTCCGGCACTGACCGCAAAATATAGAAAAAGCGCCGGATGAATTTTTTTCATCTGGCGCTTTAACTTGTTGAAAAGTTTTTTCACCGGCGAAACGCGCCGGGAACGCGTTTTATTCCTCCGGGTCTTCCACGGGCGCAACCTCCTGCGGCTGGGGCACGGGAACGCTCTGGCGCGCACTGGCGAGACTGCGGAAACGAGCGCGGGACTCGCGAACCTCGTTCTGCGCGGCGGCGACGGCCTCCTCGGTGCGGCGCAGGGCATCGTCCACATAGTCGTTCGCGGCCTTCATAAGCTCACGGGAGCGCTGCTCGGCGCGGTTGATGGTTTCGTTTGCCTGCGCCTTAGCTGTGCGGGTAATCTCCGTTTCGTCAACGAGGCGCTTTGCCTGTTCCTCGGCGGAGCGGCGGATGGTGTCCGCCTCGCGCTTGGCGTTTGCGATGAACTCGTCCTTGGCGGAGACGAGACGCTTTGCCTCCGTAAATTCGATGGGGAACTGGTTGCGGATGGAGTCCAGAAGACTCAGGGCGTTTTCCCTGTCGATGCTGCATTTGCTCTTGCTGCCGAAGGTCGAGGTCTTCGCATCGGCGATCGTGTTGTAAAGCTCCTCGAGCAATACTGTTACTTCATTGTCCATTTCGTTATCCATGTGAATGATTACCTCCCGCTCTGGAATTTTTTCTGGATCTCATCTTCGACGATCTTCGGCACATAATCCGAAAGATCGGCCCCATACAGCGCGAGCTGGCGCACCGCCGTAGAGCTTACGTAGGTGTATTCGAGCTTTGCCGTGATGAAAAAGGTCTCGAGCTGTGGGTTGAGTTTTTTATTGAAAACGGCCATCGTCGTTTCGTATTCGTAGTCAATATGGTTGCGAAGGCCCTTGATGATGACCGGATTGTCGTACCGTCGGGCAAAGTCGGCCAAAAGCTCAATGGATGAGCTGACCTCGACGTTTGGATAGTCCTTAACCACTTTTTCAATGAGTTCCACGCGCTCATCAATTTCAAAAAGCGGGTGCTTGTCCGGGTTCATGACAACGCTGACAACGAGGTGGTCAAAGATTTTTGACGCACGGTCGATGATGTCAAGATGGCCGAGGGTAATCGGGTCAAAGGTTCCGGGATAAATCGCGGTTATCATTGGAAAAACATCCTTTCCGAGGCGCGAAGGTCATACCGTCTTGCCGCAGACGGTGAGCTTGACCTTTCCATATTTGTATGAGCGCCCGATGAAATAAGGAGAGTCCATGGGTTTCAGCGCGGTTTTACTATCAGTTTCGCAAATAATTATACCACCGTCTGCCAAGATGTCAAACTTATTAATTTTTCGCAGCGCCGCTTCCATAAGGCCGCCTGCATAGGGCGGGTCCAGAAAGATGAGGTCAAACTTGCCGCAGTGCTCCAAAAAGCTGACGGAATCGTTCCGCACGACCGTGCCCGTAAGTTCACAGTGCTCGAGATTTTCCTTCACGATAGCGATGGCTTCGTTCGACTGATCTACGAAGGTTGCGCTCTTAGCACCGCGCGAAAGCGCCTCGATGCCGAGCTGGCCCGTTCCGGCAAAGAGGTCCAGCACGCGTCTGCCCTCAATATCGAACTGAATGATGNNATATCGGTCGTGGGGCGAATGTCCATGTTTTTTGGCTCGCGGAGCTTTCTGCCCCGTGCCGTGCCGGTGATGACTCTCATTGGCTTTCCTCCGTGTTTTCGGATTTCTCTTTTTCTTCGTTGTGGAAATAATCGAAGACCGCCTGCGCCGTGCGCTTCGGAACAACGGCGGAAAGCTCCGAAACGCTCGCTTCCCGAATGGCCTTGACGGTTTTGAACTGCTTTAAAAGCTCGTTGCGCCTCTTTTCGCCGATGCCGGGGATGTCCTCAAGCTTTGAGGCGATGGTTACGTTTCGCAGACTGCGGTGGTATTCGATGGCGAAGCGGTGCGTCTCCTCCTGAATATTGCCGATGAGAGCGAAGACCGCCGGATTTCCGTCGATGCCGACCTCCTGCCCGCTTGAATAGATCAGCGCGCGGGTGCGGTGGCGGTCGTCCTTTACCATGCCGAGCGTCGGGATGGAAAGGCACATTTCGCGCAAAACATCCTCCGCCGTCGCGGCGTGGACCATGCCGCCGTCGATGAGCAGAAGATCCGGCTTTGCGCCGAACTTTTCGTCCCCCTCCAGATAGTGCGTAAAGCGCCGGGTCAGCACCTCGCGCATACTGCCGACGTCGTTTTGCTCGGTCAGCGTTTTTATTTTAAACTTGCGGTAATCGCGCTTCAGGGGCTTTCCGTTTTCAAAAACGACCATAGACGCGACGATGCCGAAGTTGCCGGTGTTTGAAATGTCGAAGGACTCGATGCGGCGCGGGATATCAGGCAAATTCAGCGTGTCCCGCAGCCACTCAAGCGTTTTCAGGCGCCGCTGGTTCGCCGTTGTGAAGCGCAGACTCTCCTCCTTGGCGTTGACGGCGGCTTTGCCCACAAGAACGTGCTTTTCACCGCGTTCCGGGGCCTTCACGTAGACTTTATGCCCGGAAGCGTCCGAAAGCATTTGTTCGATCTCGGCTATGTCCTCCGTCTCGAAAGGCAGCAACACCTCGCGCGGCCACGCGCCCCGGCGGGCGTAATACTGGCGCACGAGCATCGAAATTGCCTCCGCGTCGTCCTCCAGCGGCTCGTCCATAAGCTCGTATTCCTTGTCCACCAGACAACCGCCCATGTAGTGCAAAACGGAAAAGCAGCACTTCGCGCCTCGGTAAAAGCCGATGGCATCCGTATCCGCGCCCTTGCCGCCGATGACAGACTGGCGGTTGTCAAGTCCCCCAATGGCGCGCAAACGGTCGCGATATTCGGCGGCAAGCTCGTATTTCATCTCTTCCGACGCGGCGTACATCTCCTGCTCGAGCCGTTCCCTAAGCTCCGACGACTTGCCGGACAGGATCATCTGGGCGTCGCGCATCCTTGTACCGTACTCGTCCGGCCCCGCTTTTCCGACGCAGTAGCCGAGACAGTGGCCCATGTGGTAGTTGAGACAGGGGCGGTCCTTCCCAAAGTCCCGCGGAAATTTCTTGCCGCAGGTCGGAAGCAAAAGCGCCTTACAGACCGTGTCGATGATCTCCTTCGACATGCCCCGGCTGCCGAATGGGCCGAAATACGAAGGNNCCCCGTCCTCCGCCGTGCAGTTGACAATTGAAAAGCCCTGACTTTCACCCTCCGTTGCCATGCGGATGAAGGGATAGGTCTTATCGTCGCGCAGCAGGATGTTGTAGTGCGGCTGGTGGCGCTTGATAAGCGAGTTTTCCAAAATGAGGGCTTCAAACTCGGACGCGGCGACGATGACGTTAAAGTCGCGCACCTTCTCGACCATCGCTGCGGTTTTCGGCTCGTGCTCGCCGCGAAAGTAGCTCGTCACGCGGTTTTTGAGTTTTTTGGCTTTGCCGACGTAGATGACCTCGCCCTTTTCGTTCAGCATGAGGTAGACCCCTGGCAAAAGCGGCAAGCGGTTTGCCTTGTCGCGCAAGTCGTCTATTACCGTAGCAGCCGCCTCCCCGAAAATGATGGTTCCATAGTATGCCCGAAAGCGTCTCCGGTCAAGAGGAAAACGAAAAGCCTCAAAACGAACCGATTCCTCTGCACAGGGAAAAGGGGCCGCCGCGCATATGCTGCAACAGCCCCTTTTCCCGCTCTATTATAGAAATTTGCTTACTCAGTGAAATCGGACGCGATCAGGGCCGCAAGGGTATTAAGCGCGTCTTTTTCGTCGCCGCCGTCGGCAACAAGATTGACCGTCGTTCCCTTGACGATGCCGAGAGATAGGACACCCAGAAGGCTCTTGGCATTGACCTTGCGGTCGTCCTTTTCAATCCAGATACTGCTCTTGAATTCATTTGCCTTCTGTATAAAAAATGTTGCGGGTCTCGCGTGCAGACCAACCTGATTATTGATCGTTACTTCTCTTGTAAGCATTATCGTCACTCCTTATGGCTAAATGGCATAATCAGCACTCATCCTTGTGTCATTTTATCAAAGTAAACTGTCTACGTCAATTCATTTTCCCTAATTTGTCGCTTTGCACAGTCAACAAATCGGCAAAGGAGTCGTTTTTGTCCGATTATTTCAGTTCCACGACGGTAACGCCATTTTCCCCCTCGCCGTAGCGGCCCAGCCGATAGGACTTTACAGCCCGGTTCATTTTGAGACTCTGCTGCACGGCGGTACGCAAAGCGCCGGTGCCCTTGCCGTGAATGACCGTGACCTTTTCAAGCTTTGCCATGACGGCATTGTCAATGTAGCGCTCCAAAACCGGAATCGCCTCGTCCGTCATCATACCGCGCAAATCAAGCTCCGAGGAAACCGCCTCCCGCCGCAGGCCCGTTGCCGCAGCTGCGGAGCCGATGGGCTTTTCCTTTGCGGGGCCTGAAAGGAGCAGCACCTCGTCCTCCTTCGCAGTCGTCTTGATAATGCCCGCCTGCAAATCCAAAACACGCTCGGGCGATATGGCGAGCACCTTTGCCTGCATGCCCATAGAGAGAATTTCAACCGTGTCGCCCACTTCGACCGGGCGGGCGGATTTTCTCGGTTTCTGTTCCTTTTTACGGACGGAGGCGAGTTTTCCGTCCGCCTCGTTGAGCTGCCGCCGAAGCTCGGCGCGGGCCTCATTTTCGCGGATGTGGTCCTGCTCCTTGTTCTGGCGCTTGCGCATTGTGTCCAGCTCGTCAAAAGTCCGCTCGGCAGTCCGGCGCGCGTCGTCCAGAATCCTCTGTGCGTCGTGCCGTGCCTTTTCATCCGCCATTTCCAGGCGCACGGAAAGCTCGCGGCGGAGCTTTTCGGCCTTTTTCGCGTCCTCTTCGGCGGCGCGGAGCCTCTTTTCGGTTTCCTCGCGCTCGTTTTCAAGCTTCTGGCGTTCCTTTTCCAAAAGCTCGATGGTGTTTTCAAAGTTTGCACTCTCAGAAGAAACGTGGCTCTTCGCGTCCTCAATCACCTTTGGAGAAAGGCCCAACCGCTCGCTGATGGCGAAGGCGTTGGACTTTCCGGGAATGCCGATGAGCAGCCGGTAGGTCGGGCGCAGAGACGCAACGTCAAATTCGCAGGAGGCATTTTGCACGCCGTCCGTCGTGGTCGCATAAACCTTCAACTCCGCGTAGTGCGTCGTCGCGGCGATGACGGAGCCGCACTTTCGCGCATACTCAATGATGGCGGTGGCAAGCGCCGCCCCCTCGACCGGGTCCGTGCCCGCGCCCAGCTCGTCGAACAGCAGCAACGTTCCGTCGTTGCAGGCGTCCAGAATCTTGACAATGTTCGTCATGTGCGACGAGAAGGTGGAAAGCGACTGCTCAATGCTCTGCTCGTCGCCGATATCGGCAAGCACCCCTTCAAAGACGGGTACCTCGCTGCCATCCGCCGCCGGAATATGCAGGCCGCAAGCGGCCATGATGCAGAACAATCCGATGGTCTTTAAGGTAACCGTTTTGCCGCCCGTGTTGGGGCCGGTAATGACGAGCGTGCCATACTCGCCGCCCAGCTCGACCGAGATTGGCACCGCCGTGCCCTTCGGCAGCAGCGGGTGGCGCGCCTTTTTCAAAACAATGCGGCGCTTTGAAATGACCGGCTCCTGACAATCGAGCTTGTAGCTGAGTTTTGCGCGGGCAAAGATACAGTCCAGCTCAACGAGGACATTGAAGTCACGGACGATATCGTCCCCGTGCTCGCCGCATTCGGCGGAAAGCTCCATCAGGATGCGTTCGATCTCCTGCTTTTCCTTCGCATAAAGCTCGCGCAGCTCATTGTTCGCCTTGACCGCCGCCAAGGGTTCCACAAAGAGCGTCGCCCCGCTGGCGGAAACGTCGTGAACAAGGCCCGGCACGCTGCTCTTATGGTCGGCGCGCACGGGCACAACGTAGCGCTCGGAGCGCGTTGTGATGATCGGCTCCTGGAGGGCCTTTGCATACTGCGGCGAGGAAATGATCTTTTGCAGCGCCTCGCGCACGCGCGCCGCCGCCGCGCGGATGTGGCGGCGGATATCCGAAAGCTCCGGGCTGGCGGCATCGGAAATCTCGTCCTCACCGACAATACAGCCGGTAATTTTTTCTTCTAAATACTTGTTCGCCATCAGAGACGAAAAGAGAAAGTCGATCTCGGAGCGCCCGCAGCTCTCGCCGTCGGCATAGGCTTTAACGGTGCGCGCGGTCTGCAAAACGCCCGCGATATCGAGAAGCTCCCGCGTGTTGAGCATCCCGCCAATGTTCGCGCGGGAAAGGGACGAGCGCACATCCTTGACGCCCCCGAAGGATGGCGCAGTATGCAGCACCATCATGGCCTTTGCAGCCGAAGTTTCGCCAAGCCGGCGTTTCACTTCATATTCCGAGTCTGCCGGACGCAGGGAAAGGACCTTTTCCTTCGCCGGTTCACTGACCGCTTCCGCCGCCAGCAGATTCAAAACGGCCGGAAGCTCCAAGGTTTTTATGGATTTTTCAAATAATTCTGTCATGGTAATTCCTCATTTGCATGTAAAAAGCGCTCAACGCACGCTGCGCCAGTAATCGAGGGAACCAAAGCCGCGTTCAAGCTGCGCGATCACGTAGCTTTCGCAGATCCGGACCAAAACGGCTTCGTCCCGCTCGCCAATGGCAAAAGAAAAAATTTTTTTACTCTCCGCGCGCTCGATATAGCACATCGCATCCAAAGCGCCTTGCGTAAGCGGCACAGTCTCGCCGTAATCGAAACCCGCGCATTTGGCGCACAGGACAGTTCCGCCAAGCATACTGAAAACGGGCCTGTCCGGCGCTGCGCTTCCGCAGATCGGGCAGGCGGAAAGCTCCGGCTCATAGCCCGAAAGGCTCATCAGCCGCAGCTCGAAAACGGCCTTGATATGCGCCGGCGGATGNNACTTGATATGCGCCGGCCGATAGTAATTTCCCGCAAGCGCAAAAAGGCTGTTGAGTCCGAGGCGCAAAATTTCTGGGTTTGGGCGGTCTTCGTCCGAAACAGCCTCTAAAAGCTCCGCAAAATAGGCGCCCAGCGCAAGAAGCGAAATATCGTCCCTGAGTCCCAGAAACTGCTCAACGCTCTGCGCCTCGTTCACCGTCCATTTTCCGCGGTTTTCAAAAAGCGTAAACTCCGAAAAGGTTAAAAGCTGGCAGGCGGCGGCGATCTGGCTGCCCTTTCTGAGCACGCCACGCGCGTTCACCGTGAGCTTTCCCCCGTTTTCCGTGAGTACCGTCAAAATTTTGTCGGCCTCTTTATATTTGGTTTCCCGGAGCACAAGACCCCGCGTTGTCAAAAACATATGTAACACCCTTGGCCGCGCCCGGGGCGTATTCCGTTCCAAAACATCTGTTTTTGCCGTCGGGGTACGCGGTGAAAACGGCACTGCCGTTCGCCGTTCGGCGGCTGCTCCCCGGGTGGGAGAGTCGTGCGGAAGCTGGAAGCGGACTTTTTTTNNATTCTGCCCATGCCGCTGCGCTTACCGGGCGCGGCCTTTTTCAAAAGCGCACGCGGGGCTTTTCCCCGGTGCCGCTGAAGGCGAGGCTATCCATTGGTGGGACCTCCGGCCTTCTTTCTTTTTCTTTCAGAGCCGATCTGTACAGGAGATAGCAAAACGGTTCTCCCGTCTCACAGAACATCCCCCAAAGCGTTGCGTCTTTCATAAAGCACATCACCTCGCCGGACTTAGTATGTCCCGTGTCCGGCGCGTTATCGAAAAACACGCAAGGGAAATTCTGCACAAAAAATGTCGTTAATCCTTGTATCCGAAATTTCGGATCAGCGCGTCGTTGTCGCGCCAGTTGTCCTTGACCTTAACCCAGGTGCGCAGATAGACCTTTGTCCCCATGAAACGTTCAATGTCTTTGCGGGCCATTTCCCCGATTTTTTTGAGCATGACGCCGTTTTTGCCAATGATGATGCCCTTGTGGCTATCCTTTTCACAGTAGATCGTGACGTCCAGATCGATGATCTCGGTATCCTCCCGCTCGGAAAATTTTGTTACAACAACCGCCGTGCCGTGCGGCACCTCTTTTTCAAGACAGTACAGCAGCTTTTCGCGGACGCANNCCTGACGCTCCGGCTGGTCGGTCGTCATATCCTCCGGGAAGAGCTTCGGACCCGGATCGGCGTAGGTCTCGAGCTGCTTTAGAAGCGCGTCAAGCCCGTCCGCATTTTTGGCGCTGATGGGCAAAATGGCGTCAAACTCACAGAGCTGCGTATAGGCCGCAATGACGGCAAGTAGCTGCTCCTTCGGCACCGTATCGATCTTGTTGATAACGAGCACCGCCGGGC
>DEMY01000007.1 GCA_002359425.1 Clostridiales bacterium UBA2658
CAGAAGGTTCTGGCGGAAACGGCCCTGCTTGCCCTTGAGCATGTCGGACAGGGACTTGAGCGCGCGGGAGTTTGCGCCGGTGACGGCTCTTCCGCGGCGGCCGTTGTCGATGAGGGCGTCCACGGCCTCCTGAAGCATGCGCTTTTCGTTGCGGACGATGATGTCCGGCGCATTGAGCTGGATCAGGCGCTTCAAACGGTTGTTGCGGTTGATAACGCGGCGGTAAAGGTCGTTCAGATCCGAGGTCGCAAAACGGCCGCCGTCGAGCTGAACCATTGGGCGAAGCTCCGGCGGGATGACCGGCAGAACATCAATGATCATCCATTCCGGCCGGTTGCCCGAGTGGAGGAACGCTTCGACGACCTCGAGGCGTTTCACGATCTTGGCCTTTTTCTGGCCGGTCGCGTCCTTCATCTCTGCGCGCAACTCCTCGGAGAGCTTTTCGCAGTCGATATCCTCAAGAAGCTTTTTGATGGCTTCCGCGCCCATGCCGGCATCAAAGTCGTTTTCATACTTCTCGCGCATGTCGCGGTATTCTTTTTCAGTAAGAATCTGGTTTTTCTGAAGCGGCGTCATGCCGGGGTCCGTGACAATATAGGCCGCGAAATAGAGGACCTTTTCGAGAATACGGGGCGTGAGATCCAGAATGAGGCCCATGCGGGACGGGATGCCCTTAAAATACCAAATGTGGGAGACAGGGGTCGCCAGTTCAATATGGCCCATGCGCTCGCGGCGAACCTTGGACTTTGTGACCTCGACGCCGCAGCGGTCGCAGATTTTGCCTTTATAACGGATTTTTTTATACTTGCCGCAGTGGCATTCCCAGTCCTTGGTAGGCCCGAAAATGCGCTCGCAGAAAAGGCCGTCGCGCTCCGGCTTGAGGGTACGGTAGTTGATAGTTTCAGGCTTTTTGACCTCGCCGTAGGACCAGCCGCGGATCATTTCGGGAGATGCAATGCCTATCTGAATGGCGTCAAATTGTGTCATATGCGAACCTCCTCATCCGAATTATCCTTGCCTTCGTCCTCTTCAATCAGATCCTCTTCGGACTCGGCCGCGGCCTCTTCATCGTGGTTTTCGATGGTGTAGCCGGAGGACTCGATCTCGCCCTCGTCGGCGGCATAGTAGTCGTCGCGGAACTCGGGGGAGAAGTCGTCTTCGTCCTCGTCCTTGAGTTCGATCTCATTGCCGTCCTTGTCAAGAACGCGGATGTCGAGACACAGGGACTGGAGTTCTTTTACCAGAACCTTAAAGGATTCCGGCACGCCCGGCTGCGGGATATTGTGGCCCTTGACGATACTCTCATAGGTGCGGACACGGCCCGTGACGTCGTCCGACTTCACGGTCAGGATTTCCTGCAAAGNNGTAGTTGATGGTTTCCGGCTTCTTCACTTCGCCGAAGGACCACGAACGGATCAGGTCCGGCGAGGCCAGCGCGATCTTGATCGCGTCGAAGTCCAGCGTCTGACGCTGCTGGTTGAAGAGGTTGAGCAGGTCTTTCATGGTGTTCTCCAGAAGGAGGAATGCTGTGTCGATGGGCTTTCAGTTCGCTGCCAGCGGCGCGGCGGCGGACCGCCGCGCCGGCATGAATCAGTTGTCTTCCAGTTCCATGTTGATGGCCAGCGAGCGGATTTCCTTCACGAGCACGTTGAAGGATTCCGGCATGCCCGCGACCATCTCGTGCTCACCGTCGACGATGTTCTTGTACATCTGGTTGCGGCCCTGCACGTCATCGGACTTCACCGTCAGCATTTCCTGCAGGGTGTAGGCCGCGCCGTAGGCTTCCAGCGCCCAGACTTCCATTTCACCGAAGCGCTGGCCGCCGAACTGGGCTTTACCGCCCAAAGGCTGCTGCGTAACAAGGCTGTACGGGCCCGTGGAGCGCGCATGGATCTTATCATCGACAAGATGGTGGAGTTTTAAGAAGTAAACGTAGCCGACCGTTACGGGGTTATCAAAGGGATGGCCCGTACGTCCGTCATAGAGGACGCTCTTGCCATCGCTGCGCAGGCCCGCAAGCTCGAGGGTGTCGCGGATCTCCTGCTCGTTTGCGCCGTTGAAGATCGGCGTTGCAACCTTCCAACCCAACGCTTGCGCGGCGTAGCCCAGATGGACCTCCAAAACCTGACCGATGTTCATTCGGGACGGAACGCCCAGCGGGTTCAGGACAATGTCGAGCGGTGTGCCATCCGGCATGTAGGGCATATCCTCCTTCGGGAGAATACGGGAAACGACGCCCTTGTTGCCGTGGCGGCCGGCCATCTTGTCGCCGACGGGGATTATACGTTTTTGTGCAATATAGACGCGGACGACCTCGTTAACGCCCGGGGACAGCTCGTCGCCGGCTTCGCGCGTGAAGCGCTTGACGTCAACGATGATGCCGGACTCGCCGTGCGGAACCTTTAAAGAGGTGTCGCGGACTTCTCTGGCCTTTTCGCCGAAGATGGCGCGCAGCAGTCTTTCCTCGGCCGTGAGGTCAGTTTCGCCCTTCGGCGTAACCTTGCCGACGAGGATGTCGCCGGAATGGACCTCCGCACCGATGCTGATAATGCCGCGCTCGTCGAGATACTTGAGCGCATCGTCGCCAACGCCGGGGATGTCGCGGGTAATTTCCTCGGGTCCGAGCTTCGTGTCGCGGGCGTCGCATTCAAATTCTTCCACATGGAGCGAGGTGAAGGTATCCTCCATGACGAGGCGCTCATTAAGCAAAATCGCGTCCTCGTAGTTGTAGCCCTCCCAGGACATAAAGCCGACAAGAATGTTCTTGCCGAGAGAAATTTCGCCGTTCGAGGTACCGGGGCCATCTGTGATAACCTCGCCTTTTTCGACGCGCTGGCCTACTGCGACAATCGGGCGCTGGTTAATGCAGGTGCCCTGGTTGGAGCGGGCAAATTTGACGAGCTTGTAGTCCTTTGTTTCGCCGCCGTCATATTTGATGGTGATGTTCGTGCCCGAAACGCGGGTAACGATACCGTCGTGCTCCGCGCAGATAACGACCTTGGAGTCAACCGCGCACTTGTGCTCAATGCCGGTAGCGACGATCGGCTGCTCCGTCGTCATGAGCGGAACGGCCTGACGCTGCATGTTCGCGCCCATTAGAGCACGGTTCGCGTCGTCGTTTTCCAGAAACGGGATCATCGCGGTCGCGATGGAGATCATCATGCGCGGGGAGATATCCATGTAATCGACGCGGTCGCGGTCAACCTCAATAATCTCGTCGCGGTGACGGCAGGTGATACGCTCGTTTTCAAGGCAGCCGTTTTCGTCCAGAGGCTCGGTCGCCTGCGCGACGATGTACTGGTCCTCAAGGTCGGCCGTGAGGTAATCGACGTCGTCCGTAACAAAATGGGTCTTTTTATCAACGCGGCGGTACGGGGAGATGAGGAAGCCGTATTCGTTCACGCGCGCATAGCTCGCAAGGTAGGAGATAAGACCGATGTTCGGGCCTTCAGGCGTCTCAATTGGGCACATACGACCGTAATGGCTGTAGTGGACGTCGCGGACGTCGAAGCTCGCGCGCTCGCGGGACAGGCCGCCGGGGCCGAGGGCCGACATACGGCGCTTGTGCGTAAGCTCCGCCAGCGGGTTCGTCTGATCCATGAACTGCGAAAGCGGGGACGACCCGAAAAATTCTTTGATTGCCGCCGTCACGGGGCGGATGTTGATAAGGCTCTGCGGGGTGACAATGTCCAGATCCTGCAAAGTCATGCGTTCACGGATCACGCGCTCCATGCGGGAGAAACCGATGCAGAACTGGTTCTGCAAAAGCTCGCCGACGCAGCGGATACGGCGGTTTCCGAGGTGGTCGATGTCGTCCGCCTCGCCGATGTTGTAGAAAAGGCCGAGGATGTAGTTCGTCGCGGAGAAGATATCGTCCACGATGACATATTTCGGAATGAGATCGTCCATGTGGGCCGCGATGGCTTCCTTGAGTTCATCGCCCTTGTACTCGTCCATAAGCTTTTTGAGGACGATCAAACGGACCTTTTCCTTGATGCCAAGGTCCTTCGGGTCAAAATCGACAAAGCGAGCCATGTCAACCATGCCATTGGAGAAGATGTGGATGTCGCGGCCCTCGACCTTGATGGTCGCGTCGATGACGCCGATGCGCTCAAGCTCCTCGGCGCGCTCACGGGTGATAATCTCGCCCGGCTCCGCGACGATCTCTCCGGTCAACGGGTCTACGCACGGGGCTGCAAGCTCGTGGCCGATGAGGCGCGGACGCAACGCGAGCTTTTTGTTGAATTTATAGCGGCCGACATTCGAAATATCGTAGCGGCGCTTGTCAAAGAAAAGGCCGTCCAGCAAGGTCACGGCACTGTCCACCGTGGGGGGGTCGCCCGGACGCAGCTTGCGGTAAATTTCGTGCAGCGATTCCTCACGCGACTGGCAGGTATCCTTGTCGATGGTCGCTAAAATACGCGGATCGTCTCCGAAAAGCTCCTTGATCTGCTCGTTCGTAACGACGCCGTTTTCACCGCCGGCACAGGAGAGCCAAGTATAGGGCTTGTCCTCATTTCTGTAGCCGACCGCGCGGAGAAACCAGGTCACGGGGATCTTGCGGTTTTTATCAATGCGGGCGTAAAATACGTCGTTCAGGTCCGTTTCATATTCGAGCCATGCGCCGTGGTAAGGGATGACAGTCGTTCCGCAGATGCACGCGCCGGTCTTGTCGATCTTCTTGTCGAAGTAGATACCGGGCGAGCGGACGATCTGGGAGACAATGACGCGTTCCGCGCCATTGATGATAAAGGTACCGCTCTCGGTCATCAGCGGGAAGTCGCCCATAAAGACTTCCTGTTCCTTGATCTCGTCCGTCTCCTTGTTGCGCAGGCGGACACCAACTTTCAGGGGGGCGGCATATGTGGCGTCGCGCGCCTTGCACTCCTCCTCCGTGTATTTCGGCTTTTCGTTCATGGAATAGTCCACAAAGCTGAGCTCGAGATTGCCGGAATAGTCCGTTACGGAGTCAACCTCCGAAAAGACCTCCCGCAGACCTTCGTCAAGGAACCATTTATAGGACTCCTTCTGGATCTCCAAGAGGTTCGGCATCTCCTGGATTTCCCTGCTGCGCGCGAAGCTCTTTCTGAGCGTCTTGCCGTATATAACGTCCTTTGGCATTGGCTGTCACTCCTTATCTGTATGATGCACCGCACTCGATACGCCCGGGTAAGTTGTCTGTTAATTCGATCTGCATATTGCAATTTTCTGAATTGCTGTTAGAATGCTCATAGGTGCTTAAATGGGTTCGTGTTCCTATTTGGACACGCGGTGCATTATTATATCAGGAAGCTATTCCCTTTGTCAATACCCATACACAATAAATTGTTAAAATCGGCCGGATATTTTTTGTCCGACCGCTTTTTTGTTGCCTTTTGGAAAAAACGTACTATAATAATCAAAACAGATGCGGCCGCACAAAACCGTTCGGTCACCGCACTTACCAAAAAACGCTCTGTCTCCGGAGGTAATTATGGAACTTCCCTCAATGATCCTACTGGCGGTGATCGTGCTCGCCGCGCTGCTCGTCCCTTGGTTCGAGGGACTTATAAAAAGCGGAAAAGCGCTGCTCATTACAGCTGCGGCGGTTTGCGCCGCTTTCATGCTGCGCGCCGCAGCGCTCGGCTACGCAAGCGGGGACTANNCTCGCCAAATGGGTGCAGTATTTCCGCGACTGCGGCGGCTTCGCGGGCTTTAACGGCGGCGTCGGGTACGGCAGCGTCAACTACAACGTGCCGTATCTTTATTTTCTTGCCGTCTTTTCCTACCTGCCGCTGAACGATCTCTACCTCATAAAGCTCCTGTCCCTGTCGTTCGACGTGGTGCTCGCCTTCGCGACAATGAAGCTCGTTTCGGTCTACACGCAGTCGGGTGCAAAACGGCTT
>DEMY01000102.1:0-151 GCA_002359425.1 Clostridiales bacterium UBA2658
CGAACTCGTCGCCTGCATGTCCGGAAGCCCGGCCTGCACGGCCATGCTCGAAACGCAGCTCCAGATGGGCACGATGCTCTCTGAAATGGGCATGAGCGCATCGAAGTGCCCGGAAGAAAAGTACCGCGTATGCCTCATGCAGAACATGCTC
>DEMY01000102.1:267-7550 GCA_002359425.1 Clostridiales bacterium UBA2658
ATACTGGCTGAAGATCATTGACGATATGTACACCGACTACAGCGTCAACGTCTCTATCTTTATGGGCCATGTCGGCTGCAAGCATACCTGGGCCTCCGGCAAGATTGTCACCGATATGATCCAGGAAAAGTACGGCCTGCCCACTCTCTACGTTGATGTTGATGCAATCGACCCGCGTTATAAATCCAACGATGAGCTGCGCGCGCAGCTCGCCGAGTACATGGAATCTGTCGTCGGCGCAACGAACCTCAGAAAATAAGCTTTGCCAATAATACCTCCCTACCATATCTCTCTTTACTTTCCTTCACAAAAATCAAGCGCAAAGAGGCGTGCCGTGCGGCACGCCTCTTTGTTTATTTATCTCTTTATTCTTCCTGCGTGCTCAATTAAGAACTGTTCCCTTTTTTAGATAATTATGAATGTTTCCACAGCGGGATTGTAAAATTCAGAAAACCGGAGCTTTATCGGATGTTACGCGGTTCCCGACTGGATCACGCGCGATCACACACTGTCCCAATATCTGTCTCACAGGCGGCAATCTTTTATGAAATACTCCGTAAATGCTTTCCCCACTGCTGTATCGCATCCACCTTTATTCGTCGCAAGTGTGGTTTGTGCCATCGGCGCCAGACCGCGGATGGTGCGCATGCGAAGGGTCTGCGAAGACTGGCTCTGCCAGATGTCCTTCGGTGCGATTGCCGCGCCAAGGCCTGCGCTGACCCAGGAGATGCAAGTCCGTACATCGTCCGAGACGCACAGAATCCGCGGGGAGTATCCTCCAGCCGAAAATGCCCGGTCGAGGACGTCTATCCAGCGCCGGTAGAGAATCAGCGGCAGCTCCGACAGTTGCTTGAGCGAAACTGGGTTTGGAAGGCCCTCAAGATACCTGTCCATCCCTATGACCAGCAAATCCTGCGGCTCCATGGAGAAGCATTCAAAGTCCCGCGCTGAAAACGGCTGCCGGATCAGCGCCACATCGATCTCACGGCTTCTAAGCTTGTCTAAAAGCTGATAGGTGTTTCCCTCGGAAAGCTCATAATTCACCAGTGGATGCTCGTTTGCAAAACCGGCGAACCATCTTTGAACAGCCAGGTCGGCAAGGCTGCTCACCACGCCGATCCGAAGCGTTCCTCCGGCGGCGGAATGGCAGTCCGTTACCGCCGCAGCGGCGCTCTGCGTCATGTTGAGGATTCGCACGGCGTGCTCATAAAGGATCTGTCCTTCCTCCGTGAGACGGATTTTTCGTCTCCCGCGTTCAAAGAGCGTGCAGCCCAGTTCTTTTTCAAGCAGCCGTATCTGCATGCTGACCGGCGGCTGCGTCATCATGAGCTTTTTCGCCCCGCCGTTGATGCTGCCCGCTTCCACCACGGCCCTGTAATATTTTAGCTGCAAGAGTTCCATATTCACCTCAATAAAATTCGTTTAATTGGTATATGAATATCATGAATTGACGATAACTCTTTTTCATGTAAAATACAAGTAAAAGCCTCGGCCCATGCCGAATGATTTACCGCATACATACGCCTGTGGGCACAGAAAAGAGATGAGAAGTTTGAGACAAATGTTAAAATTTCTGGAGTATCAAAAGAAGGAGAGCATTTTAGCCCTGCTACTCAAAATGCTTGAGGCGCTGGTCAATTTGCTGATTCCGCTCATCATGGCGGACGTCATCAATACCGGTATCATAAATCAAGACCCTGAATNNCCCTGAATATGTCTTCAAATGCTGTGGGCTCATGGTTCTACTCGGTATCGTAGGACTCGTCTGTAGCCTGACCGCACAGTATTTTTCAGCAAAAGCATCGGTAAACGCCTGTGCCAAAATCCGGCGCATGCTGTTCGACAAAATCCAGTCGCTGGGCTTTTCCGAAGCCGACGCAATAGGGACCGGCACCCTGATTACCCGCATGACGAGCGATGTCAATCAGCTTCAGAATGGGCTGAATCTGTTTCTGCGCTTATTTCTGCGCTCCCCGATCATCATCATCGGTGCAATGCTGATGGCGTTTTTCATAAGCGTAAAAATGGCCCTGATTTTTGTCGTCGCCATTCCCGCGCTTTCTGCCGTGATCTTCGGAATCATGCTCAAAACGATCCCGCTTTATAAAAACGTCCAGTTTCGCCTTGATAAGATCACCGGCATCACCCGTGAAAACCTGAGTGGCGTCCGCGTCGTGCGGGCATTCGGACGGGAGGCGGACGAGACCGCGCACTTTGAGACCGCGGATGCTGCTCTTTTAAACAGTCAACTTGGCGTCGGCCGGGTCTCGGCACTCATGAATCCACTCACTTACGTAATCGTCAACCTTGCAATCATCGCCATTTTAAAGGCTGGCTCCTTCGAGGTAAATACCGGCAGTCTGTCGATGGGTGGCATCGTAGCCCTTGTAAACTACATGTACCAGATTCTTATGGAGCTTATGCAGTTTGCAAACCTGGTTATTCAGATGACGAAGGCCGCCGCCTGCTCCGAGCGGATAAGCGTCGTTCTCGCAATGCAGCCGCAGATGAAGTTTGGGGGCAGAAAAGTGGATGTTTCCGCCGCTGAAAACGCCGTCGAATTCAGCCATGTCACTTTGACCTACGCCGGTCCGGGGGCGGAGAGCCTTTCGGACCTCTCCTTTGCAGTCAAAAAGGGGCAAACGATCGGCATTATCGGCGGCACCGGCAGCGGAAAAACGAGCCTTGTCAGTCTGCTTCCCCGCTACTATGACGCAACGGCGGGAACAGTGAAGCTTTTCGGGCATGACATCCGCGAATATGACAAGGACAGCCTCAGGCGCAGCGTCAGCACCGTCATGCAAAAAGCGCAGCTATTCTCCGGCACAATCCGCAGCAACCTCAAGTGGGGCTGTGCGGACGCAAGCGACGCGGCACTTTGGAAAGCGCTTGATACTGCACAAGCGNNCTCCGGCGGTCAGAAGCAGCGGCTCTCCATTGCCCGTTCCCTTGTTGCCAGCCCCAAAATTCTGATTCTGGACGATTCCACTAGCGCCTTGGATTATGCAACCGACGCGGCACTTCGGAAAGCGCTTGCCACGCTCCCGGACGATTTGACACTCTTCATTGTCAGCCAGCGCGCAAACAGCATCCGTAACGCTGACCAGATACTCGTGCTGGACGAGGGAAAGCTTGTTGGCATCGGGCGGCATGAGGACCTTATGAAGACCTGTCCGGTCTATCAGGACATTTACGACAGTCAGTTTCAGAAAGGCGGGGAATCTGCATGAAAAAGGTGGTCTGGCGGAAAAATCAAAACCAGCAGCGCACCACCTTCTCCCGCGTGTTAAAGTTGATTGTTCCCTATCGTTTTTTTGTCGTCCTGAGTATCGTGTCCACCGCTGTCTCCGTGTTTGGACAGCTCTATATTCCAATTCTTGCCGGGCGCGCAATCGATTTCATGATCGGCGCAGGCAGAGTGGATTTTGCTGGGGTGCGGGGCGTCCTGCTCCGAATTTTGATTGTCGCAGGAGCCGCCGCGCTGGGGCAGTGGCTTTCCGGCGTCAGCAATAACCACATCACCTATTGCGTTAGCCGCAATCTGCGGGATTCAGCCATCCACAAAATACAGACACTCCCGCTGGCCTATCTCGACGCGCATCCGAGCGGCGATCTTCTGAGCCGCGTGGTAGCCGACGTAGACCTCTTTTCCGACGGTCTGCTGATGGGATTTACTCAGTTTTTTCCTGGCGTTCTGATGATTCTGGGAACAATTGCGTTTATGGTTGCCGTCAATCTGCCAATCGCGCTCGTCGTGATTTGTGTTACACCCCTGAGCCTCGTAGTCGCGGCGGTCATCGCAAAAAAGTGTTACCGTTACTTCGGAGAACAGACCGCCGTCCGCGGCGAGCAGACCGCTCTCATAAACGAACGGATTGAAGGCGTCAAGGTGGTGCGGGCCTTTGGATATGAGACGGAAAATCTGGCGGAGTTCGACGCTGTGAACGACCGACTGAGCGCTGCCAGCTTGAAAGCCATTTTTTACTCCAGCACCACGAACCCGTCGACCCGCTTCGTGAACGGCGTCGTATACGCGCTTGTCGCGCTTGCGGGTTCCCTGCGTGCAATCCGCGGCGGGATTACAATCGGCGCTTTGAGCTGCTTTCTGACGTACGCAAACCAGTATACAAAGCCGTTCAACGAAATCTCCGGCGTCGTGACCGAAATGCAGAACGCGATGTCCTGCGCCGCGCGTGTATTCGAGTTTTTGGACGCAGAGGACCAGACCCCGGACGCTGAAGACGCACGGGTTCTTTCACGCGCCGACGTTTCCGGCAGCGTCACAATGCGGAACGCCAGCTTCCAATACGTTCCAGACCGGGAGCTAATCCGTGATTTTAACCTCTCCGTTTCCCCCGGCGAGCGGGTCGCAATTGTTGGGCCAACTGGCTGCGGAAAAACGACTCTGATTAACCTGCTGATGCGCTTTTATGACGTAAATTCCGGCAGCATCTCCGTTTCGGGCGAAGACATCCGGAACTTAACGCGAAAAAGCCTGCGGGAAAGCTACGGCATGGTGCTGCAGGATACCTGGTTAAAAGTGGGCACCGTTTTTGAAAATATCGCTTACGGAAAACCGGAGGNNGACAGAGGCAGCTTCTGGCTTTTGCAAGAACCATGGTGTCAATGCCAGGGATTCTGATTCTTGATGAGGCGACCTCCAGCATTGATACGCGCACAGAACTTCAAATCCAGAAAGCGTTTGCCCGGATGCTGGAGGGCAGGACCAGCTTCATCGTTGCCCACCGACTCTCTACCATTCGGGAAGCGGATATGATTCTCGTTATGAAGGACGGGAGGGTCGTTGAGAAGGGTACGCACGATTCCCTGCTTCATGCCGGCAGCTCCTATGCAAAGCTCTACAACAGCCAGTTTGAAGGCGTGTACTACTAACGCAAAGCGCACGGACGCCTCTTGCACTTATGCGGTAATGTGATTGAAGCTTGGAAGAGCGAAGATATAAACGCTTTGCATAGGCGCTATTGATCGGGCTGTGGACGAGCAGCCCTATGCCAGCTCGAACTGGCCGGTGTAAAGCTGGTAATAGCGGCACTTTTGCGCCACGAGTTCTTCATGTGTGCCGCGCTCCAGAATCTCGCCGTGCTCCAAAACGAGGATGGCCTGGGCGTTTCGCACGGTGGAAAGCCTGTGGGCGATGACGAACACGGTGCGCCCCTCCATCAAATGATCCATACCGGTCTCAATGAGCTTCTCGGTATGGGAGTCAACAGAGCTCGTCGCCTCATCAAGAATGAGGACCGGCGGGTCGGCGACCGCCGCGCGGGCGATGGCGATGAGCTGCCGCTGGCCCTGACTCAGGTTGGCGCCGTCGCCGGTGAGGACGGTATCGTAACCCTCCGGCAGACGGCTGATGAAAAAGTGGGCGTTGGCCAGTCTGGCGGCGGCCACAACCTCCTCCTGCGTCGCCGCCGGGTTGCCATAGCGGATGTTATCCGCAATAGTGCCTGTGAACAGATGCGTATCCTGCAAGACCGCTGCGATAGAGCGGCGAAGATCATTTTTCTTGATGTCCCGCACGTCGATGCCGTCGTAGGTGACCGCGCCTTCGTTCACGTCGTAAAAGCGGTCGATGAGGTTTGCAATGGTCGTCTTCCCTGCACCCGTGGAGCCTACAAAGGCAATCTTCTGCCCGGGTTCAGCGTAGAGGCTGATATGGTTGAGAATAGTGACCCCTTTTTCGTATCCGAACACCACGTCGTGAAAGCGCATGTCGCCGCGAAGGGGGATAATCGCCGGGCCAAATTCCGCCGGGCGTTTCCACGCCCATTGCCCCGTGCGTTCGGGGCATTCAGCAAGCGTCCCGTCCTCTCCAGACCGGACATTGACCAGCGTAACTGTGCCCTCATCCGTTTCCGGCGGCTCTTCCATGAGCGCAAAGATGCGCTCCGCGCCCGAGAGCGCGGCCAGAATAAAGTTAAACTGCTGGGAAAGCTGGTTTAGCGGCATGGCCGTTTGGCGTACATACACCAGATAGGAAGCCAGCGTGCCAAGGTCGATTCTGCCCGAAATGGCGAAAAAGGCCCCCAAACAGGTCGTGAGCGCATAGTTAACATAGGAAATGCTCACGACTGTAGGCACCACGAACCCGCCGAAGGTCACGGCAGAGGTAGCTGCCTCACGAAGCGCTGCGTTGTGGGCGGAAAATTCCTGAAGGTTCTCCTCCTCGTAATTGAATACCTTAATGACCTTCTGTCCTTGGATACTCTCCTCTATGAAGCCGTTGAGTGCGCCCAAATAGCGCTGCTGGCGTTTGAAATAGCAGTGACTCTTTTTTGTGCTGTACCGCAAAAAAAGAAACATGACAGCCAAGGAGCAGATTACAATTAACGATAACGTGAGGTTCATCGCCATCAGCACCACAATGGTGCCGATAAAGATCACCAGATTTTGGATCAGCGTTGCAAAGCTATTGTTGAGTCCCTCTGAAACCGTATCCATATCGTTTGTAAAGCGGCTCATCATCTCGCCGTGGGTGGTGCCGTCAAAATAGCGCAGAGGCAAAGACTGCACCTTCTGAAAGAGATCTTTTCGCAGGTCGCTCACGACCCCTTGGGCGCAGCGCACCATGAGCTGCGTGTAGCCATAGCTTGCCCCCACCCCCGCAAGATACATAACGCCCATCCAGAGAAGCATTTTAATAAGGCCCGCGACATCGCCCGGGAGGATATAATCGTTTATGAGGGGCTTGAGCAAATAGGTGCCGTATACGTTGGCAAGCGCGCTCAAAACAGCCAGCACCGCCACCGCCGCTAAAATACCGCTCCGTCGCTTCATATACTGCCAGAGCAGGCGAAGCGTTTTTTTCGTGTCCTTGGGCTTTTCGTGCAAAATCTGTCTCGCCATTATACCATCGCCCCTTTCTGCTGAAATTCGTACAGGTCGCGGTACATGGCGTTCGTTTGCAGCAATTCCTCGTGGCTGCCTGCGGCTTCTATGGTCCCTTCCCGCAAAACAAAGATCCGATCCGCGCGCTCGATGGGAGTGAGGCGCTGGGTGATGATGATCTTGGTGGTATTCGGAAGTTCCCCAGTCAGCCGCTCGCGGATGAGAGCCTCGGTCGCGGTATCCACGGCGCTCAGGGAATCGTCGAGGATGAGAATACGGGGGCGCTTAAGAAGCGCACGGGCGATACAAAGCCTTTGCTTCTGCCCCCCCGAAATATTAACGCCGCCCTGCCCCAGATCCGTATCGTAGCCGTCGGGGAAACGGCCGATAAACTCGTCTGCACAGGCAATGCGGCAGGCCCAGTCAAGCTCCTCGAC
>DEMY01000102.1:7593-14099 GCA_002359425.1 Clostridiales bacterium UBA2658
TTTCGCCTGCGCTCACATCATACAGCTGCGGAATGAGCTGCACCAATGTGGATTTCGCGGAACCCGTGGAACCGATTACCCCCACCGTCTGCCCCGCACCAATGCGGAGGTTAATATCCGTGAGGACGGGCTGTCTGGCCATAGGGCTGTACTGAAAAAACACATGGTCGAACGCCACCTCTCCATGCTCCACCCGCGCGCTGCTTTCGCCGCTTACAATCTCCGGCGCTTCATCCATCACAGCGAGGATACGGCGTCCCGAGGTAAGCGAGCGGCTGAGCAGCAAAAACACGCCGGAAATCATCATCAAAGAGTTGAGGATTTGCAGCACATAGCTCAAAAAGCCCGTCAGTTGGCCCACCTTGAGCGTGCCCTCGCGGATGAGGCCGCCGCCAAACCAGAGGATCGCGATGATGGTGCCGTACATGACAAACTGAAAGCTCGGCAGGTTAAGCTGGGCAATGTGGAAGGCCCGCTCGGAGTTCTCCCGAAAGGCGTCGTTGGCGGCGTCAAACTTTTTACATTCATCCTCTCCCCGCACGAAGGATTTGACCGTGCGAATAGCCGTCAGGTTTTCCTGCACAACGGAATTGAGCTGGTCCAGCATACGCTGCATACCGTCATAGAGCGGACCCAGCTTTTTGAGGATCAGCGTGAGCAAAACGGCCAGCGCGGGCAAGGAAATGGCGAAAACCAGCGAAAGCTCGGGGGAAAGCCGCAGCGTCATGCTGGTTGCAATCACAATCATCACGGGGCCGCGCACCGCGGGCCTTACGCCGTTGGCCACGGCGTTTTGCAGAACCGCGATATCCCCCGTAAGCCTCGTGATAAGGGAGGACGCGGAAAAATGGTCCATATTGGCGAAGGAAAAGCTTTGTACCTTTTCGTATTCTGCCTGGCGAAGAGCCGCGCCGAAGCCCTGACTCGCAAGTGCCGCGAAGCGGGAATACAGCAAGCCCAGGCCCAGTGAAAGCAGCGCGCAGATCGCCATCTGCCCGCTCTTGTAAAGAATATAGCCCCTGTCCGCCTGCGCCACACCCGTATCGATGATATCCGCCATAATGAGCGGTATTATCATCTCGAACACGCTTTCCAGCACGACGCAGATCGCACTGATGACAAGAAATTTTTTATAATTGGCAAAATAGCCGTATAATCGTTTTAGCACGGTTTGCTCCTTTTTATATATAGCGTCCTTTGGGATGTTTCGGGCTGTCAAAAAGCCGCCGTCCATCGCATAGTTGTCTTTTTTGTGCACAACAGGATCTTCGCTGGGGACGGCGGCGTCATAAAAGACTGCCGATCTTCAATTCCCCCAACAAGCACGAAAAGTTCCGAACGGAGGTCTCGTTCCTCCTTTCCCCACGAGGCCTTTGTCTTATGGGGTCCCCAAGGGGGCTGGCCAGTGAAAAATTATTGAAATGCAAGGGCTCGGGNNGCTCGGGGAATTCACTTCTCCGAGCCGTTACTTTGCGGGCGCTACAGCGCCGCGAGAACCCTTTTGTCAAAGAAATCTGTGGAACTCACGTCCCCAAAATTTAGCTCTCTAATTAGCGAGCTAATCATAGTGCTGCTTTCATTCTTTGTCAAGCTGCATCGGCATAGAGAAACGGATTTGTCGATCAGGCGTTCTTTAAAACTGGCAGAGGGATATGCTGACGAACCGCAGCTAAGAAAGCGGAAAAACCGAACTTCTCTGCACAGACTAAATACGGGATTGCCTTTTTGCCCGCCAGCGGCTATAATAAAAGCAGGACTCCAAAAGTTGCCAGCGGAGTCGGACGTTTCAAAAAATACAGACGATAGAAAGGAAAGATCACTATGTTCACTGAAAAGGTTCACGAGCTGTTAAATGCTCAGATCAACAAAGAGTTTTATTCCGCTTACTTGTACCTGCATTTTGCGAATTACTTCTCCGACGAGAACCTGAATGGCTTTGCCAACTGGTACAACGTTCAGGCACAGGAGGAGCGTGATCATGCCTTGCTCTTCGTGCAGTATATGCAAAATAACGAGCTCAAGGTAGCCTATGAGGCGATTGCCCAGCCCGACACTGTAATCAAGGCTCCCATGGATGTTCTCAAAGCCGGTCTCGAACATGAGCAATTCGTCACCGCGTCCATCTACAGCATCTACGACGTTGCCCAGACAGCCAAGGATTTCCGTACCACGCAGTTCCTCGACTGGTTTGTAAAAGAGCNNAAGAAGAACGCCATCGACCTAATCAAAAAGCTTGAACGCTTCGGCTCCGATCCTAAGAGCCTCTATCTGCTTGATCAGGAACTGGCCGCGCGCGTCTATGCCCCGCCCTCGCTGGTGCTGTAAGCAGTCAAATAAAAGCCCCAAAGGGCGCGTTGCAAAGCTTGCAACGCGCCCTTTTCGCGGCTGTTTCAAGAGACGTCCGCCATTTCAGGGCCTCAAAAACTGGAACGAAGTACAACAAATATCGCTGAAAATCGCTTCTTCCCCCACGCCGGCACACCGATTTGGTGCGTCGGCGCTTTTATAAGGAAAGAAAGCATTTCATAGCCGCTCAAGAGCTTATCTTATCTACATATTTATTTATTGTAATTTCCTCTTTGCCGACACCTTCATGTTATCGACTCCCTCCCTTGCGCCCCCCTTGTTTCCCATTCCGGATTCTATGGCAGCCCAGACCTGACGCATTCAGGACACAGGACAGAAAAACGGTCTCAAAAAGCCGGCGCAGCTCCGCTCTTCCGTCNNGCTCCAGTTAAACGCCACGCCGAGAAGGCCGGAAATAAAGGTAAAAACCAAATCGGCAGGTTTTCCCTGACGGAACTCCCCTCGCGCTTGTCCGTGCTCTACAATACTGATCGTCAGATCACAATACTCTTTTAAATCCGGGTCCTCCTCCAGAATGTAGGGATTCAAAATCGTATTACCCTGGAAAATATCGAGGATCAGCATGTGCTTGAGCAGATCGGGTCCTAATGCGATCGTCCGGTCAATGTCATACTCAAAGACCCGCCACAATTAATCTGCCGGCGCATCTATGCGCAACAGTTCCGGCGTCACTATGAACGGGTGAAAACCGGAACTATTTCGATAAAAGTCCAGCAATATATTATTTTTAGACGTAAAATGGTAATAAAAAGAGCCCTTGGTCACCTTGCATTCCTTGCAGATACGGTCTACCGTGACCTGCTCAAAGCCTTCGGATTTGAACAGGTCAATCGCCTAATCCATCAATTGTTCTTTTGTAATTTCCATTTTCACACCTCAGATTTACCTATATCATACCACGGAATGTTTGGTTTGTCTATTTTATCACAATTGTTCGTCAAAGTTTAAACACTACGTGACGGCGTGCACAAATACGGCGCGAAAATCGTCGTGCAGCTCACTGCGGGAACCGGCCGCAACTCCCCGTTCTGGCTTTGTCAGGGCGAACCCATCGGTCCGTCGGACGGTCTGCCCAATGTCTGGGACCCCAATACCAAGCACCGCGCGCTCACGGCGGATGAAATCCAGATGTACATTGACGGCTTTGCAAACGGCGCGAAGGTAGCCAAGAAAGCCGGCTTTGACGGCGTGGAAATCCACGCAATCCACGAGGGGTATCTCCTCGACCAGTTCGCCCTTGCCTGCACGAACACACGCACAGACAAGTACGGCGGCAGCCTGGAGAACCGTCTGCGTTTTGCCAAAGAGATTCTGGCCGCCATTAAAGGCACCTGCGGGCAGGATTATCCGGTACTCATCCGCTATAGCGTGCGCAGTATGATGAAGGGCTTTAACGACGGCGCGCTGCCCGGCGAGGATTACAAAGAGTTCGGGCGCGATCTGGAGGAGAGCGCCAAAGTGGCAAAGCTGCTTGAGGAGATGGGCTACGACGCACTGGACGCCGATAACGGCACCTATGACTCCTGGTACTATGCGCATCCGCCGGTCTATATGCCGGAGGCCTGCAATCTGGACGACTGCAAATATATCAAGAAATTCGTGAATATCCCCGTCATCTGCGCCGGCCGCATGGAAGACCCCGCTTACGCCGAGGATACCATCGCGGCGGGAGAGATCGACACCGTTGGCCTTGCCCGTTCGCTTCTGGCAGACCCGGAGTGGCCGAAGGCAGGCAAGAAGGTCGAGGTCGTGGAGATGAAGGAACAAATTCTCGATATGCCGGAACTTTGCGCCGCAAACGCACAGATGCCGCGCCAGCTCATCAAGTACCATGGAATCAAGGTGCATCTGGGCGCTTCGCTCACTGCAATTGACGCGGACAAGGTGCGCTTCACCGTAAACGGGGAAGAACACAGCGCCGTGGCAGACACGGTTGCCGTGAATCGGCTACACCAGCAATCAGGAGCTTTATAAGACCCTGCAAGAATCCTCTGCCCCCACGCATCTCATCGGGGATTCCAACAAAGTCGGCAATCTGGAGACCGCAATCTGGGGCGCCTACGAGCTGTGCATGAATCTGTAACGGACGTGTCAGACGGTATTATCTTCCACAGCGCTTTCTTTTTCATGTTCGTTGAAATAATTCCGATTAAACTTCACAGACGGGTCATCCGGCTTAAACTTTGCCGCAATGATGTTTAGCCTGATTGCGACAGCGCTGTAGAACAGGCTAAACCCGTACAAATATCTGACCTATGTTTTTAAGGAAACATCCAATATTGGTATGAATAACAAAGAAGCATTCACGCGGCGGCTGCCGTGGAATGCTCCGAACGGAATTAGGTCTGCGGCAAAATAAGTCGCAGACCTTGTGCGTTTTTAGTGTCGTGAAATTTGACGCTTACCTTTTGTAGAATTAGTCAGCGTTTCCTTTCCGAATATTTAAGATATGGACTGTATAAAAAGATCATCCCAAATTTATGGTCAGAACAGTCTTTTGGATAACGATTTTCATCATTTCATCAATAGTATCTATTTAACCAATCTAATTCCTTGTGATTTTCATTTGGCTGATACCAGCCCTTATCAAATAAATTGTTTATCCTTTGAAAATACTCCTCATACATTTTGCCAACGCGCTCCATAGAGTAGTTTGTTACTGCCCAATCCCTACAAGCTTCCGGCTTAATTTTATCTATATGATTCACTGCCCAACAGAATTCTTCAAACATCCGGCAACGGTATCCTGATACGCCATGATAAACTGTCTCCGAAAACGCGCCCCAGTCGGTGGAAATGACAGGTGTCCCACAAAGTTGAGCTTCTACACATACAGACCCAAATGTCACCTCCAGTTTATTGGGGTTCTTCACGCCAAAGATAATACTCCGTCAAAGTCAAGCAGGGCGGTACGGTGTCCTCTCTTGGATAGGAGATAGGCAAGGGTGGTAGCCGTGGCTGTTTTGCCCACTCCGCCTTTCTCGTTGATAATTGCAATGATTTTCGCCATCGGCGCTCTCCTTTCTTGGGTTAAAGATCTTGGGTAATGGGTAAATAGGGTAAAAAAATTGGACTAAGATTAGCGAAAGCCCTTTGATATAGCGCCTTTCACTTACTTAGTCCAATTATAACAGAGTCACCGGACGGGCCACGCGGGCCAGATGGACCGCTCGGTCCGGTAGGTCCACTTGGTCCCCTCGGTCCGCTTGGTCCTCTGGGTCCAGGTGGGCAACAACAGCAAATGCATCTATCAAAACAAGTCGTACAATTCGGCTTGGGTCTCCATATTTTAACATCATTTTCGCCATGAGAGCGAACAAACTCTGTATTCTCGCCATAATTAGAATTGGATGAATTAAGCGTAGTATCGCCTCCTATCTACCATACTATATATGGTAATAATCAAAAAAGGTTACAAGCTATGTGTAACTGTGAGCCGTTTTTCACCACATCGACAATATAATATTCGTCGTTGTCTGCATAATCGCGGAATTGCGGCGGGCGTTTACATTTTTGGATTGGTCCGAGATCAAGTGCCTTAAACCGTTGGTTTCGGTATGAAGAAAGACAGAGGGTCAAGTTGTAATCAAAACCGCTCTTGACTGTCAACCAAAGCAAGTCCGCTTTTCTTAGGGTAGAAGCCGCACAGCAATTCACTCGAATTTTCATTGCAGCTCCGTGACCAGTCCATTTCAGCGCGCACGCCGCAATCCTTTTATGCTCATTATTTTCATCATTTTTGTAAATGAGGTAGAAACACATGCTATTGGCGCCTGTAAAAAGTGTTTGTTACTGTAATACATGGACAGTCGGCAAGGATTGATAGAACTCGCCAGCTCGCCGCCTGATCACCTTCACAAAAAGACTCAGAGACGAATTGTCTCTGTTTCATTATAGCAAAGCACTATTGACAAAATCGGATTGATACAATGCGGCAAAAGGCGTGATTATTATAAATAAAGGCATCTTACGAAAACATTTTGTAAAAGCATATTGCTTTTACAAAATTCGAAGACTATAATGCTCTAATATTGCCGTTTCAGATTAGGAGGGACCTCATGTTCAGCAAATTTATGGCGGCGCTTACCGGCAAGCCACTGGCCAACGAGCAGAGCGACAACGAAAAATACAATATCCCT
>DEMY01000101.1:0-8920 GCA_002359425.1 Clostridiales bacterium UBA2658
ACCTCATGTTCGCCGACGATGGTGCCGCCGCGAACGGAGGAAATGCCAATTTCCTCACGGCTTCGCCTCTGGCGGACATTGTGGCGGTCATAGACATATTCACTGTCATGGGGCAGGGCGGCGGCAGCGGCATCCGCGAGCATCAGCGCTGTACCGCTCGGCGCGTCTACCTTTGAGCGGTGGTGCTTTTCGATAATCTCGACGTCGAAGTTTTCGCCCAAAACGGCGCTGGCTTTCTTGACAAGCTGAAGAAGGAGGTTAATGCCAAGAGACATATTGCCGCTGCGGAAAATAGGAATCCGCTCCGACGCGTGCAAAATTTGCACCAATTGCTCCTCGACATACCCTGTAGTGCATAAAACGCACGGAACGCCTTTTTGGGTGCAATAATCGAGCAGATAGCCGAGCGCCGAGACGTTTGAAAAATCGACCAGCACATCCGCCTCGCCCGCGTACTCCATGGGGTCTGCATAAACAGGGTAGTCTGCGCGCTTTGCAGCGTTCATATCAAATCCTGCAACAATCGAGATATCGGTGCGCTCTGCGCACAGACGCGTGATGGCCTGACCCATTTTTCCGTTGCAGCCAGACAGGATCATCTTTATCATAAGGAACCTCCAAATTCGATAATGTATCTTTATATTCCAAAAGGGCGAACAGAAGTCGCCCTTTTGGATAGGTTTTCGCTTGTTATTTGAGTTTGAGGCCAACGTCCGTGAGACTCTTTTTGAGCGTTTCGAGATTTCCCGGGGCCATGTCGCACAGCGGCAGACGAAGCTCGCCGACGTTCATACCAAGCAGATTCATTGCCGTTTTGACTGGGATGGGGTTAACCTCAATGAAGAGCTTTTCGTAGAGGTCGGCATACTTGAAGTAGAGCTGTGTGGCCGCTTTGAAGTCGCCCTTTAGGCACAGGTTGCAGAGCTGAGTGACGACCTCCGGAATAATGTTGGACGCGACCGAAATGACGCCGTAAGCACCCATGGCCATCATGGGGATGGTGTTGTCGTCGTTGCCGCTCCAGAAGCAGAGATCATCTCCGCACAGGGCGCGCGTGCGGGCAAAGAGACTCAAGTCGCCAGAGGCTTCCTTTACGCCGTTGATGTTCGGATGCTGGGAGAGAATTTTGTACGTCTCGGGCTTGATGCCGATGCCGGTGCGACTCGGGATATTGTAGACGATCATCGGCACATCGACACGGTCGGCGACCGTTGTGAAGTGCTGCACCAAACCGCGCTGGGTGGTTTTGTTATAGTAAGGTGTTACCATAAGAATGCCATCCACGCCGGACTTTTTTGCGCTTTCGGCGAGACGGACGGACGTCATCGTGTCGTTTGAGCCGACGCCGGCGACGATCTTCATGCGTCCGGCGGTTTTTTGGACGCAGAAGTCAACGAGCTTTTCGTGTTCCTCGATGGGCTGTGTAGCGTTTTCTCCGGTGGTGCCGCAGACGATGAGGCAGGAAATGCCGCCTGCGACCTGCTGCTCGATGAGCTCCGCCATTTTGTCATAGTCGATGGAATAGCTGCGGAACGGGGTGACGATTGCGGTTGCCGCGCCTGTAAAGATCGGTGTTTTCATGAGATGACCTCCTTAATGAATCGCTTCGATGTAGCCTTCCGCGCAGAGAAGCTCGGCAAGCTCGACAGCTCCGCCGGCGGCTCCGCGCAGCGTATTGTGGGAAAGGCAGACGAATTTGTAATCGTATTGTGTATCCTCGCGCAGACGGCCAATGGAGATGGCCATACCGTTTTCAAGCATCCGGTCCAGTCTTGTCTGCGGGCGGTCCGGCTCTTCAAAATAGTGGATGAACTGCTTCGGCGCGGAGGGGAGACTTAGCTCCTGCGCGCGGCCCTTGAAGCTTGCCCAGCAATCCAGAATTTCTTCTCTGGCAGGCTTATTGTCAAAACGGGCGAAAACCGCCGCCATGTGCCCGTCGCTGCACGCGACGCGGAGACACTGGGCGGTGACGTCCGGCTTTTGAGCTTTGACGATAAGATCGTTTTCGATTTTGCCCCAGATTTTGAGCGGCTCCTGTTCGGATTTTTCTTCCTCGCCTTTGATGTAGGGGATGCAGTTGTCGGCCATCTCCGGCCAGCGCTCGAAGGTCTTGCCCGCACCGGAAATGGCCTGATAGGTGCAGGCCAGAACTGCGTTCAGCCCGAATTCCTCGCGCAGCGGGGTGAGAGCCGGAACATAGCTCTGGATGGAGCAGTTCGATTTTGCCGCGATGAAGCCGCGCTTTGTGCCAAGGCGCTTTCGCTGCGCATCAATGATCCGGATGTGCTCCGGGTTCAGCTCCGGAATGACCATGGGGACGTCCGGTGTCCAGCGGTTGGCGGAGTTATTCGACACGACGGGGCACTCGAGCTTTGCGTAATCCTCCTCCATCGCGACGATCTCGTCTTTTTTCATATCAACGGCACAGAAGACAAAATCGACCTGCGCGGCGATCTTCTCCATGTCTGCCTGCGCGTCCAGAACCTTGATCTTCTTTGCGCACTCCGGGACAGGCTCGGCCATTGCCCAGCGGCCCTTAACGGCCTCCTTATAGGGCTTTCCGGCGCTGCGCGGGCTTGCAGCGATGACGGTCAAGTCAAACCACGGGTGTTCCGCGATCAGGAGGATGTAGCGCTGACCGACCATGCCTGTTCCGCCGACGACGCCGACCTTGTACTTTTTCATGCAGACGATCCCTTCCTTTAAATACGGCTGTTTCATTCTATTCTGACGTTTAAAAAATGAATACAGTTCCGAAAATTTGCCCAAAAGCTTGTCAATCAGGCGCAGTATGTACTATAATACCGTGAGCGGTACCGTTTTTAACAGCTGTGCCGTATCGTTCTAAAAATCTTATCACTGCCGGAAACCGCTGTCAATCAATGTTCGGACAGAATTTATTACATTAAAGTATGATTTTTTTGTTACTTTGGCGAAAAGAGGTACATATGAAAAAACGAAAAGACCGCTTTCTCCCATTTTTGCTTTCACTCGTGCTGCTTTGCACTGCCTTCAGCGGCTTTGTCCCGGCGCAGGCCGCAAGCCAGATCTATGTGAATGACGGGCAGAACACTCTTTCCGGCGAACTCGGCGGAGCCAGCGTCATCGGGCGCGACGGCGTTGCGCAGCCCTCCGGCTCCAGCGTTATCACGAGCAGCGGCGTTACCCAGATCGGAACGGACGGGGGCGGCGAAACTGTTACGACGAATGGTACTATCGTCCGTGTCGGACTGGACTACTATTACAGCAGCGCGAGAAACTCCGCTGTGAGTACGGCGAGCCTTGCAAATAGCGCTGGCCGCGGCTATCAGTTCGGCTATTGCGACGGAGACCGCAGCTTCAGTGCGCTTGGCTACACAGGCGAAGCAAAGCTAACGATGCTGCCCTACTGCGCCGCCGGCGGAAACTATTGCATTAAGCTTCGTACCGCCTATGGCAGCTTTGATGCTGCAAAAAGTGCCGCCGCAGGCTATAACAGTGCGTTTCCGGCTTACCTCTACGGCTCGTATTACGTTTTAATCGGCGGCTACAACACGCAGGCTTCCGCGCAGAAGGCGCTTTCGACGCTCGGCGTTTCGGGCGACATTTACACCGGCTCTGACCGTTGCGCCGCCGTTTCGATTTCAAATACGCTCACAACGCTGTTTGCTTTTGACTGCGGAACGGATGCGACGCTCGCCGTNNGACTTCGAGTTTTTGCGCTATATCAGCGGCGCGTTCACAGTTATAAACTGCGTCGGCGTGGACGACTATGTCAAGGGTTCAATCTCAATGGAGATGGATCCCTCATGGCCGATCGAAGCGCTGAAAGCGCAGGCGGTTTGCGCAAGATCATACTATTATGTCAACCGCACAAGCTATAATAAATATGGCTTCGACGTGACGGACGACGGCTATTCCCAGTCCTATGTTGGTACCTACCGCTCGACCGCAAACAGCGACGCTGCCGCCGACCAGACGGCGGGGGAGTACCTGACCTATAACGGCGGAGTTTGTTCGACCTTTTACTTCTCATCAGACGGCGGCGGGACAGAAAGCTGTGAAAACGTCTTCACGGCGGCGCTCCCGTATCTGCGGGGCGTCAACGATCCCTATGAGGCGGATGTGCCGGCGTCAATGAATACATACAAGAGCTGGAGCTATACGCTTTCTGCCTCCGCGCTTGCCTCAAAGCTTGCCGCCGCGACGGGCTATTCCGGCGGAGCAATTACGGACATCAAGGTATATTACTCGAATACGAACAATGTCATCCGCCTCGTCATGTCGGATGCAAACGGCGCTTCGGGCACACTCACAAAATCGGCCTGCTGCAATGCGCTCGGCCTGCCGAGCATCCACTATTCAATCACGCAGTCCGGGAGCAACTTCATTTTCTCCGGCGGCGGCTGGGGTCACAATGTCGGCATGAGCCAGTGGGGCGCTTACTCCATGGCGAAGTATCACGGCATGAACTACCGTCAGATTCTGCAATTTTATTATACTGGCACAAGCATCACAAAGCTTGGCTGACCGGTTGTCTAAAAATTGAGCGAAGCGGAAAAGCTCTTCTGGGCCTTTCCGCTTTGCGCGACGCTGATTTCGGACCGCCCTGAGGCGGCTTGTTTATTCTAATTATGGGAGTAAAACAAAAAATATGAAGACATCGGATTTCTACTATGACCTGCCGGAGGAGCTGATTGCGCAGACGCCTCTGGAGCGGCGCGACGGCTCACGGCTCTTGCACCTTAATAAAAAAACGGGGGAGATTGAACACCGTCATTTCTACGATTTGCCAGAATACCTGTGCGAGGGTGACTGTCTGGTTCTCAACGACTCGCGCGTCTTACCGGCGCGGCTTATCGGCCACCGTGAAACGGGCGGCGTGGTCGAGGTGCTGCTTTTGCGCGATAAAGGCGAGGGCGTTTGGGAATGTTTGACCCGCCCGGGCAGAAAGACGCAGCCGGGAACGAAGCTCTCCTTCGGTGAGGGCGCGCTTACGGCAACGGTCGTGGATGCCGTTGAGGACGGTAACAAGCTCATAAAATTCCACTATGAGGGCATTTTTCTTGAAGTGCTCGAACGTCTCGGCAAGATGCCGCTGCCGCCCTATATTAAAACGGAGCTGGAGGATCAGGAACGCTACCAGACGGTCTATTCGCGCGAGCTTGGCTCCGCTGCCGCGCCGACGGCCGGGCTGCACTTTACGCCGGAGCTGCTGCAAAAAATCGCGGACAAGGGCGTTAGGATTTGCTATTTGACGCTGCACGTCGGTCTCGGCACGTTTCGTCCTGTCAAGGCGGAGAATATCGAGGAGCACGAAATGCATTCCGAATACTGCATCGTCCCCGAGGAAACGGCGAAGATCGTCACCGAGACGAAAAAGACCGGCGGCCGTATCGTCTGTGTCGGAACGACCTCGTGCCGCACGATNNTCCCGGGTTACAAATTCAAATGTATGGACGCGCTCGTGACGAACTTCCATCTGCCGGAATCAACGCTTATCATGCTTGTCTCCGCCTTTGCGGGACGCGACCACATTCTTGCCGCCTATAACGAGGCGGTCCGCGAAAAGTACAGATTTTTCTCGTTTGGCGACGCCATGCTGATCGAATGACGGAGGGAACAGATTGTTTAAAGTTTTAAAAACCGAGGGCTGTGCCCGCCGGGGCGAATTTACCTGTCCGCACGGAACGGCACAGACGCCAGTATTCATGAATGTCGGTACCGTGGGCGCGATCAAAGGCGGCGTTGCGGCGTATGAACTGCGTGAGCTTGGCACGCAGATTGAGCTGTCGAACACCTACCACCTGCATGTGCGTACTGGCGACGAGCTGATCAAGCGCCGCGGCGGCCTGCACAAATTCATGTGCTGGGACGGCCCGATTTTAACTGACAGCGGCGGCTTTCAGGTCTTTTCGCTCGCAGACCTCCGGCAGATCAAGGAGGAGGGCGTTTCGTTCCACTCGCACATTGACGGGCGCAAGATTTTTATGGGCCCGGAGGAGAGCATGCGCATCCAGTCGAATCTCGGCTCAGATATCGCCATGGCCTTTGACGAGTGCGTCAAAATTCCTTCGCCTTACGAATACTGTGAGGCTTCCGCCGAGCGTACCTACCGCTGGCTTGTAAGATGTAAGGCGGCGCTCGAGCAGTACAACGCGGAGACGGACGCGACGAACCCTGGACAGGTTCTTTTCGGCATCAATCAGGGCGCGACCTATGTGGACCTGCGCATTCGCCATATGCGACAGATCGCGGAGCTTGACCTTCCCGGCTATGCCATTGGCGGCTTGGCGGTGGGGGAGACGCATCAAGAGATGTACGACACCATCGCGGCGGTCGAGGAATACATGCCTAAGGACAAGCCGCGCTATCTCATGGGCGTCGGGACGCCGGTAAACATCATTGAGGGCGTCGCGCGCGGCGTTGATTTTTTCGACTGCGTCATGCCTGCGCGGGACGGGCGGCACGGCCACTTCTTTACATGGGAGGGCATCCTGAACCTCAATAACGCGAAGTATGCCGAGGACGACAGACCTGTTGATCCGGCTTGCGGCTGCCCCGTTTGCCGGCATTATTCGCGCGCCTATGTCCGCCACCTTCTGAAGGCGGAGGAAATTTTGGGCCTGCGTTGCGGCGTTGTGCACAATCTGTGGTTCTACAACCATCTCATGGAACGCATCCGCGACGAGCTGGACGCGGGGACTTTTGAGGTTTTCCGGAAAGAATATTCGGGGAAGCTGGACAAGCGCATATAAAAGACTTGCAAACCCTGCCAGCGCCATATATAATTAAAACATCTTTCGAGGAGGTTACTTTGATGAAATTCACTTCAGTTAAAAAGCTCGCGCGCAGCCTTTCCATGGCGGCGGTCGCGTGCATGACTTTTGCGGGCGGAGCCTTTGCGGAGGGCAGCGCGCCTGCGGCAACTACCACCGGAGCAAGCGGCAGCGCCGGGACCATCCAGTTCGTCGTCTCGATGGTCATCCTTTTGGCTATCTTCTACTTCCTGATGATCCGGCCTGAAAACAAGCGCAAGAAAAAGGTCGATGAGATGCGCAGCGGCCTTGCTGTCGGGGACGATGTTACGACCATCGGCGGCATTCAGGGCAAGATCGTGAGTATCTCCGGCGACGGCATCACGTTTGAGACCGGTGAGGACCGCGTCCGCATCAAGGTCGCCAAGTGGGCGATTTCGAGCAAGGGCAAGGAAGAAAAAAAGCAGTAACCGAATATTTTTGATACAAAAACCGTCGCGGCCTGTCATGGGCGCGGCGGTTTTCTCTGACCCAAACCGGAATGTTTCCCGTCCGGCTGAATAAGCTTTAGCAGGCTTGTTCAGCCGGATATTTTTTGCAAGGGGGACGGACGATGAAAAAACGGGATCGAAGCGAGGGGTGGGCAGGGGAGAAGCGACTCGGTAAAAACGCCGCTCTGGGCGCGACGTTCGGCATGGTGGCAACGCTTCTTTTGCTGCTTTTATTCTCGGCGCTGCTCGCGGGCGGAAAGTTGCCGGCGGGGATGCTGGACGAATTTGTGATCCTCTCGGTGCTGCTGGGAACGGCGCTCGGCGCTTTTGTCTGCGCCGGAAAACAGGGGGGCGGGGTCGTTACTGCCGGGGCTGTGACGGCGCTTGCCTACATCCTGATTTTANNCGCTTGTATTTCACGGCCACGGCGGCGGGCCGCAGATCATCTTGAAAGAAATGATCGCCGCGGTTGCGGGCGGCTGTTTCGGCGGCGTGCTCAGGCTGCACAAAAAGACGCAAAAATCACGTCTTCGCAAGTGTTGATTACAAATAGTAATCAACCTCCAAAAGTTTACATAAGTGAATTTTGATAACCCATATATTGATTACAAAAACGAGAAACGGCCTATATATTGCCTATTATAGGGGTGTTCCGCGTGCTGTTTCGGGATTCGGTATCTTGAGTTGACATAATACAGTTAACATAATATATCGTCATAATTCACAAAAATCGATTAATTTCAATAAAGGGCTTGATAACACAATGAATTTGTATTATATTGACAACGTTAAAAGTTATGTAAATTGTAGCATTATCCGCGCCGCCTTCGCCCTATGAGCGGGGAGGCCGCAATATGCTGAGACATCATCGTTCGCTTTCTGGCCCGCCGCTTCGAAAGAGGGAGAATGGCGGCCGGGCGCTTTTGCTTCTGGCTCTGTTTTTTCTTGCTGGCTGTTTTATGGGCAGCGTCTTTGGAAATAGTTCGCAGTTTCCCGCGTGCCTCTCCGATTTTCCTGGAATGGACGCGCTCGGCAAACAGAGCTTCTGGCCAACGCTTCTTTCGTTTTCAAAGTTCCACATTGCGGCCTTCCTTCTGGGCTCCACATATTACGGCGTTTTGTTTCTGCCGTTTTTGTGCTGCCTGCGGGGATATGCTTTCAGCCGCACAGCCGCCGTCGTCGTTTCTGCTACCGCAAAAAACGGTTTTCTGACGGCGCTGGCCGTCCTCGGCATTCCGGCGCTTTTTTCGCTGACCTGTTTTTTCGTTCTTTCGCTGGACGCGTTTGTGAACGCGCGGCGTGTTTTGGACCTCGTCTGTGAAAAGCATTCGCCGAAGATTCCGGGAAGGCTTTTGCGGGCCGCTTTGTGTTTTCCCGTTCTGCTTTGCGGAAACGCCGTCTCTGTGTGGCTTGTCCCAAAGCTTGTTTCCCTGCTCCACTAAAGACACCGAAAGGAGGAAGTTATCGTGACAGACGCCGTTTGTATAGAGAAATATGCATACTATCTTCAGTATGTGAAAAAGGCATCCGATAACACCCTCGCATCCTACCTGCGCGACATCCGACAGCTTTCTGCATATCTTGCGTCCCGCACGGACGAAACATTTGAAACAGCAACCGGCGAAGAGCTTGCGGAGTACACCGCATGGATGAAGATTCAGCGCAAGTCCATCCCGACGATCTCGCGCAGCA
>DEMY01000101.1:8976-13871 GCA_002359425.1 Clostridiales bacterium UBA2658
ACGGACCTCAAGGGCTATCGCGACCGCGCGATGCTTGAACTGCTGTATGCGACCGGCATCCGGGTCAGTGAGCTTATAAACCTCGACGTTACGGATGTGAACCTCCCCGCCGGCGTCATCCGCTGCCGGAGTCACGATAAGGAGCGATTTATTCCGCTCTATCCCGCCGCCATCCGGGCGCTTTCGGAATACATAGAATTCATCCGTCCGCAGATGATCGCATCGCCCGACGAGAAGTCGCTTTTTGTAAATGTCAGCGGCGAGCGCATGTCCCGTCAAGGCTTCTGGAAGATCATCAAGACCTATCAGGCCAAGGCCAAAATCGACAAGGACATCACGCCGCACACCCTGCGCCACTCCTTTGCGGCGCACCTTTTGGAAAACGGCGCAGACCTCCATTCCATTCAGGAAATGCTCGGCCACGCGGACATCTCCTCCACGCAGGTCTACTCCCAGCTCGTCAAAAAGCAGCTCAAGGACGTCTACAACAAGGCACATCCCCGGGCACAANNGAGTTTTGTTCAACGGCGCCGTTTCCCTCGTTCAGGGGGCGGCGCCGTATCCTTTTGTGTCAGGCGCAAAAAGCCATTGAAACCTTTTGCAGAATGTGATAAACTAACATGAATTATTTTGCGAATGCGGAGGCAGCTATGCGGATCATGGGCATCGACCCAGGCAATGCGACGGTCGGCTTCGGCGTTGTGGACAGCGACAAAAGCAAACTCAAGCTCGTGTCCTGCGGCGTTATTACGACCCCGGCGGGAACGAGCCTTTCCAGCAGGCTTGACCGCATCTTCGACGACACGACGGAGCTGTGCAAAACCTTTTCACCGGACGTCGTCTCGGTCGAAGAGCTTTTTTTCAACACGAATATCACGACCGGCATCGCGGTGGCGCACGGCAGGGGCGTTCTGCTCCTTGCCTGCTACAAGGCCGGTATCCCGATTTTTGAGTACACGCCGCTTCAGGTAAAGCAGTCCGTCGTCGGCTACGGGCGCGCGGAGAAAAAGCAGGTCATCTACATGGTCAAGAGCCTTCTCAATATGAAGACTGCCCCAAAGCCGGATGACGCGGCGGACGCGCTGGCCCTTGCCATCTGCCATGCGCGCAGCACCACTTCCCTCATTTATAAAAACGGAGGCGAATCGCCTTGTTCCACCACATAAGCGGAAAAGTCACGGACATCGAACCGAACCTCGTCGCCCTTGAGTGCGCCGGGGTCGGCTTTGCTTTGAACGCGACTATGAACACCATTTCCCATTTAAAGATCGGCGAGAGCGCCGTTTTATACGTTTACGAGTCCATCCGGGAGGACGCCTTTGATCTCTACGGTTTTTTCGACAAGCGCGAAAAACGGAGCTTTGAAATGTTGCTGAACGTATCCGGCGTCGGCCCGAAGGCGGCGCTCGCCATTTTGTCCTCCGCGACCCCGGAGCAGCTTGCGATGGCCGTCATCAGCGGCGACGAAAAGACGCTCACGGCCGTTCCCGGCATCGGCAAAAAGATTTCCCAGCGTATTTTGCTGGAGCTTAAGGATAAAATGGCCAAGGAGACAGGTAACATGGACTTCGGTGGCCCTGCCATCAAATCCGGTGTCCAGACCGGCGTCTCGAAGCTTTCGGATGCCGCGTCCGCCCTGGTCGTTTTGGGCTACACGAACGCGGAAATAACGCCGGTTCTCAAACAGCTTGACATAGAAGCCCTACCGCTTGAGGAGATCATCCGGCAGGCGCTCAAAAAGATGGTAAAGTAAAAGGGGGGAGAGCATGTCCATCAGCTATTCCGGTGATCCGGACGAGGAGCTTGTCACCTCCGCCGCGATGCTGCCGGAGGATCAAAACGAGGGCTCTCTGCGCCCCCGCACCTTAAACGAATACATCGGACAGAGGAAAGCGAAGGAAAACCTGCGCATCTTCATCGAAGCTGCGAAGATGCGAAACGAGCCACTGGATCACGTCCTGCTCCACGGCCCCCCGGGACTCGGTAAAACGACGCTCGCGGGCATCATCGCAAACGAGATGGGCGTCAATATGCGTATCACCTCCGGCCCGACCATTGAAAAGCCCGGTGACCTCGCTGCGCTTCTGACAAATTTGCAGGAAAACGACATTCTGTTCGTCGATGAGATACACAGACTTATCCGTCAAGTCGAGGAAATTCTATATCCCGCGATGGAGGACTACGCGATCGATATCATCATTGGTAAGGGGCCGTCCGCAAACTCCATCCGCCTCGACCTGCCGCGTTTTACCCTTATTGGCGCGACGACGCGCTCCGGCCAGTTAACGGCCCCGCTGCGTGACCGATTCGGTGTGACGCTCCGGCTCGAGCTTTATACCCCAGCGGAATTACAGCTCATCGTTGAGCGCAGCGCACAAATTCTGGACATCGAAATCGAACCCGCTGGTGCAAGGGAGATTGCATGCCGCAGCCGTGGAACGCCACGTATCGCGAACCGGCTTCTGCGCCGCGTGCGCGACTTCGCTCAGGTGATGGCAGACGGCGTTGTAACAAAAGCCCTTGCGGACGAAGCGCTGACGCGGCTGGAAGTAGACAAGGCGGGCCTCGATTCACTCGACCGCCGTATGCTCAAAAGCATAATCGACTTCTACGGTGGCGGCCCCGTGGGACTTGAAACGCTCGCCGCAACCATTAACGAGGAGGGCGTGACGCTTGAGGACGTCTACGAGCCGTACTTATTGCAGCAGGGCTTTTTAACACGCACACCGCGCGGCCGTTGCGTCACGAAAAAGACCTACGATCACCTCGGCCTCGAATATCTGGGCCAGCAGCAAATCGAAATGTAAGTTTGGAGGAACATTTTTTGGGCAAATATTTTGGAACGGACGGCATCCGCGGCGTTGTGAACGACGGACTGGACGCAAACCTTGCCTTCCGGGTTGGTCAGGCGGCAGCTATGGTGCTCGCTGAAAACACGCCGAACGGCAAACCGCTTTTCACGATCGGCAAGGACACGCGCATCTCCGGCGACATGCTGGAGGCCGCTATCACGGCGGGCCTGTGCTCGGCGGGCGCAGACGTGATGCTTCTTGGCATCATTCCAACCCCGGCAGTGGCATTCATTACAAAAGACTGCGAAGCGGACGCCGGCATCGTCATCTCCGCGTCGCACAATCCCTATGAGCATAACGGCATCAAAATTTTTAGCGGCGAGGGTTTCAAGCTCTCGGACGAGCTGGAACTGAAGATCGAAGCCCTCATCGACAGCGAGGGCAATCTCCCCGAAAAACAGTACGGCGAAATTGGCAGGGTTGTCGGCAGAGGAAACGAGTACATTGACCGCTACGTTGAGCACATCGTCGCGCTTTCGGAGGGGAAGATCGGTCGCTTAAAAGTTATGATCGACTGCTCCAACGGCGCCGCAACCCGGACGGTCAACGACATTTTCGGCCGCTTCCCCATAGACCTGGAACTGATAAAGGACCACCCAAACGGCTGCAACATCAATGCCGACTGCGGCTCGACCCACATTGAGGCGCTCTCGCGCATGGTTGTCGCCGGCGGCTACGACCTCGGCCTCGCGTTTGACGGGGATGCCGATCGCTGCCTTGCCGTCGATGAGACCGGCGCTCTTGTGGACGGCGACAAGATCATGGCCATCTGCGGCAAGGCCATGGCGGCGGAGGAAAAACTCAGCAAAAACGCCATCGTCGCAACGGTCATGTCGAACCTAGGCTTCCACGAGTTCTGCGGCAAAAACAGCATCGAGCTATGCTGCGCGAATGTCGGCGACCGCAACGTTCTGGAAATGATGCAGGCCCGCGGCTACAATCTTGGCGGCGAGCAGTCCGGTCATACCATATTCCTCGATTACGCTACGACTGGCGACGGACAGCTTACAGCCGTCCGCCTTCTGCGGACAATATCGCTTAGCGGAAAAAAGCTTTCCACGCTCGCCGCCGAAATTCCGACGTATCCGCAGGTCCTCAAAAATGTTGCCATCAAGGGTGGAAATGAAGTCAAAAAGGCGTTAATTGCGGAGGAAGCGCTGAAAAACGGCGTTGAGAAGGAAAAAGCAACGATGGCGGACCGCGGCCGCATCCTCGTGCGCCCATCGGGGACAGAGGCACTTATTCGCGTTATGGTCGAGTCGAAGCACAGCGTTCTTTCAGACGAGGTCGCAACACGACTGACCGCACTGATCGAGGGCTTGGCCTCTCGATATTAAATTAATTAAATTATTTTAAAAAATGTAAATAATTCGTGCGATTATTCTTGACTTTTTGTCAAAAATATACTACACTTGAATAAGTCTAAGGATAGATGTATTAACGATATGGATAATTACCCAAACTTTAGTGACAACGAGCTTGTGTCTCTGGCTCGTTCGGGCGACAGAATTGCGGAGGAACAGCTTGCGCTTCGCTACACGCGTCTCGTAAAAATCTGCTCCCGCCCTTATTTCCTTGTCGGAGGCGACGGGGAAGACCTCATTCAAGAGGGGATGCTGGGCTTTCTTTCCGCCATCCGGGAATATGATCCATCCTTAAACGCTTCCTTTAAAACCTATGCGGAAATTTGCGTGAAACGCCGTATCTATTCCGCAATTAAAACCGCCTCGCGCAAAAAGCACGAACCCTTGAACGACATGGTGTCGTTTGACGACGTCCTTTCTGATGAAAACCTATCCAATGTGGCGTCATATGGCGAAGCTTTCCGGCGTTCGCCTGAGGAACAGGTGCTGGCAAGAGAGAGCGCAGAAGAAATTATTCAAACCTATTCACGGTGTTTATCCAAATTTGAAACACAAATTTTGGAGTTATATCTCACAGGCTCCTCCTATTCTGAGATTGCGGAAACGTGCGGAAAATCGGAGAAGTCAGTAGATAACGCCGTGCAGCGTATCAGGCGAAAGCTTGCACGCAGCCTATCCC
>DEMY01000101.1:14027-14362 GCA_002359425.1 Clostridiales bacterium UBA2658
GGGTTTCCAGAACGAGCCCCAGCGCTGCAAGCCCTGCCGTGACAACAGAAAGAACGCGACCCGTGGCCCCCACGAGTACTTCACCGCTACTTGCGCATCCTGCGGCAAGGAAGCAAAGGTTCCGTTCGAGCCGAAGTCCGACAGACCGGTTTATTGCAGCGAATGCTTCGCAAAGATGAAAGAGGAACAGGCATAACATCGGGCCTTAGAAATCTGCTTTCCGATTGACCGGAGGCGGATCATCTCCCTTGTGTTGGCATGGGTCAATCGCTCCTGCCATCAAGGCGGAGCGTCAGTGGTTCAAACCGCTTCTTCTAAGACAAAAGGGTTGCCGC
>DEMY01000101.1:14387-14799 GCA_002359425.1 Clostridiales bacterium UBA2658
TTTTATTTTCTATAGTTTTATCATCCGATATCCCACCCCGATGTGTGTCTGTATATACTGCGGCGCGTCGGGGCCTTTTTCGAGCTTTTTTCGGAGCGTCGCCATGAAAACACGCAGAGAGGCGGTATCGCTGTCCCAAGAGCTGCCCCAAATCTCCTTTGTGATATAGGTGTGCGTCAGCACTTTGCCGACGTTTCGGGCGAGAAGACATAAAAGTTTGTATTCGATTGGTGTGAGGTGCAGCTCTTTGCCATCCATATAGGCGCATCCGGCGGCATAGTCGATCTTCAGCGCGCCGTTTTCAAAAACGCTCTCCTGTGCTGGAGCCGGTATCGCACCCAGCCGCCTCTGCGTCACACGCAGACGTGCAAGCAGCTCCTCGATCGAAAAAGGCTTTGTGAGATAGTCGTCC
>DEMY01000101.1:14889-28714 GCA_002359425.1 Clostridiales bacterium UBA2658
GTGCGAGGCCGCCTCCAAAATGCCCGTTTCTCCGTCGGGCGCTGTAAGAAAGCGATAACTCTGCGTTTCGAGGGTTGTTGTGATGAGATTTCGGACCGCCGGGTCGTCTTCCACGACTAAAATGAGCGGTTTATTCATGCAAAGACACCTCCTCATAGGGCAGCGTAAAACGAAAGACAGCACCGTGCGGAGAAGCGTCTGAAACGCTTATCTCCCCGCCGTGCGCGTTCACGATCGATTTGCAAAGTGCGAGTCCAAGCCCGAGACTGCGGCGGCTGTCTACGATTTTCGTGCCGGACGTGTAGAACATGTCGAAGACCTGGGTCTTGACATTGTCCGGGATGCCCGGCCCGTCGTCCGCGACCTCGGTTACGACAAAGCCGCCCTCAACACAGATGGAGAGCGTGATGTGTGAGCCGGGCGGCGTGTATTTTATGGCGTTGTTGACGAGGTTTATGACCACCTGCACAATGAGCTTCGCGTCCATTTNNGGTCAACATGGCGCAGCGCCTCTGTGATAACCTCTTCCATAAGCTCTGGCTGGAGCTTTAAGCGCATGCTGCCGTCCTCGATGCGTGTCACGGCGAGGAGGTTTTCAACAAGATTGATGAGCCACAGCGAGTCGTCGTAGATGCCGGTATAGAGCGCTCGCCGCTTTTCCGGGGGTATCGCGTCCTCGCTCGCTAAAAGCACACCCGCGTTTCCTGAAATGGAGGTCAGCGGCGTTCGGAGGTCGTGCGAAATGGAGCGTAGAAGGTCTGCGCGGAGCTGCTCATTTTTTGCAAGTACAGCCGCCTGCTCGCGCTCGGAGGCAATCTGCTCGTTCTCCAGCGCCATTGCGCATTCGCCGAGGATGGAGAGGAGGATGCTGTTTTCACTCGCCTCCAGGGGATCGGCACCCATCACAACGCCCGCGACCCCGTAAACGTTTTTTCCGATGCGCACCGCGAGGTAAAGACACTTCGCGCTCGAAAGCGTATCAGTGGTTGCGCCGGCGCGCTTGTTGTTTTGAAAGACCCATGCGGCGACGGCGTTTTCATTTTCGCTGAGACAGCCGCTGCCCTCGCCTTCCGCGCGCAGGAAAAAGAGGGGAGAGGCGAGCGCGCCATTTTGAACGGGGTAAAACACGACGTCCCGGTCCAGAAGCTTTTTAAGCTGGTTCGCCGTCACGGAGATAATCTCGTCCTGCCCGTTCGCCCGCTGAAGCGCCTGATTGGTGTCGAGCATGACCTTTGTGCGGAAAGCGGTCTGGGCCGAAAGCTTTGCCTGTTCTTTTATACGCATGGCGAGGTTGCCCGAAATGAGCGCCGCGAGGAACATGATGAGAAAGGTTGCGGGATAGCCCGTGCCGTAGGCATTCAGTGTAAAGCGCGGGTCTGCGAAGAAATAGTTAAACACAAGTACGCTCACAGCGGAGGAGACGATGCTGTATACCCGCATGGAAGTCAGAACGGCCGTCAGAAGAACGCCGAGAATGTAGACCGTTATAATGTTTGACTCACCGAAGCCGAGCGCGTAAAACGCAAAGCCGATTCCCGTGACCCCAGCGAGGATGCTGAGACTTTTAAAAAGGTCTGCGGGAAGAAATTTTCCGTGCAATTTTTTGGGATTTTTCTCTCGATAGCGTTCTACGGGCCTGTTGGGGATGATGTAAATGTCCAGATTGGGCGCGTAGGCGATGAGCTTTTCCGTCAGTGTCGGCGCGTCAAAGGCACGCTTGCGACGCGCATTATACCGGCCAATGACGATTTTTGAAACGCCGGAGAGCCTCGCAAATTCAGCGATCTGAAACGCGGCGTCTTCGCCGTAGCTCGTCTCGATCGAAGCGCCAAGCTGCTCGGCGAGGTGGATGTTTTCACGCAGGCGCGCCCGGTTTTCCTCGCTCATTTCGGAAAAATCCGGCGTCTCCACGAAAAGTGCCGTGAAGCTGCCGTGGAACGCCTGCGCCATGCGGGCCGCTGTGCGGATGATCTTTGGGTTCGTGGGGGAGGATGAGAGGCAGACCAAAATGTGCTCGTCGGTATAGTAATCGCCGCGGTCCTTTGCCGCCTCCGAAATGCGGTTTATGCGGTCGGCGCAGCGGCGCAAGGCAATTTCCCGCAGCGCCGTCAGGTTTTCAACGCTGAAAAAATTCGTGAGCGCACGTTCAGTTTGCATCTCGTTATAGACCTTGCCCTCGCGGAAGCGTGCGATCAGCTCCTGCGGATCAATATCGACCAACTCGACCTGTGAGGCGCTGTCAAAGACACTGTCTGGAATGCGCTCGCGCACCGTAACGCCCGTGACGGCGGCTACCATGTCGCACAGACTCTCAATGTGCTGGACGTTCACCGTTGTATAAACGTCGATGCCCGCGCGCAGAAGCTCCTGCACGTCCTGATAGCGCTTTTTGTTGCGGCAGCCCTCTGCGTTCGTGTGCGCAAGTTCATCCACCAAGATGAGCTGGGGATGTCTTACAAGCGCCGCGTTCACGTCAAATTCCGAAAGCTCTATACTGCTTTGCGCGAGCTTTCGGGCAGGCAAAAGCTCCAACCCCTCCAAAAGCGCCAAAGTCTGCGGCCTTGCGTGCGGCTCGACATAGCCTGCGACGACATCGATGCCCTGCCTTTTGGCCTCGTGCGCGGCCTCCAGCATTGCGTAGGTTTTTCCGACGCCCGCTGCGTAGCCGAAAAAAATTTTTAGATGCCCGGAGGAAGCGGCCTCTTTTTCAATCTTGATGGCCCGCAGCAATCTGTCTGGGTCAGACCTTGAAAGCTCCATTTTTTCACCCCGTTTTCGTATGGATTATACCACAAGAACAAAAAGAAGCATACCGTTATGAGATTTTTCCGTCCAACATAAGATTCACTTTCAGAACATTGACCGTCGGCTCCCCAAAGACGCCGAGAAAGCGGCCCGTCGTGCATGTTTCGATGATTGCATGCACATAATCCTTGCTCTTTCCGCTCGCTTTTGCGATGCGTGGGATCTGATAGTCGGCAGCGGCGGGGGAGATGTCCGGGTCGAGTCCGCTGCCAGAGCAGGTGACAAGCTCTTCCGGCACCGGTGTGTCGCCCATCTCAGGGTCAGCGGCCTTGAGCTTCGCCACACGCTCGGCGACGAGCTGGGCATACTGCTCGCTCGCGGGGCTGAGATTCGACGGGGAGGCGAACAACAGAGTCTTGCCGTTTTCATCCTTGTAAGTGGTGACGTTCAAATTCATAATGCGGCCCCATAGATGCGCATCGTCTGTGTACTGCTGGCCCATGAGCGTGCTGTATTTGACGCCGTTTGCTTCGATCATGCTGCCGTTTGCTACTTCGGGGAACAGAAGTTGCGCAAGGCCCGTCACGGCCAGCGTGTACACGCCGCCGCAAAGCAGCGCAAAAATGAGGAAGAGCATGCCCGCGCGAGGATGAACCGTTTTCAAAGTTTTCATAGTCGCATCTCCTTTTACGCCAGCCCGCAGGCGGTCAGCAGCATGTCAATGAGTTTTACGAAGAGAAACGGGCAGGCGAGTCCGCCGAGTCCGTAGATCAGCAGGTTGCGTGACAGAAGCGCGGACGCCGGAAGCTCGCGGTATTTGACGCCCTTTAAAGCCAGCGGAATGAGGGCCACAATAATGAGCGCATTGTAGATAATAGCTGACAAAACGGCGCTTTGCGGCGAGTGCAGGCCCATAATATTGAGCGCCGAAAGACCCGGATACAGTCCCATGAAAAGTGCCGGGATGATGGCAAAATATTTTGCCACGTCGTTTGCGATCGAAAAGGTCGTGAGACTTCCGCGCGTCATAAGTAGCTGCTTTCCGATGCGCACGATATCGATGAGTTTTGTGGGCGAAGAGTCGAGATCGACCATGTTGCCAGCCTCTTTCGCCGCCTGTGTGCCTGTGTTCATGGCGACTGCGACGTCTGCCTGCGCAAGCGCGGGGGCGTCGTTCGTCCCGTCGCCGGTCATGGCTACGAGGTGGCCCTTTGCCTGAAAGTCGCGGATCATCGCGAGCTTGCCCTCCGGCGTTGCCTCGGCGAGAAAATCGTCCACGCCCGCTTCGGCGGCGATGGCGGCGGCGGTCAGGGGGTTGTCCCCAGTTATCATAATGGTCTTGATGCCCATTTTTCGCAGGTCCGCAAACTTTTCATGCACGCCGTCCTTAATGATGTCCTTGAGCCAGATAACGCCGAGAATTTGGCGGTCCTTTGCAACGACGAGCGGCGTGCCGCCCTGATTTGCGATTCTTTTCACGGTGCTGTCGCACGCGGGGGAATAGGTTCCCCCAGTGGACTCGACATAGGCCCGGACGGAATCGGCCGCGCCCTTTCTGATTTCATGCCCGCCGCAGTCAACACCGCTCATGCGGGTCTTGGCTGTGAAGGGAATGAAGGTCATGTTTTTGTCCGAAAGCGTTCTGCCGCGAAGACCGAAGCGCTCCTTTGCCAGAACGACGACGCTTCTGCCCTCCGGCGTCTCGTCTGCGAGGGAGGAGAGCTGGGCGGCGTCCGCAAGCTCCTCAGGGCTCGTTCCGTCGACCGGGATCAAGTCGCAGGCCTGCCGGTTTCCGAGGGTGATGGTGCCGGTCTTGTCGAGCATCAGAATGTCGACGTCCCCGGCGGCTTCGATAGCCCTGCCGCTCATCGCGAGGACGTTCGCCTGATTGAGCCGGGACATGCCAGCGATGCCGATGGCGGATAGCAGCGCCCCGATGGTTGTCGGCGCGAGGCAGACGAGAAGGGCGACGAGCGTTGTTACCGAGGTCGGGTTTTCGATGCCCGCCTGCTTCGCGGAAAACACAGAATAGGCGTAGAGTGCGAGCGTGACAAGAATGAAGATGATGGAAAGCGCTACGAGGAAAATTTGCAGCGCAATCTCATTCGGTGTCTTTTTGCGAGAAGCGCCCTCGACCATGGAGATCATTTTGTCCAAAAAGCTCTCGCCAGCCTCGCTTGTGACCTCGACGACGATGCGGTCGGATAAAACGGTCGTGCCGCCAGTGACAGCGCTGCCTTCGCCGCCCGCCTCGCGGATGACCGGCGCGGACTCACCCGTGATGGCGCTTTCATCGACGGAGGCGGCGCCCTCTATGATTTCCCCGTCCGCAGGGATCTGTTCTCCGGCCTCGATAAGAACGAAGTCGCCCTTTTTGAGCGTTGCGGACGAGACGTCGGTAACGGCATTCTTCCGGTCGGCGGAAGGAATTTTGTGCGCGGTGACGTCCTTTTTTGCGGCCCGCAGCGCGTCCGCCTGCGCTTTTCCGCGGCCCTCCGCGACCGCTTCTGCAAAGTTTGCGAAAAGGCAGGTGAACCAGAGAATGATTGTAATTGCGAGTGTGTAACCCGAAGGTGTGTCCGAAACGCCAAAGAGCGAGAGGACCCAGAGCCCTGTTGTCAAAATAACGGAAAGGTACACGAGCAGCATGACCGGGTTTTGTGCCTGCTGCTTCGGCGCGAGCTTCAAAAACGAGTCTTTCACGGCCCGCGCGAGCATTTTTTTGTCCGCAAATGCGGAATTTTCTTTAACAGCCATATAAAGCACCCCCGATCAGCCGAAATATTCGGCCAGTGGCCCGAGCGCGAGCGCTGGGAAAAAGCTCAGCGCGCCTACGAGCAGAACGATAAAGATGAGCAGGAAAACGAACATCCCGTTCGTGGTGGAAAGCGTCCCGGCGGTGACAGCGAGCTGCTTTTTCCTGGCGAGACTGCCCGCGATGGCAAGCGTGCCGACCATGGGCAGAAAGCGCGCGAAGAGCATCACAAGCCCGAGCGAGACGTTTAAAAANNAGCCCGCAAAGGCAGAGCCGTTGTTACCGCCGCATGAGCTAAATGTGTACAAGAGCTCCGAGAACCCATGCGCGCCGGTATTGCCGAGGCTTGCCGCCGTTTGCGGAACGAGCGCGGCGATGCCGCTGCCAGCCAAAATGGCGATCGGCGTTGCGAGACAAACAAGGACGGACCACTTCATTTCATACGGCTCGATCTTCTTGCCGAGAAATTCCGGTGTACGTCCGACCATAAGCCCCGCAATGAAAACCGTCAGGATGGCAAAGGCGAGCATGCCGTAAAGCCCGCAGCCAACGCCGCCGAAAATGACCTCGCCGAGCTGCATCAGAAGCATCGTCGTGAGCCCGCCGAGTGGGGTGAGACTGTCGTGCATCGCGTTGACAGAGCCGTTCGAGGCCGCCGTTGTAAACGCGGCCCAGGTCGAAGACGAGGCAATGCCGAAGCGCGTCTCCTTGCCCTCCATGTTGCCGCCGGCCTGTGCAATATTAGTTATGTCGACTATACCGTTCTGCGCGAGCTGTGTTGTACCCTTTTGTTCGTTCATGGCGATAACGGCAAGGGCGGCGGCAAGGCAGATAAACATCGCGAAGAAGATTGCCCGGCCCTGTTTTTTATTTTTGACCGCTCGCCCAAAGGTAAAGCACAGGGCCATCGGGATGAGCAAGATCGAGAGCATCTCCAAAAGGTTCGTGTAGGCGTTTGGGTTTTCGAGCGGGTGTGCAGAGTTGACGCCCGTGTAGCCGCCTCTGTTCGTGCCGCTCTGCTTGATGGCAATCTGGCTTGCCGCTGGACCCATCGGGACGAATTCCTGCGTCACGATCTCTGCGCCCGGAACAAGCTTGCCGTCCACCTTTACGGTATTCGTCTGAACGTCGATGTCGGCGTTTTTGAGAATTTCACCGTCTGCCGCGATTGCGACCGGCTCAAGCAGCTCGGAGGTCTCCGCCCCCTTGAAGTTTTGGATAACTCCGCCGCCCACAAGGCAGAGGGAGAGGACCAAATTCAGCGGAATGAGAATGNNTCAACCCAAAAGCTGCCGAGACCCGTTTTTCGGATCCTGGTGAAGCCACGGATGAGCGCGAACAAAACCGCGATACCGGCAGCGGCGGAGACGAAGTTCTGCACCGTCAGCCCCAACGCCTGCGTGAGATAGCTCAGTGTTGATTCGCCGGAATAGGCCTGCCANNATTGAAGGCCAGCGCCCACGGTACCGCCGGAAGCCCCTGCGGGTTTCCGCAGAGCACCCCCTGTAGGCGCTGGAGCAAAATCAAAAACACAAGGCCGATACCGGAGAAGACCAGCACCGAGACGGCGTAATTTTTCCAAGACATCTCTTCCTTTTCATCGACCCGTAAAGCCTTGTACACCGCCGCCTCACACGGACGCAGGATACCGGAGAGAAAAGTGCGCTCCCCGCTCATAACCCTTTCAATGTAGCCCCCGAGCGGGACGGCGAGCAGCCCGGGAATGGCGAGGTAAAGGACGTATTGCAAAACGCTATTTTCCATCACTTTTCATCTCCTTTCATGAGTATATAGACGTAATACAGAAGCAGCGCAACCGCCGCAATGCCGATGCACCAGATGACAACATGCATATCCGGTCCCTCCTTTGACTGCCGATAGCATAACGCAACGCTCATAAAATTGGTGTTAACAAAAATGCGTCGGTGTTAAGACCGCATAAGGATTTTTTATGGACAGCTCATCAGAAGCGCGATCGGAAGCGCGACGGCGCAGGATAAGGCCCCACCGAAGACCGGCGCAACAAAATACAAAAAATAACGCTGCCATTCTGACGCATAGCGTCGAATTGCAGCGTGTTTTAGTTTGCCGCGCCTTGCAGGGATGCCGGCTTTTAATACCCGATATATTCTGGGTGCTGCATGATATACCACACCGCGCCGGTCATGAAAAGACCCAGGCAACCGACGAGGAATGTGAGCAGAATACCAGCCCAATCATAACGCAGGCGCGCATTCGTCCGTCNNCGAGGAGTGTTTCAACGCCGAGACCAATCAGAATGCAGGGCGACAGCCGCAAAAGCCATATGAGGTCGAGATTTGGGCAGGAGAGCTTTGCGAGCATCGCGCATCCGGCGGCGATCAGCGTTGCGCCAACGGTGAAGGTCCCGACGCGGCGCGCAGGCTTTCTATCCGTACGCTTTACGGGTTCATTCATCTTTATGCTCCTCCTTATCCGTCGGAACATAGCTTTCAAAGGCGTCCGTGTCCGCCGATTTCTGCTTCGGCCCGCGGATGAACCAGACGCCGAGCAGGATGATAAGAACGGTGAGGACGACCTTCGGCACGATGTAGTTGAGCGCGTTGCTGAGTTCCCAAAGCCCATATTCGTTGGCAAGCATATTCGCGGTGATCGTCAAAAGCGAATAGCCGCCAACGATGACCAGCACCCAGCCGAGGACCTTGTGGCCCTTTTTCAGCGTGAGACCCATGAAGCCGTCCTTATCCTCGCCAAAGAGGTAGGCGTCCAGAATCGGACGACCCTCTTTTTCAAGTGTGCGGAGATTGNNGATTGTAGGAGTCAAAGTAGGCATATAGCCATTCAATTGCGATTAGAACGCCCAGCGCGCCCAGGTTCAGAATTGTGGTTACGCCGACGGTGACCCAGAACAAAACGAGCAGGGAAGCGCCGCGCTTCATATAACCCTGATACATCTGTCCGCAGCCCGGCAGACAGGATGAGACGAACAGCCAAAATCCGTTCAGTTCTCTCATAATTATTTACCTCCAACTTTGGTTTGATGATCTGTTTCGGCCGTCATCCATCCGCCGATGCTGTCAAAGAATGACTGCGCATTGCCGTGGTTTTGTTCTAAGTTCTGCGAAACGTTGGCGGGAATGGCCGTGAGCTTTGCGGGAAGCGAGATGAGTGCGCCGATGCCCCCGCCGCTCCAAAGCGCGACGACAATGGCGATGGCTGCCGCAGCGGTGGCAAAGCGGTTGGTGAAAACGTGTATCGTACCCTGACGAATGCGTTCCGCGAGCGGAACAGCGCAGGTGTGTTCGGGCGTTTCGAGCGCGCCGTCCGACAGCAGCGCAAGATAGCGGTCGAGACAGCGGTCACAGTAGGAAAGATGCTCGGAGACCTCCAGGCGCGAAAGCTCGTCGAGCGCGTCCGCTGTCAGAAGGTGTAGAGCCTCGTCCGTCAAGTGGCCGCTTTGTTCAAAAAGTTCCATTTCTCGCTCCTTTCCTGCTTTGTGGGTAATTTGATTTGTTTCGGTTGTCGATCTGCTCGCGGAGCATCTGTTGCGCCCGGCGTATCTGTGTTCGGACGGTCTTTTCCGGGCGACCAAGCTTTTTCGCCGTTTCCTCCGCCGTTCGGCCGTCTAGGAAAAAAAGAACGCAGGCCGCGCGGTATGGTTCGCGTAGGGCGAAGATCATGCTGCGGATGGCGTCCAACTCAATCGCGGAGACAGCTTCGTCCTCCGGACCGGGACCGGCACGGGGCAGGGGAGCAAGGTCTTCCGGCTCTGCAAGAACAGTGTGCCTTTCATAGGCGCTCTGCAGAAAATCTTTCGCCTTGTTCGTCGCGATACGGGCGAGCCACTGCTTTTCGTAGCCCTCCGGGCAGGAGTCCCTGTGCTGCCAAGCGGAGAGAAAGGTTTCCTGACACAGGTCCTCGGCGGCGCTTGGTTCTTTTACCATCTGCCGGCAGACGGTATAGACGAGCCGTTCATAGGAGCCGACCAGCAGTGAAAACTGTTCTTTTGTCATTTCGCCCACTGGCTTTGCCTCCTTCTTCATCCGCTTATATACCAAAACGATATGCACAGCGTTTTTTCTTCAAAAGATAATAAAAAAATGGGCGCGGCGCAAAAAACGTTTCTTTGCGCTGCACCCGTATAAATGAATTACTCCGCTTGCTTGTCCATAATGTGCATGTACTCGTCGTAAGAGCACAGGCGGTCGATGCAGCCGTCGTCTGTGATTTCGATGATGCGGTTTGCGAGNNGCGTCTGGGTGAGCTGGTGGTCGTGGCAAGCGAAGATGATGTTGTACTCAAAGGCGGTCATGCCGTTGTTGAGCGCGGCGATGCTCTCGAGGTCGAGGTGGTGTGTCGGCTGGTCGAAGAGCAGCACGTTCGCGCCGGAGAGCATCATTTTGCTCAGCATGCAGCGTACACGCTCGCCGCCGGAGAGAACCTNGACCTTTTTGTATACCTCGTCGTTTGAAAACAGCATCCGTCCGAGGAAGGTGCGCAGATAGCTCTCGCGCTTGTCCTCTGAGAACTGGCGCATCCAGTCAATGATGTCGAGGTCACAGTTTTCAAAATAGGCGCCGTTGTCACGCGGGAAATAAGCCTGCGTTGTCGAAACGCCCCATTTCACTTCGCCCTCGTCCGGCTCCATTTCGCCAGCGAGAATTTTGAATAGGCAGGTGACGGCGTTCTCGTTTTTGCCGATAAGCACGATCTTGTCCTCCTTGCCCATGATGAAACTGACATGGTCGAGAAGCTTTACGCCGTCAACCGTTTTGCTGACGTCGGTGACAAAGAGCCTGTCCTTGCCCGGCTCGCGCTCGGCCTTAAAGCCGACCCACGGGTAGCGGCGGGGGGATGCCGGCATCTCGTCGATCGTTATTTTGTCGAGCAGCTTGCGGCGGGGGGGTTCCTGACGGGACTTCGACTTGTTTGCGGAGAAGCGGCGAATGAAACTCTCAAGTTCCGCAACCTTCTGCTCGGTTTTCTTGTTCTGATCCTTGCGCAACTTCTGCATGAGCTGGCTGGACTCATACCAGAAATCGTAGTTGCCGACATACATTTTGATATGACCATAATCGATGTCAACGATGTGTGTGCAGACCGTGTTCAAAAAGTAACGGTCATGGGACACGACGAGCACGGTGCCGTCGTAGTCCAGCAGAAAATCTTCGAGCCAGACGACGGACGCGAGGTCGAGGTTGTTTGTTGGCTCGTCGAGCAGGATGATGTCCGGGTGGCCGAAAAGCGCTTGCGCAAGCAGCACCTTGACCTTTTGCCGGCCCTCAAGTTCGGACATCTGCTTGTAGTGCAGATCCGTGTCGATGCCGAGACCCTGCAAAATGCGGGAAGCGTCGCTTTCAGCTTCATACCCGCCTAGCTCGGCATATTCTTCCTCTAATTCGGCGGCCTTGATGCCATCCTCATCCGAAAAATCGGGCTTTTCGTAGATGGCGTCCTTTTCTTTGCCAATGTCGTAGAGCTTTTTATTGCCGAGAACAACCGTATCCACGACGCTATAATCGTCGTACATGCTCTGGTTTTGCTTTAAAACGGACATGCGGCGCTTTTTATCGACGGTAACGCTGCCGTCGTATCCGGTCAGCTCACCGGAAAGGATGCGCAGAAAGGTGGACTTTCCCGCACCGTTCGCGCCGATGATGCCGTAGCAGTTGCCGGCGGTAAACTGTAAATCGACCTTGTCAAAGAGCTTCTGGCCACCGAACTGGAGGGAGAGGTTTTCAACTGTTATCATTTGAGACTCCTTGTAACAGGGGACAAGCCATAAAAAGACCGAGGCACAGCACGCACTGTCCAGACGGTTCCGACGAGCGGAGCGAAGCTTCGCCCCCTACGGTGGAAATGCTTGCCGCACCGCGCCATGGAAAACAGAATACGCATTGTGGAAAGGCCGTTTCCGGCTTGCCCGAAATAGTTTACATAATTATTATATCTGTAGAAAGGTTCATAAATACAAAACGGTTCCTACAGAATGGTTTACATAATTTAAAAATGCTCCCGTACATAGGGAATGCGCATAAGTGCGTAGAAAAGAGAGGTGCCAACAACGACGCCGAATATGGCCTGGACAGCGTTGCCCGGGATTTCCGCGAGGGCTGCGGTATAGCTGCCCGTCATAAATATCGCTGTAAAGAGGTAATATCCGGTGATCATAATGAGTTCAGCAAGTATGCCGCCAATGACGGAATGTTTAAGGGATTTCTGCTTTTTTGCTCTTTGCAGCACAGAAGCGGCAACCAGCGCCATCAGTGCTTTTATGATAAGCGTTGCAGGCGCATATATGGCATAGCCGGCTAAAATATCTGCCAGCGCGGAGCCGAAGCCCGCTGCGAAAGCGCCCCACCAGGGACCGAGTATAAATGCGCTCAGAATAACAAGGGCATCTCCGGCATTCACATACCCGCCTGTTGGCGTCGGTACGCGGATAGCAATCGTTGCGACGGTTGTCAGGGCGGTAAACAGTCCGGTCCAAACGATTTTGCGGATGCGATCATNNTCTCTCTGAATCTTGAACGTGGTGCGCTCCGAGGCTCAGTCGCGCTTTTTGGCCGCCAGCCGGGGGGCGGAGATATAGGGCAGAAGCTTTTCACCGGAGAGCAGATAAGTGCCGTAGACGATGAGGAACGCGAAGAAAAAGCCGGAGGTTACGCTGAACAGAACGTGCCCCGCGATGACGAAATAGCACACGCAGGTACCCAGCGAAATAAATGCGCCGAGCGTGTTGAAATTGATATGCTTGAAAAAGCCTGCGATGAAATCAACACCTGCCCTGCAGTAAATCCAGAGCATACATACAGCGCCGAAGACGCCGTAGTAGAAAAGAACCTCGAAAACGTCCATCTCGATGACCTTTGTCACTGCGCCGCGGCCCAGACCAAAGATCAAGGTAGCGGTCCCGCCGTTTTTAAAGAGCGCGAGCGTATCGTGGAGCTTTACCTGCCGGCCGCTGAGAACGAGGGTCTGCGTGCTCTCCTTGGCGGCGTTGTTAAAGCCGCCGAAGGAATTGAGGATGCTGGCAAAAACGCTGTGCTGCGCGACGATGGAGAGCAGCGCCATGGACGCAAGAACGGCAAGCGCATAGATGCCGACGCCAAGCAGCGTTCTGTCCGGGCGGCTGCATTTGACTCTGCGGAAAATGCCGTAGAGCAGCGTGAGAACGACGCAGATGGCGACAGCCATGTAGGCGGTTTTTGTACCGATAAGGAGCAGGCAGAGCGTTGAGAGGACGGGCGCGAGACCGTAAAACGCCCAACGCTTCCAGCCGAGCCTTTCATAGCGGCTCAGGGAGAGGTAGTTGCACAGGGTGATCGGCGTAATGAGCATCAGCGTGGCCGTAATATCGTTGCCGGAGTAGTAGATGCCGCGGAAGCCACGGTAGCCGAAGCGGTCGGCATAGGTGAAAAAGCCAAAGTCTAAAATAAACGGGATGATGACGCCGGCAACAAGGACGAACGAGACGATGCAGAGCATCTTGTGGATGCGCTTCAGCAGCTCTTTCCGCGAATAGCCGCAGGTCTTGCAATAATCGGCATAGACAAAGATGATGAGAATATTATAAAAGAATTTTGCGAAATACTGTGCGTCCGTCATTTTGTTTACGCTGCCGAGCCGGACGTATTCGGAGGCAACGGACAAAACGAACGCGACAATCATCGGGATGGAGGCGAGAATCGCCTTTTTGTCCCGCATGATGAGAATGTATACGCCGAAGAACAGAAGCATTGCCATGCGGATGACGAGGGAGGGGGTGAGTCCGATACTCGCGTCATTTACATTCAGCAGGTGGCCGTATTGATAATAGATGTAGCTGCCGCTGACGATATCCAGAAACGGGTTCAGAAGCAGATAGAACCACAGGATTTTGTTGAAGTTTTGTTTTACTTTACTCATATGATCTCTCCAGATGCGATGCGCCGTCAACGAAAAGCGGGCCGAGGATCGAACGGCCGGGCGCAAAGTTTTGTTAACGAAGGATATTCTAACATATTATTGTCTTTGTAACAAGACAAAAAAAGAAAAGGGACGCTGGAAAGCGCCCCTTTGCCATATTAGCCACCCAAGTATGCTTTTTTGACGGCATCGTTGTTCAAAAGCTCCTGTGCATTCGCGGTGGTGACGATTTTTCCGGTTTCGAGAACATAACCCCGGTCGGCGACCGAAAGCGCCATCTGCGCGTTTTGTTCAACGAGGAGGATGGTAGTTCCGGCCTTGTTGAGCTCCTTCACAATATCGAAGATTTGCTCGACCAAGATCGGCGCGAGTCCCATCGAAGGCTCGTCCAGCATCAAAAGCTCCGGCTTCGACATGAGCGCGCGTCCCATCGCCAGC
>DEMY01000101.1:28725-28999 GCA_002359425.1 Clostridiales bacterium UBA2658
TCCGCCGCTCCTTAAGCCGGGGGAAACGCTCGTAAACGTCCTCAATCGAGTCCGCAATCTCCGCGGCCTTGCGGGTATAGGCGCCCATTTCAAGGTTTTCCTCGACCGTCATCGTGAGGAAAACGCGGCGGCCCTCCGGCACCTGCGCAAGACCCATGGAAACGATTTTGTGCGGCTGGACCTTACCGATATCCGTTCCGAGGAAGGTAACGGAGCCTGTCTTGCTACGCAGAAGACCCGAAATGGTGTTCAGCGTCGTCGATTTGCCCGCGCC
>DEMY01000037.1:0-6627 GCA_002359425.1 Clostridiales bacterium UBA2658
AGCTTCTGGCCGAGCAGGTGGACGCGGACGTTCTCATGATCCTCACCGAGGTAGAGCAGGTCGCCATCCGCTGGGGCAAGTCAGATCAGGAGAATCTCAGCCATCTGTCGCTGACACAGGCTGCGCAGTATGTAGAGGAGGGCCACTTTGCCCCCGGCTCCATGCTGCCGAAGGTGCAGGCCGCAATGAAATTCGTCCGCGCAAACCCCGACAAAAAGGCCATCATTACCTCTCTCGACAAGGCTATCGACGCGCTGGAGGGCAAAACCGGCACCGTAGTCACCTTTGCATAAATGATTTCGCCGGCGCCTTTCTTGCTTTGCCCGCCTCCGCATGGAGGCACAAGATAAAGCGGCGGCGCAAACAATCGTCGCCTTCCAAGCAAAAGAATACGCCCCCGGAGCCAGACGAAAGGCTCCGGGGGCTTTGCCTTGCAGACAACATGTAAGGAGAAAAAAACAACTGACCTGTACAACATCTCTATTTTATCAGAACATAAGCGCCGCGCAAGCCGGGGAGGGGGTTGTTTTTTTATTCGCAGAGAGGCACAATTGTGAGAAACCCATGTATTGTTTCGACCGTTGTTTCCATACCGTAGACTTCCCGGATGGTATCGCTCGTAACCGTCTCCGTCCCGCCAAGCGACCAGACTGCGCCGTCCTTTAAAAACAGGAAGCGGTCGCAGTAGCGCAGGGCGAGGTTCAGATCGTGGATGACAATGAGCACGCAAATCTGCTTTTCTTCGGCAAGCTCGCGCACGAGACGCATGACCTCATACTGATTTCTGAGATCCAAACTGCTTGTCGGCTCGTCGAGCATCAGGACCTTCGGCTGCTGCGCAAGCGCGCGGGCAAGCATGACCTTCTGCAGCTCGCCGCCGGAAAGCTCGTCGATGTACCGCAGGGAAAAATCCAAAAGGCCCATGCGTGAAATAACTTCCTCGACGACCCTGTGATCCTCCGCCGTCGGCTCGAAGCGGATATACGGGCGGCGGCCCAGAAGCACCGCGTCATAGACCGTAAGCTGCCCGCCCTCGCACTTTTGCGCGACATAGGCCATTTCGCGCGCAATGGCCGGACGCTTGAGGGCCGAAACATCCCGCCCATCGACATAGACATAGCCCTCGCGTGGCTGTAAAATGCGGTTGAGACATTTCACGAGCGTAGACTTGCCCGCGCCGTTGTTGCCGAGCACCGCGACGCAGCAGCCCGCATCCGCATTGAATGAAACGCCGCTGAGAATGTCCGTCTGCGTGTAAGAAAACTGTAGCTTTTCTACTTCGATCATTTTTTAGATACCCCCTTGAAGAGCAGATATAAAAACAGCGGTGCACCGAGAAACGAGGTAATCGCGCCGATAGGCAGTACCACCGGGGCTNNGCCAAAACAACGCGCGCAAGCGTATCCGACAAAAGCAGCAGCAACGCGCCGACGAGCGCAGAGCCGGGCAACAGAAAGCGGTAGTCGCTTCCGACAAGGCGGCGGACAAAGTGCGGCGCAATAAGCCCAATAAAGTTGATGATACCGACGAACGAGACGATGACAGATGCCGTAAACGAGCACACGACCATGCCGACAAGCCGCATCGTATCGACATTCACGCCGAGGCCCTTCGCCGTGTCCTCCCCGCTTTGCAGTGCGTTGAAGTTCCAGCGATTGAAGAGAAAATAGAGAAAGCTCAGAAGCGACACGCCCGCCATGATGCCGGCCTGCTGCCAGCTTGCGCGGCCCAAATCGCCGAACGTCCAAAAGACAATGGCGGCAAGACTCACGTCATCTGCGAAATACTGCATGATCGTCGTCCCGCCCGAAAAAAGCGCCGAAAGCGCAACGCCGGATAAAACCATCGCCTCCGGTGTGATTTGCCGGAATTTCGAGAGACCCAGGACAACGAGGGTCGAAAGCATTGAAAAGCCGAACGCGCAAATGGACACGAGCCACGGGTTATTAATCGTGACCCCGTCCGGCGTTTGAAACTGCACTCCAGCGCCAAGAATGACGATGGCGAACGCCGCACCAAAGGCCGCGCCCTGTGAAACGCCGAGCGTTGAGGCCGAGGCCAGCGGGTTGCGCAGCAGACTCTGCATTGCGCAGCCCGTCGCGGCAAGGCCGATGCCGCCGACCATGGCGGCAATGACGCGCGGCAGACGAATCCCGAAAATAACGGTGTGCTGCTGCTCCGTTCCCCTGCCAACAAGCGTCAAGGCAACGTCCCGAACCGTCAGGCCGGCCGAGCCTGCCATAATCGACAGCAGCGCCGCCGCAAGCGTGGCAAGGCCGAGCGCCAACAAAATGAGCCTCTTTTTTCGTATGTAGGTCTGATAGCTTTGGACCTTTGTCATATCACTGTCCGATAGTAATGGGGCCAAAGCTGTTGCCGGAATCTTTCAGTTGCTGGAGGTAGGTTGTTCCGAGCATTGTCTTAAATATCTCGTCGACCTTCTTTTCAAAATCCACATCCTTGAATGCGTCGGGATAGATCACGGAGCCTGCGTAATAGGCGTCGGCGATTGCGATTTCTATGTTTGTGCTGTTGTAGTTATAAGAGACCTGCGAATAGATCCTGCCGTTTTTGACGGCCTTGAGGTTCTTATAGAAATCCGGCGTTTTCGCGTAGTCCTCGTTAACGAGATTCATGTTCGCGGGCGTTAAGAAAATGATGTCCGGGTCCCACGCAACAAGCTTTTCCTTTTCAATCAAAAGCGCACCGTCTTGTCCCGTTTCATCGACGACATTTTTCGCACCAATCGCGTCAAAGGGCGGATACTTGGCGTAGGTTCCCTCAATGCCGTGGCCGCCCTTGAAGCTGACCGCGCCCGCATAGACTGTGGGCTTTTCAGTGTCCGCAATACTCTTTGTGCGGTCGCTGAGGTCCTTCTGCCAGCCCTTCATCGCCTTTGTAACCTCGTCCGTGTGTTCCTTGACACCCATAACGTCGCCCACAAGCGCAAGCGCTGCATAGACGCCGTCACTGAAAACGCCGTCATAGGTAAGCGCCACGACCGGGATATTCGTTTTCGCCTGCAACTCGTCCGCACCCGCCTTGTCGAGATAGTTCGACAGGATGAGGTCGGGAGCCAGCGTGACGATCGCTTCGGTATACTGGGTGTCCTTCGCGCCGCCCGCGCCGACGGGCGTGAGCTTCGAGAAATGCTCCTTATTCACAACCGTATAAGGCATACCGGGGGCGCCCTTAATNNGGCATAGGTAAGGATGCGCGCGGCGCTGTTTATGGTGGCGACGGATTTCACCTCCGCCGGAATCTTGACGGAGCGTCCGAGCATGTCTGTGACCGTTCTTTCGGTAGCCGTCGCTTCCGCGGAGGTAGAGGGCGAAGGCGAGCTTTCTGTTTTCGCACCGCAACCAGCAAAGAGCAGCGTCAGCGCCAAAATGAGCGCGGTGAGTTTTGTTGTGTTCCTTTTCATCTTTCCTTTTCCCCCAAAGTCTTATCGGTCGTATTCCTGAAAGCAGCTCAGGCAGAGCGTTTTGCCGTCTGAAAGGCGTATCTTGTCCTCCCGCGCCTTTTCACCGCATCTTTCGCATTTGACGCTGCGGAAAATACGCGCCCGCTCCGGTACGGGATACTGCGTCTCGCCGAAGGTGAAAAGCTCGTCCGTCGGCGCTTCCAGGATCCAGTCCATCCACTGCTCGCGCGGAAGCGCGTCGTTTTCGCCCTTGAAGTAGATGCGAACGGACTCGCCGCTCTCGCGGAAATAGAAGCTGAACGCCATCTTGCCGAGCGGCTTGTAGATCAGGTTTCCCTTCCCCAGCGTGCAGCCCAGAATGGCCTGTATCGCGTCAGCCGCACAAGCGTCATTTTCCGTTACGCAGACAATTTGCTCATCGTCCGCAAACTGCGCTCCGTAGCGCTCCTTCAGTGCCTCCGCCGCGCGAAAGCCGATTGCAAGTCCCCCGCACTTGTGTCCGTGGAACGCCGCGGCCTTTTCCCAGTTTTCTGAATTGTACATTTGATTACCCGTCACCTTTCCTGTGATTGCTTCTATTCTATCGTCCCGGTTAGCACAGAAACAAGCCCCCACGGGGGTTATAAACGACCGTCGAAGTGCAGCAATTCTACACCGTTTTTTGTGCATCTGTGCTTAAACGTCTAAATTTCCATCCCCCCTCCCGGCTTGTGCGGCGGCGGTCGCAACGGTAAAATGGCCACAAAAGGAGTGAAAACGATGGATATTGAAACAGTAAAACGGCTTTGGCAGCCGGTGCCATACAACACAGACGCGGGCATCGCGCTCTGGGATAGTTATGCGGATCGTTTTGCCGCAAAGGACCTGCCAACCGAGGCGGACAGCATCGCCCTGCGCCTTATCACGCAGGAGAAAATGCTTGATACTGGCGGTACCGTGCTGGATGTCGGCTGCGGAACGGGGCGGTTTTCTTTTGCACTTGAATCGTGCGGCGCTTTGGTCTGCGGAACAGATTTTTCGCCGAAAATGGTCGAAAAAGCGGAAGCAGAAAGGACAGCTCGCGGCTCCAGCGTGCAGTTTTCGGTTGATAACTGGCACACACTTACCCTTTCGGAAAAGGGCTGGGAGAAGCGCTTTNNCGCCCGCCGTCGCCTCGTCGGAGTCGTATTTGAAACTTGCGGAGGCAAGCCGCGGCTGGGTGCTGCTTGTAAAGCCGACCCGACGCAGCAATTCCGTGCTGGATACCCTGACGGCCATGTTCGGCATTGAGCAGGACACAAAAGCGCTCGACGCAACGCTCGCCTACGCATTTGACCTTGCGTGGTTTTCCGGCGGCGAGCCGAAGCTCGCCTACGAGGAGCAAAATTGGGAAATGGAGACGCCGCTTGAAAAGGCCATTGAAACCTATAGGCTCCGCCTGTCCTCGTCTCATCCGCTTTCAGCGGACGAGCTCTTTGCGATGCGCGCCTATCTCGAACGCATTTCTGAAAACGGCGTTGTACGCGAGCATACGCACACGACCATCGCCGCGCTTTACTGGCATGTTTGAAGCTGCGGCGTTTCTCCGGCTTTCTGAAAAGGGTCGCATTTTGCGAAACCTCACCCCACGGGGCCTGCTTCTGGCAAGGCCGGCTGATAAACGATACAAAGTCGCTCCTCTCCACTGTTTCCGACCCATGATTTAAAAAGCGTCGATTACGATACAAGCGCCCTTAACAGCGACGGAGCGCTGGCCGAGGTCCTTCCAGGGCACTTCGTATTAAAATACGTACGCTTTCCGCAATTGCACGAAACAGGTGTTCGGAAAGACCGACAAGTGGAATAAAAAAGCACTGCGCTCCCGGAAAAGTCAGTTTCCGGGAGCGGTTTTCTAGATACAGTATTTTCTAAGCCTCCGAGGATAAATGTGCACAAAAACCCGCTTATTTTCTCTCCGTTTTCAGCTGAAAGAAATTTTTGGAAATGACCCCCTCCCCGGCTTGCAGGACGGTCAAAAATCGTGTATGCTCTACATGTTGAATGATTTCTGGTACTAATCATTTGTCTCCACTGTTTCATTTTTTCTTGGCAGCAACACTCCTCACACATTTTTCAACGGGAAAGCGCCGGCAGGTCCGCCGGCGCTTTTTCTCGTCTCCTAACGCGCCAAAGGCGCACCATTAGCAGTCCCACGGGCTTTTGCGGCGGCTTTTCTCATAAGCACACGCGCCGGTCCGTCGCGATTCTGAAGCGACGGGCCGGCGCGCAGAAAAGAAGGGGATGATACTCGATCCATTGACATGGATAAGAGCCTGAAAGGAGGAATGTGCCGGACGTATTTGGCTTTCGCGATGTTTTCACTGAAGCGCATGAGGATCGCAGCCACCTGTGCGCGCTGGGCGTCGCCTTGCGGCATAAGCTTCCCGTCGCTGCCGTTTATGAGTCCCGCTCCGCAGGCCCATTGCATCGCGGGCACCGCGTATTCGGATACGCTCCCCGCGTCCGAATAGCCGAGAAGCTTAGTGTTTTCGCCTACGCTGACATCGTATTTCTTGCTCTGCGCATAGCGGTAGAGGATGGCGACCATCTGCTCGCGGCTTACGTGGTCGTCAGTGCCGAAGGTCGTTTCGATATAGCCGATGACAAGCTTTTTTCGCTGTAGCCGGAGAACAGGCCCTTTTCAACCGCGTACTGCACAGCTTCATAGTACCACGCATTGACTTTGACGTCCGTGAACGGAAGGCTGGCAGCAGCCTTTTCCTTTGTGACGACTTCGACGATCAGCGTGCCGTTCTGCGAAACGCACTTGCCGGTTGCCGTCTCTTTTGTCCCATCAGCCGAGAGTATGATAACCTTGTAGCACTGTCCGGCGGTATAAGCGCTGCCGACCAAGATGCCGACGGTCTGGCTCTCCCCGCCGAAGGTGGTGATTGTCTTGTCGCTTGAGGCCACCGTAATTGTTGCGATAACTGCGTCCTTTGTGTCGATCGTTTTGTCCGTGATGTCCGCAACGGTCTTTTGCTCAATGGAAATTTTAACATCATCGCCTGCCGCCTGCTTCACGATAGACGCAAGCGTCCCGTTCGGAATGGTCACAATACCGCCGCCAGTCTCGACTCTGACCTCGGCCTCGGTGGTAGGGGACATCTGACTGCCGGCAGTGCCTCCCTTGCTCTCGCCCAGCATTCCCGCGTAGGGTTCGACGTCCGACGCTTTCAGCCACG
>DEMY01000037.1:6649-17227 GCA_002359425.1 Clostridiales bacterium UBA2658
ATATGACAAACGCCAGTTCCTTTTCAGAAACCGGCGGGCATAACGCGCCAAGCCTCCCGTAGGAGACTGCGCTGGCACGGCCTCGGCGGCTTCTCAAAAACGGCGAAAACGTGTTTTTGGGTTCGCGGAGATAACGCCCGCATTTTTGACCCTGTGCAGTGTAAGTCTCCTGACTTGCGCTCTGGAAGCTTGTCTCTTCCGCGTCCGCATCCTACCTTCTCACGGGAATTGTCTTCCCGCAATGGCTGACTTTCGCCCAGACGGCTTTCGCCGCTTTGGTGCGTCCTTCGCGCTCACAGTGCCGTTCGCGTGGGCATAAAGCCTCGTTCCTTTTGACCGCCGCCTGACNNATTTACGGTTGGCGGTCGCACTGTACAGTGGATTTCCCCTATTCAATTGTTACTGCGTCAGCGCTGGACATCCCTCGTAAAACAGCGCCCTTTACAAAGCAAACCCCATCCTTGTCCTTTTTGGGAATATTCTATAATGAAACGCAGATTCAGTCCGGTATATTGCATCAAATAAACAGAAAGGCCCCTGAATTTCATTAAAATCCCGGGAGCTACATCGCTCTTTTACCTGCGCGCCCTACTGCGCCGTAGGACACATTGACTTTGGATTTATTGTAACGTTTATCCAAATTATTGTCAACTGGATAAGCTTCCTAATGTAGGTTTCATTTTTTTGCTATTTTTTCTCAGCATTCATGTCTCTTTTTCCTATAATTTTTATTTGACTAAAAAACAGCATTTAAGCTGTGCCATTGTAATTATTTAAAATTTATCTTGTTTTTTGTTTTGTGTTCTCAGGTAAAGTATGAAAAGGCAGAAAAGCCTTTTCCAACCCCGTCTGCTATGCTGAAGCTAAAGAAAACACAATGAATTCCCGCGAGCCGTACCCATATCGACGGTCAGCCCACGGAAACGAGCATACCGCAAGCGCCCATTGCGCAAGTTGGCTATAGATAGCAAAACGCGCGCATAAGAACTGCTATACAAGCTGTTCTCATGCGCGCGAACACAAAAAAGCACCCGTAAAACACTGTGGGGGCAGTGTTTTACGGGAATTTAGCGCCCGAATAAGCCGGACAAATATGGTCCGAGTGACTGGATTTGAACCAGCGGCCTCTTGACCCCCAGTCAAGCGCGCTGCCAACTGCGCCACACCCGGATAGAGACAAATGCGTACATTTTTAAGGTTTTTTCAAACTTCTGTACCCATCTATAATTTGTCTGTCCTCAATGCATTACTACTCACATTACTACTTTTCCAAAGCGCTTATTTATAATAGCACAGTGCTATTTGAAATGCAAGACGTTTTTACGAAAGATGCGAAAAAATTACGTTTTTAGAGGGAGACAGGCGTTTTGCCTGTCTCCTCTGTTCGTTAAGTGATCTTTACGCCCCAGATCTGCTGACTGCGGGTGCCGACGACGACGGTGCCGTTGTAGATGGCGGGCGTTGCCTCGACGTGGCCCTTGACGTCAAGCGAGTCCAGAACGACGCCTGTCAGGCCGTCTATAAGATACATATAGCCGCCGGAGGTGCAGAATACAAGATAGCCGTTGCCGGACTTGTCGTAAACGGCAACAGGGCTACTCCATGAATAGACCTGCGTCTGCCGCTGCCAGACGAGCTTGCCGCTTGTCTTGTTGAAAGCCACCAAAAGACCGGTCGTCGGATCCGGTGTGCGGGCGACGGAGAAAAAGACAAGGTCTTTAAGCCCCATTTTGCCAAGCGTAGCGGTCGCCTGAACGCCGCCGGAAACGCCGTCCTCCGTGTAGCAGCTAAAGTCATGCTGCCATACAATTTCGCCGTTCACAGCGTCGATTTTCCAGACGGGAACTTTCGCTATGCTGTCCGCTGGAGCACGCCAGCCCGCGTGGAAAGAGGTGCTGATGTAGACATAGGGGTGGCCGTTTTCAAGCTCCAGCACGGGCGAGCAATTCGTATCGTCCAGAATAGACNNAATATTCTGAACCCAATCGAGCTTGAGCGTGTTGAGGTCGAGACACATGAGGTTCCCGCCATTGTCGGACATAATGATGTGCCCGCGCCAGATGACGGCACTGTCCTCCATGCCGAGCCAGAAGCTGTCCTTCGTCGTGCGAATGCCGTTATAGCGCCATTTGACAATTTTAGACGGCGAAACGGAGAGCGTGCCCGCGGTCTCGTTACATTTCGTATTGAGTTTCATGATGTAGAGGATGCCACTTTCGCCGGGGTAAATGAGTTGGTCTGTCTCCGCATCCACAAGGGCGCTGCCGTCAAAAAACGAAATACTGCTACGCAAAGAAAAGGGATCGTTTGCGCCAAATTCGTACATGACCTTGCAGTCGAAGAGGTTAATGATGAATGCGTGAGAGGTCCCTTTGGCGCTGTTGTAGCCGCTGCCGAGGTATAGAATTGGGTAGCCGCGCGGGTCCAAAGCGCCCGAGCCCTTGAAGGTATAACCGAGATTCAGGTCGTCGCGGGTCTTTTTGCCGGTGGCAAGGTCGATAAAGTAGACGTTCCCGTCCATCGTCGCATAGACGACCTCCGTGAGCGTATCGGCGTTTTTCGCCCACTCATACAGGTTCATGTGTGCGCGCGCCGCCTTGGGCCAGGTCATCATGAGCGGCTGGCCAACCCAGCCGCTGCCGGTCCAGACGTTGCCGTCCGGGGCCTGAAGCGAGCCTTCCTGCACGGTCCAGTGTGCGTCGGAAAACTTCTTTTTGACGATGTCCGCCGTGCCGTAGGAGCCGCCGTCCCGAAAATTGTTGCCCCGGAAGGTGACAATGCCCNNATCCGGCGTATAATCGCTCGTTTGCTCCCCGTCCACCATCACTGCGGTGTCCTTCACATAGAAGCCGGGTTTGGTGTTCGATGAAGCCGCTGGCAGAAACTCTGCCAGCGTCGGGTCGCCCGCTTCCGCGGAAGCCTCCGCTTTCGATTTGGTGTTTTTTTCAGTCTCGGTGTTTTCGCTCAATCCTGTCGCGGTCTTGCCACCGGTTTCAACGCGGCGCTCGGCGGCGTTTTGAAAGACGAGCACGACCAACACGCAGATGAGCACAACGAGGATGCCGACCGGTACATAAGGGCGCCAATCGGTTTCGCTCTTCAAATGTTTTCGCTGCGTTTTTGGCATGAAAACCCCCACTTTGTAACAGGTTTACGCCTGAAGCGCCTTTTCAAACGCGCCGAAGGCGGCGGTCTTGTCGCTGTCGGAGAGGATCGCGAACATGACATAATGGCCGACGACCTTGACCTCGGCAGCGTCCATCTTCGGACGCTCTTCGGGCATATACTCGGGCATCCATGTATCCTTGCGCATCTGGAGATAGTCATCACAAGCTTTTTTGATCTCCGCTGTCTGCTTTTCGTCCGAACCCTGGAAAACGCCGAACATGTCGATGTTCTCGCCCTTGGAGTTGGCCTCTACGTCATAGCCCTTGAAGCCGGAAACCTCCATTTTCATAACGCCGGTGATATAGGTCTCCGACGCGGCGGCAAAGGAGTCCGCCGGCAGTGCGGCGACGACGGCCTTCGACACGTCGGCGGCAGCGACGTCGTCCTTAACCTTGGAACCGCTGCTCCCGCAGGCGGCAAGCAGTCCGAGCGCCAAAACGGCGCAGGCGAGGGGCAGAATTTTTTTCATACGTTTCAAAATAACATCTTTCCTTTTCGTTATATTATTTATATCCGTGCGTACAGAGATATTTGATGACGAGCTGATAGCCCTTTTCATTCATGTGGAGCTTTTTGTCGTTCGAGATATCCATGGGCATCATGCCGGTGGAGTCCTTGATGGCGCTCTCGCTGTCGAGGTAGCGGACGCCTGTGTCGGCAGCCAGCTTTTCAATCCACGTGTTGGCGGTGTCGATCTTTTCGTTTGTAATGCCACTGTAGTCGGCAACGGCGATGGGATAGATAGAGTTCAGGATAATCTTTGTGTCCGGACTCTGCTGCTTGATGGTGTTCACAAGCGCCGNNAAACGAAACGCCGTTGACGCCGAGGGTCACGAGCATATACGCGGGCTTTTTCTTTGCGACCGCTTCCGCAATCGAAATTTCGGTTTTGTCCTCCGGGTAAACGATCGTGGCGGTATCCCAGAGCGCAAGGGTCAGGGTGCCGCTCTTCGGTGTCCAGACCTGATTGGGACCTACGACGTTATAGTAACCGAGACCATGCGTTGTGCTGTCCCCCAGAAAGACGAACTGATCCACATATTCCTGCCCCATGTCGTCCGTTTGTGCAAGGCGGGTCGGACCGGTGGCCGCCTGCGACGGGGCAGGGGGCGAAGCGGCGGGGGGTACAGAGGTCTGCGCCGGGCTGGGCGAAACGGCGGCTTTTTTCTCGCCTCCCTGACAAGAAGTGAAGCCGAGAACAAACACGGCAACCAGTATGCATAAAAGGATCGATGCCGACCAAAAGAAATAGACGTTATCCCGTTTGGATTGTTTCATAATACCCTCCAAATGGCAACGAAAGCTCCTTTTTCGCGCGGCGCGCGAAGGGGGGCTATCGGTTCCCAAAAGCTTAGAAAAACGGGACAATTTCGGTCATTTTGCCAAAATCGCTCCCAAGGCATTTCATTTTATCACATCCGCCTGTACGTGTCAACAAAACGGCGAATGTGTGGCGCGAAAGGCATAGACAAAGAACGCTTCGGAGATTTTTCCCCGAAGCGCTCTGTTTTCGGAAAGTCGGACGAAAAATTTATTCGCCTTCCGTCTCACGGGCCTTCTTGGCGTCTTCAATGATTTTCTGCTGCACCGCGGCAGGGGTCTCGGCGTAGCGGATAAATGCAAGCGTGAAGGAACCGCGTCCCTGCGTCATGGAGCGCAGGTCGATCGCATAGCTGGACATTTCAGCCATCGGAACCTCGGCCTCGACGATCTGCATGCCGCCCTCGGCGCTCATGCCGAGCACAGTACCGCGGCGCTTGGAGGAGATATCGGACATGATATCGCCCATGCTTGCGTCCGGAATTTTGACCATGAGCTTGCCGATCGGCTCGAGAATGACGGGGTTTGCGTTTACAAGCTCCTTATAAGCAAGGCTCGCGGCGGTCTTAAACGCCATTTCGGAGGAGTCAACCGGGTGAAAATCGCCATCGTAGAGAACAGCCTTCAGGAACACCATCGGGTAACCGGCAAGGACGCCCTTCGTTGTGGACTCGCGCAGACCCTTTTCAACGGCGGGGAAGAAGTTTCTCGGAACGCTACCGCCGAAGACCTCGTCCGCGAAGATCATCTCTTCCTGTTCCTCCTGCGGCTCGAAACGAATCTTGACGTCCGCGAACTGGCCGTGACCGCCGGTCTGCTTTTTGTGGCGGCCGTGCGCCTCGTAGGTCTTGCGGATTTTCTCGCGGTAGGGAACGCGCGCGGGAGAAAGCTCGACCTCGACGCCGAACTTGTTTTTAAGTTTGCTGCAAAGGATATCCAGATGCATGTCACCCGCGCCGGAGATGACGAGCTGATGTGTTTCGGAATTATTGACATAGGTGAAGGTGCGGTCCTCCTCGGCGAGCTTGGAAAGGCCGACGGCAATCTTATCCTCCTGCCCCTTGACCTTCGGGGAGATGCACATGGAGTAGCAGGGCGGAGCATAGGTGATGCCGGGCAGCGGCTCCGTGCGGGAGGGATTGCAGAGCGTATCGCCTGTGCGGGTGTCCGTGAGCTTGGAGACAGCGCCGAGGTCGCCGCAGGTGACTTCTGTGACCTCAACGTTTTTCTTGCCCTGCATGACATAGATGTGACCGAGCTTTTCGCTGGTACCGGTACGGGGGTTCAGGAGGGTCATATCGTTCGTGACCTTGCCGGAAACGACTTTGAAGAGGCTGAACTTGCCGTACTGGTCGGAGATGGTCTTGTAGATGATTGCGGCGCTCGCGCCCTTTTCGTCAACAGGCTTGCCGCCCTCGGACGGGGCCGGGAAATAGGCAGCGATCGCGTCCACAAAGGAGGCAATACCTGTGAGATCCGCGTTGCTGCCGCAATAAACCGGGCAGATGGACGCTTCCGCGATGCCGGCGGCCAAAGCGCCGGTCATTTCGGCGGTCGTGAATTCCTCGCCGCCGAAGAACTTGTCCATAAGCTCCTCGCTCGTCTCGGCGATGCTCTCGCCGAGGGTGTTGTAATATTTGTCAAGCGCGGCCTTTGCGCTGTCCGGAACGGGCATCTCTGTGCGCTTGCCCTTAGCGTCGAACTTGTAAGCTTTTTTGAAAGCGACATCCAGAACGCCGACGATCTTGTCGCCCTCCATGATGGGGGCGGTCACGGGGCATACGGAGACGCCGAACGCCTCGCGCAGGGCTTCGTAGGTCCTGTCGTAGCTCGCGTTTTCCTCGTCGATGCGGGAGATGAAAACGGCGCGGGGCGTTCCGGCGTCGCAAAGCATCTTCCAGCTCTTTTCCGCGCCGACAGAAACGCCGTCCTTCGCGGAGCATACAAGAACGCCTGCGTCCGCAACGCGGAGCGCCTGCTTGACTTCGCCGGAGAAATCGAAGTATCCCGGAGTGTCGATGATATTTATTTTAACGCCATTATAGTCGCAATACATTGCGGAATCGCCGATACTGATCTTGCGGCGGATTTCTTCCGCGTCAAAGTCCGAAACGGTCGTACCGTCGGCCGCTTTGCCAAGACGGTCCGTTGCGCCCGTCAAAAAGAGCATACTTTCAGCTAAGCTGGTTTTGCCGTTTCCTCCGTGACCCAGAAGGCAGATGTTTCTGATTTTATCAATCGAATAACTCATGCGGGTGTCTCCTTATTCCGAGTATTATACAAAAAATGGGCCAACGCGGCCAAAGTCTCATACGCATAAGATTATACACGGGCGACTTATCATTTGCAACAAGATTTTTCTTTCAAAGGCCACTTTATTCATTGATTTTCACATCTCGTCAAAAATGTAACGAATAATTTGGAGGGGTCAAAGCAAAAATCCCGCTCCGGCGGACAGGGCAGGCTCTACGGCGCTTTTTTGTCCGTCTGTGAAAAACTGTAACCTCCCTCCGAACAGAAAAACTGCCATTTTACTTTACAAATTAAAGTTGTTAGTGTAGAATAGGGGTGCACCAAGTTTTACAGAATAGGAAGTAGAAAGCTATGAGTGAAACCGTTGCGCCAGCGCAGTACCTTCAGATTGCGCTGGACATTGCCGCCCGCGTCGCGGCGGGCGAGCTGCCGGAGGGCAGCATTCTCTACGGGCGCTCCGTCATGTCCTCGGAATACGGAGTCTCGCCGGAAACCATACGCCGCGCCCTGCACCTTCTGGCGGATATGAAGGTCGTGGAAATCAAACCCCAGAGCGGCGTGCGCGTCCTATCGGCGGACAGCGCGCGCCGGTACATTCAAAATTTCGGAGAGAGCGCCGAGACCCGCTCCCTCCGCGACCAGCTTGAGGGCATCGTTGAGGAATACAACGACCTGAACCGCAGACTCATAAAGACGGCCTCGGCACTCGTGCAGAACCGCGAGAGCTATGTCGCCACGCGCGAGCCGCTGCCGAATTATGAGGTTGCCGTTCCGAAAAACTCGCCCCACATCGGAAAGAGCATCGGAACGCTGATGTTCTGGCAAAGCACCGGCGGGACCATCGTCGCCATCCGGCGGGGACAGAATGTCATCCTCTCCCCCGGCCCCTATGCCGAGCTCTATCCGGGCGACGTCATCGTGCTGGTCGGAACGCCCGCCTCCGCGGAGGCGGCGAAACGTTTTGTGAGAGGGACGGCGGAGACCTGAACCGCGCGAGTGCTTAGACCCGCCGCCCCGCGGAAAAAAAGGCTATATGATCGAATTTGAACACGTTTCAAAAAGCTATGGAAAGTCGCCTATTTTGCGCGACCTCTCCTTCACTGTGCCGGACGGGCGCTTTCTGGTGCTCATAGGCCCGTCTGGCTGTGGAAAGACAACCACGCTGAAAATGATAAACCGGCTCATCGAGCCGGACAGCGGCCGCGTTCTCATAAACGGCGACGACGCTGCCAAAATGGATCCCGTCGAACTGCGGCGGCACATTGGCTACGTCATTCAGCAGATCGGTCTCTTCCCGAACATGACCGTTGCGCAAAACATCACAGTCGTACCCCGGCTCATGAAAACCGGCCATGCAGAATGCGAGCGCATCGCGCGTGAGCTACTGGAAATGGTCAATCTGCCCTATGACCAGTATGCGGAAAAATACCCGAACGAACTTTCCGGCGGGCAGCAGCAGCGCATCGGCGTTCTGCGCGCGCTCGCCGCCTCTCCCCCGGTCGTGCTTATGGACGAGCCCTTTGGTGCGCTCGACCCTATGACGCGCGAGGCCTTGCAGGACGAAGTGAAAAAGCTTCAGAAAAAGCTCCACAAGACCATCGTCTTTGTGACGCACGACATGGGAGAGGCGCTCAGGCTTGCCGACAACATTTTGTTCATGGAAGGCGGGCGCATTGTGCAAATGGCCCCGCCGGAGGAAATGCTCGAGCACCCGGCGAGCGACCTTGTCCGAAGCTTTCTGGGCCGGCAGACGGCACAGGAGGACGCGCCCATTTTGGCGGGCGAATTTATGAAAACGAACGCCTACCGCGTTTCGATGGACCGGGGCGTTCTGGAGTGCGCGGCGCTCATGGCCCGCTCGGGCGTTGACACCCTGCTCGTGACGGACGAGGACGACAAGTATCTCGGCGTTGTCACGATCAAAAGCATCCGGCTCTATGGCCGGAACCTTAGCAGCATCGTCCCGCTCATCACGAAGGATCCGCACACGGTCCGCGTGGACGAGGACGCGCGCGAGAGCATGGATTATCTTTTGAACTCCAACGACAACTACGTCGTCGTCCTGAACCCAGACGACACGATTGCCGGCATCATCACAAAAAACAGCATGGCCCACGTCGTGGCCAGCGCTTTGTGGGGGGAGGCAGCGGAGTCATGAAAGCCTTTTTTGCAGCCTATGGCGCAATGCTCTGGCACGCGGTCCTCGTCCACCTGGGATATGTGCTCGCGGCGGTCGGCGTAGGACTTATCCTTGGCATTTTCCTCGGCGTCGCGCTCTCGCGGATGCCGAAGAAATGGTCGTCGGTACTACTGCCGCTTCTATCGGTCTTTCAGACCATTCCCGGTATCGTCTTTATCGGCGTTTTGTTTCTCCAGCTCGGCATGGTGCCCGCAACGGTGCTCATCGCGCTTTCGGTCTACGCGACCTTCCCAATTCTCAAGAACACCTACACGGGCCTCACGAACATTGAGCCGCGCTATATAGAGGCCGCGCGCGGCTGCGGCATGTCCTCCGTCCAGTCGCTCTGGCAGGTCGAGCTGCCGCTGGCGCTGCCGTCCATTCTCGGCGGCGTGCGCATGTCGGCGGTCTACACCGTGAGCTGGACGGTGCTGGCCTCAATTATCGGGCTTGGGGGGCTTGGCGACTTTATCTATCAGGGCATCAGCTCAAACAACAACACGCTCATCATTGCCGGGGCAATTCCCGCGGCGCTCACGGCGGTGCTGCTCGGCGTGCTCTTGGATAAGCTCCAGAAAAAGGCCGTTCCGCGCGGTCTCCGAAAGGAGATGCGCTCATGAACTGGACACTCGTTTGGGAACACCTTTACATCGTTTTGATGTCGGTGGTTTTTTCCCTTGCAGCCGGGCTGCCGCTCGGCGTATGGGCCTATCTGAGTCCGCGGGCGCGCAAGCCCATTCTCGCCGTTTCGGACCTTTTCCAGACCATCCCCTCGCTCGCGCTTCTGGGCGTCATCATGGTNNCGGGAAAGCCGACTGTCATCGCCGGTATCACGCTCTATTCGCTTTTGCCCATCGTCCGCAACACCTGTCTCGGCCTATGCGAGGTTGACCCCGGACTCAAGGACGCGGCGCGCGGCTGCGGCATGTCCCGTTCCCAGCAGCTTTTCAAGGTTGAGCTGCCGCTGGCGCTGCCGCTGATTTTCACGGGGATCCGTATTGCGGTCGTGAATGCGATTGGTACCGCCGTTTTCGCCGCATTCGTCGGCGGCGGCGGGCTGGGGACCGAAATCTATCAGGGCATCCGAACAAAGAACATGAGCGAAATTCTCATTCCAACCGCCGTTCTCATGGTCATTGCCATGCTGTTCGACGGAGGCATGGGCCGGCTCGAAAAATATCTCAAAAAGGCGCAGAGTGGAACACCCCACCGCCGCTGGGTTCCGATTTCGGCTGCCGCCGTCATCTGCGCGGCGCTCATCACTGGCTCCATCGCTTACGGAGCGAAGGGCGCAGGCTCGACACTGCGCATCTACGACGGCAACTTTTCCGAGATGCAGCTTATCACGCACATGGTCAAATACCTTGTCGAAGACAACACGGACCTCAAGGTCGCGGTTATGGGCCAGATGACGGGCGTCAACGCCTTCAACGAGCTTACCTCCTCCACGCCGTCCTGCGATCTCATGATGGGCTACGATGGAACGCTTCTCACAACCTATCTCCACGATGACCCGGCAAACGTCCCCGCGGGCGAAAGTCTTTACGACTATGCCAATAAGGAAGCGTCTGAAAAATACGGCATTCGTCTTCTGGACAAGTTCGGGCTTAACAACACCTACGCCATTGCGGTGCCGGAGTCGCTTGCCGAACAGTACC
>DEMY01000038.1:0-288 GCA_002359425.1 Clostridiales bacterium UBA2658
CAAAATGCAGAATGGCGGCTCAATCATCAATTGCAGCTTCAGCGGTTCTGTTTCTTCGACTACGAGCAGTTCGGATTATGCCGGTGGAATTGTCGGAGGCATTGAGGGAACATCGACACCAACTACTGCGATTTCGGGATGTTCCAATGCGGGCGCTATCACAGGTTCTGCTGGCGGAATTGTTGGCAATGTCAAGAATGCCGAGCATACGATATCTAATTGCTACAACAAAGGAGCTATCAAGGGTACAACGCGCGCGTGCGGCATCGTCGGCAACGCTGTTACAAA
>DEMY01000038.1:356-2839 GCA_002359425.1 Clostridiales bacterium UBA2658
GACGGCCTGTTAGATAAACTCCAAAAAGATAACGTTTGGGCCGAAGACGCCAACAACATCAACACCGGCTACCCCATCCTCGCATGGCAGGCAGGCGTGGTTGTTGTGAAAAATCCTCATACCAACATCAGCGGCAATGCAGCGCTGAACATGACCAACAATGGCACAGTTCCCCAGACAACGCTGACTGTGAACTATGTGGATATGGACGATACGCCTGTCGTTACGTGGTCAGTAAAGAACGACAGCGACGTCATCGCGCTGAAAAAACCTGAAAATGCTGATGCGAATAACAGCACAGTTGTCGTTACAGCATCCAAACCGGGTAAGGCGACGGTCGTGGCCACCGCAGGAACCTATAGCTGCGAATATGAAATCAAGATTGTTCCTTATGTTACCACCGTCGAAATTGAAAATGTAACGCAGCCCGGTGCTGTCGCCATCGGTCAAACCGTTAAGGCGAAGGTCAATGTACTGGGCGGCGCAGAGTATGATTACACAAACTATCCTACGCTGAGCTTCCAGTGGTATTGTGGAACCAACGCGCTCGGCGGCGCTACCGGCAGTACCTATACAATTCCGAATGACGGCAGCTTCAAAGAATGGGATAAGCTCGGCGTGGCAGTCAAGTGCGCTGGGAAAGATGTTCATTCCTACACGGATCAGCAGGCATCTGTTCGTTCAGCCGATTTTGGTACGCTGTATCCGGTAGCATATGACGAAGCTTTTTCGCTCCCGGTGGATATCAAAACGGACGGAAACCTGACGCTGCCCGCTACTTACGAAAAGGGTGGCGTAAACGCTAATATCACGTGGGAGAGCAATGTCCCCGCTGTAATCGCGGCAGATGGCTCCGTGATCCGCCCCACGACCGGCAAAACCGCCGTAAAGCTGACGGCAAAGTACGCCAATGGCACGGCTTCCTGCAATCGCACNNGGTCGGCAGTCGAAGAAGAAAATAGCAAGCAGCATCAGTTTGAGAGCGCCGTTTCCGCCGCGCTCGGCAACGGGGTGCTGTATCCCGTCTTTGGCAAGGACGTCAATATCGCCGACATGGTGAAAACCAAGCTGAACGATAACAATGTCAATGTTTCCATCAAATCTGTCGAAACGGTCTATGGCGGCGCGGGCATTGACAACTCCGGCGCAATCACCTATTTCTACGCTGACCCCAATACCACGCCGGCTGTGAAGTTCGGCAGCTACAAGGTGACCTTCACGCTGTCCAATAACGGCGCTTCTATGGAAAAGGAAGTCACCGTCATTGTTTACTGGGACCGCGATAAAGTCAAGAGCACCATGAACAGCGAGATTCTGGGTAAGGTCAGCGCAGACTCGATCAAGGGCGACAACGCGGGCCTCGACAGCGCCTCTTTCAACCTGACGCTGCCCAGAGTTGTGGACGGCAAGAAATGGGCGCAGATCTCATGGGCTTCCAGCGATGAGAAGGTACTCTCCATCAGCAACGAGAACCAGCAGACCGCCGACACTTTGTTTAATCCCTATGTCGGCGTGGTGACGCTCGGCTCTACCGAACAGAAGGTCACGCTGACCGCCACCTTCACCTTCCAGTTTACCAACGATTCCATCGGCGGCAACGAACAGCCGATCACGCTTAATCAGACCTACAACATAACGGTCCCGGCCATGAACGAGGCAAAAGCGGCGGAGATCCGCGCCGGACTGCTGTCCAAGCTGGATGCAGGCCTTGCCAAGACCGGACTTACCGATGCGGTGACGGGTGATCAACTTGTCGCCACAGCAGTCGTAAACGACATTCAGTTTCCGACGACGCGCGACTTTGGCGCTCATGGTAAATACTACCCTATCACCATCAAAAGTTCCGACAAAGACACCATTGTTCCGCCAGACGTCAATAATGCCGCGCGCGTGAGCGTTTACCGCCCGCTGCCCGGCAACGCTGCGAAGGACGTTACGCTGACGCTCACGATTACCGACAAATCGAACGGCGTTTCGGCCTCCAAGGACTTAAAGGTTCGCGTCCTGCCGCTGACGCAGGCGGAAATCGATGCCGAAATTAAGCTCATGGAGCAGGTCAAGGCGCACTATTTTGACGGTATCAAAAACGCGAACACCGACGCAAAAAGCATCACCACCAATCTTCATGCATTTCNNGTTGACAATAGCAATCTGAAATGGGTCTACGACAGCAAAAATCTTGAAAACCACGGCATTGTGCCGGAAGCGATGAACGGCTGGGAAGAGCTTGAGCAGTGGCGCTGCTTCCGCTCCAGTAACCCGGCGGTCATCTCAAACGAAAACCTTCTCGTGACCTGCCAGAAGGAGAGCAAGGCCGTCACAGTTGTAAGCTGTCTTTCGAGCGAGGTATACGGCAAATACGCCGTCCGCTATCCCAATAACGCCGATTTCCAGAAGCTTTATTATCAGCCCGTCAGTGCGGACCTCATTGTGACCGGCACAAGCCCAACGAGCGCCGGTCCGGTTGCAGAAAAGCTCACTGT
>DEMY01000038.1:2932-3120 GCA_002359425.1 Clostridiales bacterium UBA2658
TCCCCGCGACAACAGTCTCCGGACTGGCCGAAGGCTCCACCGTGTTTGATGTTTTCAATCAGGTACTCAAGCAGAACGGCTACGGCTTCGACGCGCGCGGCAGCTATGTCTATGCGGTCACAAATCCGTCCGGCAAGAAGCTTGGCGAGTTTGACGAGGGCAGTGACTCCGGCTGGATGTACAAGGTG
>DEMY01000038.1:3166-10898 GCA_002359425.1 Clostridiales bacterium UBA2658
GCCACATGGGCGAGCAGCCGAAGCAGGAGCAGACTGTTTCGGTCTCTGACGGCAAGGGCGGCGTCGCCGTCACAGCGACCGTTTCCGGCAAGACGGCGACCATTACCGTAACCGACGAGCAGGTCATAAAACTGACGGCGGCTGACTCCAACAAAACCGTCAAGCTCGATATGACCTCGCTTGACAAAACTGTTTCCAAGGCTGTCGTGCCCGCAAAGCTTGCGAGCGCCGTGAGCGTGGACAGTTCAAAGAGTCTGGAGATCGCACTGCCCGGCGGCACCGTGAAGCTGGACGGAAAGGCTCTCGCGAAAACGGCGGCTGCCGGAAAGGACGTCACGGTTTCGCTTGAGACCGTCGAGTCCGGCAAGCTCAGTGCGGTACAGAAGCAGGCGCTTGGCAGCAAGGCCGCTTCCGCAATTGTCGTCGATATCAACGTACTTGTGGATGGAGGTAAAACCACCAGCTTCGACGGCGGAACTGTCTCCATTGCGGTTCCCTATGCGCCGAAGTCCGGTGAAGATACAAGCTCGCTCGCCGTCTGGTATCTCGCGGACGACGGCACCATAACCCCAATGCACGGCAGCTTCGACGCAGCTACAAAATCCGTTTCCTTCTCAACTCCGCATCTATCGTCTTACGCTGTCGTTTCCTTCCCGTTTGCAGACGTTTCCGAGGACGCGTGGTACTACGGAAACGCGGCCTACACCTATGTAAACGGCCTTCTCACCGGCACCAGTGCCACGACCTTTGCCCCTGAAAGCACAATGACCCGCGCAATGCTCGCGGAGGTTCTCTATCGCATGGCGGGCAGTCCCGCCGTGTTCGGTAAGGCTGCATTCGCGGACGTTTCGGATGGCGCGTGGTATGCAGACGCTGTGAACTGGGCTGCGAAAAACGGCATCGTGACCGGTGTTAGTGAAACAAGCTTCGCACCGGAGCAATCGCTTACCCGCGAACAGACTGCGGCAATGCTCTGCCGTTACGCAAAGCTCAGGGGCGAAAGCGTTTCCGCTGCGTCCGACATCACGAAATTCACGGATGCCACACAGGTCTCCGGCTGGGCTGCATCTTCGATGCAGTGGGCTGTCGCCACAGGCCTTTTCAAGGGCAATGACGGCGCGCTGACCCCGACTGCGGATGCCACCCGCGCCCAGATGTCGGCCATTCTCCAGCGCTATCAGAAAACCGAAAAAGCTGCCTGACAAGTGAGGCGGCAGGGATAAACTTTCGGGCAGGCTGAGGAACTGTCGTTCCGCAGCCTTACTTTTCTGTTTTGCTTACATTGACAGCGCAAGTAAAGAAAGCGAGAGCGCTACAGGTTTGGCCTGCGGCGCTCTCGCTTTTTCGTTTTTTCTGGTCATAAGCCCTCGCCGCAGCAGTCGATGAAGGTTTGGTATGCGGCGTAAGTGCGTTCGTCGAAGCAGCAAAAGATAACAGCTATGCCGTAGTCCGCGTTTTCGTCCAACCATTCTGTAACGGCTGACATGGCGACGGTAACGGCCTCCTGCAACGGATATCCGTAGGCCCCCGTGGAGATGGCGGGAAAGGCAATGCTGTGAATATTGTGCTGCCGCGCAAGCGTCAGCGAATTGCTGTAGCAGTTAGCCAAAAGCTGCCGGTCCGCTTCCGCACCGGAATAGATGGGACCAACTGTGTGGATAACGTAGTCCGCTTTGAGTTTGTGGCCGTTTGTGAGTTTTACTTCACCGGTGGCGCAGCCGTGCAGCTTCCGGCATTCCTCCAGAAGCTCCGGACCGGCTGCGCGGTGGATTGCGCCGTCAACGCCGCCTCCGCCGAGGAGACTGTTGTANNGTTGTTCGCGGCGTTCACAATACACTCGCAGTCGAGCTTGGTGATGTCGCCGCGCTCAAAATAGATGTGGCTTTTTGGCTCCGCCGAGAGATTGGCCGCAAGAATCATGTGGATCATATCCTTTGTGAGCAAAAAAGGGTCATCCCACGGATTTATGACGATGCCCGCGACGCCCTCCGAATGCAGGACACTTTCGAGATACGCGGCAATAGAGCTTGAGACCGTGGACGTTGCCTCGCCCTTTTCGACCTCCGCCGCGCCTGTGAAGGCAACGAGGTATGCTTCGCCATTTTCGAGCTTCAGCTTTCGGATGACAAGATGCAGGTTTTCCGTCGCCTGTACGATATCTCCGGGCTTTGCTGTTTCGGGGTCAAAGAGAGCGAGCGCGGACTGCGGCACCTCAACCGGGACGAGAAAGCTTCCGTCTCTATTCATCTCTGCACGGATGGCTTCCAGTACCGCAATGACGCCCTCCCGGCTCTGCGTTTCGTTCAATCCCGCGATAGCCTTTTTGATGACTTCGTTTTCACTCACAGCGTTACCCTGCATGAAAACCTCCTGTCTGACGGCGTCGCACCGATGGTTTATTCCTCTTTGCTTGCTTTGTCAAGCGCTTCGACGCAGCTCCGGCAGATGTTTCTGCCATCGTAGACGAAAACATCCTTGGTGCTGCTGCAAAAAACGCAGGCGGGCTGATACCGGCGCAGAACGATGTCGTCACCGTCAACGCAAATTTCAAGAGAATCCTTTTCTTCAAGCTCAAGCCCCCGGCGCAGCTCAATCGGCAGAACGATTCGACCGAGCGAATCAACTTTTCTTACAAGACCTGTAGACTTCATTTTATTTCCCCCATGTTTGCTTCGATTTATCATAATTTTGAACCCCAAGCGTCAGGTTCTAAATTATTAAACATTCCAATTGTTAAGATAACTTAAAAACATATTTCCATTTACGGATTAAATGCGAAAAAATATTTCAATAAAGTTTATCACATAGATAAAGAAAGAACAATTCTATTTTGCGCACTTTTTCAATTTTATTTTGTGCCCATTTATTTGGAAAAACAAACCATAGATAATTCTTGCAAAAAGGAACGATCTGGTATAAAGTAAAGCAGAGGCAGGATAGGAAGTCTGTTTTTCCCCACTTTTACCTGTTCAACAAAAAATGCTTGAAGTGGAACGCACTACGACTGATATGATAGCGGCAAACGCAATGCGCGGTGCGGAAAGGACTGAGATATGAAAACAAGGCCTATTTTAAAAAGTAAAGCTTACCTTTATCTGACGGAGTTTTTCTCTGGTATGGCTGTCATGGCGGTCGAGCTAGGTGCGAGCCGGCTGCTGGCACCCTATTTCAGCTCGTCGCAGATCGTCTGGACGATCATCATCGGCACGATTATGATCGCAATGGCACTCGGAAATCTCTGGGGCGGTAAAAGCGCAGTCAAGGACCCGGACCCGGACAAGCTCTACCGCCGCATCCTCCTTGCCGCCGTCTGGATCGCCGCCATTCCGGTTGTGGGAAAGTATATCATCCTCGCCGTTTCAGGGCTTCTGGTTTTGACGGTCAGCACAAATTTTCTCGTGCTCGCGGCATTTTTGTCCTGCATGGTTATCTTTGTCTACCCGCTGTTTCTGCTGGGCACCGTTACGCCCTCGCTCGTGAAATACACGATCGACTCGCTCGACGACAGTGGAAAAACAGTTGGAACACTCAGCGCGTTTAACACCATTGGCAGCATCATCGGCACCTTTTTGCCTACCTTTGTGACCATCCCGGCGGTTGGAACGGCCGTGACCTTTCTCATTTTCTCCGGCGTGCTGCTCGCGCTGGGCCTCGTCTACTTTTTCAGCGGCGGGGCAGGGAAGCGCGCCGCCACCGTCTCGCTGTGCCTTTTCACCGCCTGTGCTATGCTCGGGCATGCGGATAATTTTGCCTTCTGGGAGAAAAATCTCAGCTATGAGGGTGAGTCCGTCTACAACTATTTGCAGGTGAAAAAGGAGCCGGACCGCACGATTTTGTCCACGAACGTCCTTTTCGGCGTGCAGTCCGTCAAAATGGACGCGCCCGGTCTCACGGGCATGTATTACGACTACGCCCTCGCCGGACCCGTAATGGCGGGCGTTTCAGAAAAAGAGGACGCGAAGGTTCTCGTGCTCGGAAACGGCACGGGCACTTACGCCACGCAATGTGCGCAGTATTTTCCCAAGACTGCGGTTACCGGCGTTGAGATCGACGGAAAGATCACAAGACTTGCGGGCGAATACTTTGACCTGCCGGACTCCGTCAAAACCGTTACCTATGATGGGCGCGCCTTTTTACAGGGGACCGATGAAACGTACGACGTCATTCTGGTAGATGCTTTCCGTGACATCACGATCCCGTTTCAAATGTCCTCGAAGGAGTTTTTCACGCTCGTTCGCAAGCATCTGACAGACGGCGGCGTCATGGTCGTGAACCTCAACATGACAAGCGACAGGGAAAATGGCATCAACGAGTNNCAACCGCGAGCTGTTCGCCTCCGCTGGCGGCAATCTTCTGGCGGCGCTCCGGGAGAACGCGGCACGTCTTTCGGACCTGGCGCTGCAGACACAAATGCGTGCGGTCGCCGCCGGTATCGCGGACTATACGCCCGGCACGCAGGTCATGACGGACGATCGCGCCCCGGTCGAGCTTTTGGGGATGCGCATGCTGGATGTCTACATTAGCGACGAGCTGCATTATTATCAGGATATCCTCCACAAGGACGGGCTTGCCGGTCTCATCCAGGCGGGGCTTGCGGAATAGGCAAAATAGACTGCGCCCGGTTTGGAGCGATTCAAACCGGAAGGATTTTTATACAAACGTTTTTCTATGCGCTCGATTGCAGAAACGTGAAAGGGGCAGCGCTTTTTACAAGCGCCTTGGTTTTAAAGAAAGCGAGCTTTTGACTGCGTTCGGCTATCCCTGTCAGCGCTTGATTGTTACCATCCCGAGGGTATGCCGCTCGAAGGAGAATGAAGAGATATAAAAAGTGCGCTCCGCAAAAAAGCTTTGCGGAGCGTATTTTTAAATCTATTCTTCTTCGTCAACGGCCGCTTTTTCCGGTTCAAGCCGCTTGCGGACCCATGCATTTATCAGAGAATAGAAGACTGATGTGAGCGGAATACAGAAGATCATGCCGAGTAAACCGCCAATCTTTCCGCCGACGAGAACGGCGACGAGCGTCCACAGAGCGGGTAGTCCAACGGCTTTGCCAACGACGTGCGGATAGATAAACTGGTTTTCGCAAAACTGCGTCACCGTGTAGACAATGATGGAGACGAGCGCCTTCATCGGGTCGATCATCAAAATGAGCATCGCGCCGACCGCGCACGAAAGAAAGCTGCCGACATAAGGGATGAAGGACGAGACGGCGGTCAAAACGGCTACGAGTCCGGCGTAGGGCATTTGAAAGATCGAAAATGTCGTAAACATCAAAAGGCCAAGAATGCAGGCTTCCACGAGCTGACCGCTGAAAAAGTCCGCATAGGTGCTACAGAGAAGCCGCCAGAACTGTCCGATACCGCGAACGAACTTTTTCGGAAAAAAGGCGTAGCCGAAGTTGCGGCAGTGACGATAAATTGAATCCTTGCCGACTAGAAGGTAAATCGAAAGGATGAACGCAATGAGCAAGGTAAATAGAGTTCCCAGNNGACCTGACCGACAAGGGAGTCGAGATAGCCGCCGAAGCCCTCGGCAAGAGACGAGCTTTGGAGCTTATCCTTGAGCGCCGTGTAAATGGTGTTGATCCAGTTGGACTCGAGGCCCAGCGCTTCTAGCTTTGTTTCCCAGACCGGAATGTTCACGGAAAGCATTTTGATGGCCTCTGCCGTTGAAGTTACAAGCGGCGGAATGACGACAAAGCCGAGCAGAACGAAAACACCGATCACGAGAACGATAGTCAAAACAAGGCTCACAATGCGCAGTGCCGTTTCGCTCATGGGCTTTTTGCTTTTTCGGAAAAGCTGGCGAAAGCCATCCTCGAGCTTCACCATCGGCACGTTCAGAACGAACGCGATGAGACAGCCGGCGAGCAATGGCTCCAGAATGCCGTAGAGCTGGCCGAGCGCTTTTCCGATGTCCGAAAGCCGATAGAGCGCGACGAAAAGCGTCACACCGAAGCCGACGACGATGAGGCTGTTTTTTAGTTTTTTATCCATGGCGTTTTCTCCTGTGGCATTTGTTGAGTCGGGCGCGGCATGCCGCGGCGGAGGAAACAATGTTTCCACCGGAGCTTTGTATCAGTATATCATGCGGCGGGCCAAACAACAACCAAAAACGCGCGGCGTATTTAACAGCCCCTGGGATGCAAACGGCGAGAGCGCTTTGGACTTGTCCGCAGCGCTCCCGCTGTTTGGGAGAAAAGATGAAAGAGGGAGATCAATATTTACCGTAGTAGGCTTTTTCGTAGATATCTCTGATGTCCTCGCGCGTAACCGGTTGCGTATTGCCAGCGGTGCAGGGGTCATTAAACGCTTTTTCGGTCAGCGCGTCCAGCGCCGCGAGGAACTCGGGTTCTCCGATGCCGGCCTTTTGGATGCTCGTGGGCATCTTCATTTTTTCCTCGGCCTGACGAACCGTGCGGATGACGATGAGCGCGCTCTGGCGCATGCTCTGCGAGCCTATGCCCAGCATATTCGCGATCATCGCATAGCGGTGAGCTGTGGGCGTGAGGGATGTGGTGCAGCCGGCGTTGAAATGCATGACATAGGGCAGCATAAGGCCGCAGGCACCGCCGTGAGCGATGTGGAAAGTTGCGCCGAGCGAATGCGCCATGCCGTGCACAAGGCCAAGCCCCGAGTTGCTGAAGGCCATGCCGGCGAGCGTCGCAGCGTTGTGCATGCGCTGGCGGTACTCTAAATTTTCCGGCTCACGGTAGACTTTAAGAAGATAGTGGTAGACAAGCTCAATGGATTTTTCCGCCATAGCGTCTGTGAAGTCGTTGCGGGTCTTTGTTGTGTAGGCCTCGATTGCATGGGTGAGAACGTCCATGCCGGTGTTTGCCGTGACAGCCAGAGGGACAGAGGTCACGAGCGCCGCGTCCAGAATGGCGATATCAGGTAAAAGCTCAGGTGCTGTCATGGGGTATTTAATGGCCTTAGCCTTATCGGTGATGACGGCGTAGTCCGTTACTTCGGAGCCGGTGCCGCTTGTTGTCGGGATGGCGATGAAGGTACATTCGGTCAGCCCGCAGTTTTTAACGGCGAAATAGCGCATGGCCTTTGCCGCGTCGATCGCGGAGCCGCCGCCGAAGGCGACTAACGCATCAGGCCCGAAGGCGGAAAGACGGCTCACGCCAAGACTCACGGCCTCTGTATCCGGGTCCGCGTGCAGCTCCGAGAAAACACAGCTTTCGCCATCAAGCGACTTCACGAGATCCGTGACGTAAGAGACCCGTCCGCTTTCCGCCATAAAGGGGTCTGTTACAACAAAGACCTTCTTATGGCCGTTCAATGCGGCGGCAAGCGCCTTCGCTCCCATGAAAACTTTTATTGGCGCGTAAAACTGCTCCATACTTCTCATCCTTTCCGTTTCTCCGCCGCGAAAGGGCGGCGCTTTGCAGGTTCTGTCAAATTTATCAGAAGGCGATAAACAAAAAAGCCCCCGAATTTCACAGAAATTTCGGGAGCTGCATCGCTCATAGGTTTCTGACGTTCCGCTACGCCGCGCAACGCACTAGATTTGCTTTTAATTATAAACGTTCTTCGCCAAATGTCAAGAGAGAAGCTGGCAAAAGAGTATCTAATAATGCCTGTAGAAAGAAATACAAAAAACAAAAATAATTTTATTTCGTATTCGTGCCGGGGGCGGCGGCATACGCTTCAAACCGTATCTCAGCCGCTTTTTATTCCTCCCCATAAAGAAGCTTTTCAAACGCTCTGGCGGCAACGCTCAA
>DEMY01000038.1:10921-11529 GCA_002359425.1 Clostridiales bacterium UBA2658
ATGCGGCAGATTTCGCAGCGTTCCAGCGCTTCGTGCGCAAAGGGTTCCGGCAGAAATGCAAGACCAAGGTCGTATTTCACCAGCGGCAGAACCTGATTGGTCGTCGCCGCCTCCGTGTCCGGCTGGAGGACAAGCCCGTGGCGCAGAAATAGTCGCTCGTAAAACGCATAGGACATGGTGTTCCGCCCGAGACAGATCAGAGGGTAATTCTCAAGGTCCCTTAAATGCAGCGCTTTGTCTGACAGGGAAGAAAAAGCCGGGCCGCCGACGAGCACCTCGTCAAAGGGCATGAGCGGCGTCACATGAAGAGGCGCCTGCGCATCCGCCGGGGTCGTCACAACTGCAAAATCGATTGTTCCGCGCTTGATTGCCGCAGCGGCCTGCGGCGTAGAATTGTTTGAGATGCGGAGGCGGATATTGGGGTAGAGCGCATGAAAAGCACGGAGCTTTTCGAGCAGAAAAATATTGAGCGCCGTTTCGCTTGCGCCGATGGCGATGCTGCCGTTTTGCAGGCCCGCACTGCCGGATAGTTCAGCTGCGCCCGCCTGTAGCTGCTGCTGCGCGACTTCTACGTGGGATAAGAGCTGCTGACCCTCCGGTGTGAGCGT
>DEMY01000036.1:0-350 GCA_002359425.1 Clostridiales bacterium UBA2658
AGAGTAGGCATCAATGGTTTCGGAAGGATCGGACGTCTCGTTTTCCGCGCCGGGCTTAAAAACGAGAATATCGAGTTCGTCGGCATCAACGATATGCTCACCCCGGATTATATGGCATATATGCTCAAGTATGACACTATGCACGGCATCTTTGACGGCACGGTTTCCTACACGGATAAGTCCATCGTTGTAAACGGCAAGGAAATTCCCGTTTTCTCCGAAAAGGACCCGAGCCAGCTTCCCTGGGGCAAGCTCGACACCGATTTTGTCGTCGAGTCCACCGGCCTTTTCACCAAAATGGAAAAGGCGGAGGGTCACCTAAAGGCGGGTGCAAAGAAGGTCGTTATCTC
>DEMY01000036.1:406-5580 GCA_002359425.1 Clostridiales bacterium UBA2658
GCTTGAAAGCGGCCTTATGACCACCGTTCACTCTGCAACGGCAACCCAGCGCACCGTTGACGGACCCTCCGCCAAGGACTGGCGCGGCGGCAGAGCGGCTACCGGCAACATTATCCCCTCCTCCACGGGCGCAGCCAAGGCCGTCGGTAAGGTTATCCCGGAGCTCGCGGGCAAGCTCACTGGCATGTCCTTCCGCGTACCGACGCTGGACGTCTCCGTCGTTGACCTCACCGCGAACCTCAAGACAGCTACGGACTATGACGCGATCTGCGAGGCCATGAAGAAGGCTGCTGACGGCGAAATGAAGGGCATTGTCGGCTACACGGACGAGATGGTCGTTTCCTCCGACTTTTTGGGCGACCCCCGTACCTCAATCTTCGATGCCAAGGCAGGTATCATGCTCAACGAAAAGTTCGTAAAGCTCGTTGCGTGGTACGACAACGAGTGGNNACATCAGCACTGTAAAATAAACCGCAAACCATTGGTATTTCTGAACTTTTTGGCTGACAAAAAAATGTAGTTTTCCTAAATGGTTATAATTACCTGTGAATAAACCGCTTTTGTGATGATAAACCATTAATTTATTCCATTGTTTATTATGATAAACTTAAGCAATTATTTGCAGATAGAAAGCACCTCTTATTTGGGTATTTTTGTACTACAAGTAAGGGGTGTTTTTCTATGTTATTAAAGGACTTAGCAGAAGAATTTATCTTTAGTTGCCAGTGTCGTAAGCTCTCAGAAAAGACAATACACAACTACCGATTGCAATTAGGCTATCTTTTGGACTATCTATTTAAGGAGCACGGCGTTACCAAATTAGAGGAAGTCAAGCCCCAAATGATTAAACAGTATTTAATGTCGATGCAGAAGAAGGGGAGAAAGCCGCAATACATTAACGATCTTCTCAAAGTATTCAAATGCTTTTTCAAGTATGTGTACGAAGAAAACTATACCGATGAACTGATTACGGAGAGAATCAAGAATGTAAAAGAGCCAAAAGTTATAATCAAGACTTTCTCCGACGAAGAAGTTGGTAAGATGNNTTGATTACTATTCTGGACACGACTATTTGAGCGTCAGAGACCGATGCATTATGGCTATGCTCTTTGATACTGGCATACGGCTTAATGAGCTTATTACCCTGACAGATGATTGTATTTACAATGACTATATACTAATCAAGCACGGTAAAGGAGACAAGGAACGAGTTGTTCCCAAAAGTCCGTATTTATCTAAATGTCTCTTCAAATACAACAACATCAAACAGGGCTACTTTGACAATAAAGCCATCAAATACAAAAATGTATTCTTGAGCAAGACGGGAAATCCGTTAACGCATGAGTCCATAGAACGCCTTGTGAGAATTGCAGGCAAAGAGTGTGGTGTTGATAGCTCCATACGGTGCAGTCCGCATACCTGCCGTCATACATTTGCTCAGATGCAATTGAAGAACGGACTTGATATATATGCCTTGCAGCGCATTATGGGACATGAAAATATTTCAATAACACAGAGATATTTGGAAGGCATTAGAGACAGTGATGTAATCAAGGCAGGGGCAAAGACAAGCCCACTGATGAACCTTTAAACTGAAAAGTCATAGAGATATATATTTCTTTATCTCTATGAACATCCAGTAAGAGAGAACGTATATTTGAAAGGATGAACTGTGATATGGAAAACAATATCCAATATTGGCGCGAATACTACGATATTTCTCAACGCGAACTTGCTCGTAAAGTTGGAATAAGTAATGCAGAATTAAGTCGAATTGAAAACGGGAAGCGTCGTCCAAATGTTGATATTGCAATTAAACTTGCTAAGGCACTTGAGCGTTCAGTTGAAGAACTGTTTTCGGATGATGGACGCAAACTGAATCTCTGTTTAACTGAATGTTGATACTGATATATATCTTCTTTATCAGTATCACTATCCAGTAAAGAATAAATGCCCTTTAGGATTTGTCGTCCTAATGGGCATTTTTTATATTCTCAAAGTGATTCAGGCCAGAGTTTCCATTTTTCTGTTCTATTCTGATAATCTTCAAAATCTTTTGCGTACAATGTGTTGAATTTTGCAAACGGATCAAAGGTATATTTATTATATGCTCCAATACAGAATGAAGGCTTTCTTCCTTGTCTAATCTCTTCTTGTGAAACCAATCCTTCTACATAGGCCATTCTCGCATTATCCTCACATTTGAAATACTTTCTATATTTCTCAGGAGCATACCTACCGTCACTGCAAGCAATGTTTAGATTGTACTCTGTAAACAGTTTATCTCTCTCAACGAAATCCACCGGCAAAAATGCTCCTTGATCTTTGAGCTTTGCACAATTTTCTCTCTTTGTTGAGTTTTTACACATATTCACAATCAACACGAAAAGCAAAAACATTATTTCAGCAAGCATAATTTCACCTCTGTAGTTTACATGATTACTTCGCCAGTTTCATTGAACGCTTGAATCTTCTTATCATATTGCTCGTAAAAGTTTGCAAGAGGATGATATGTGTCAACATAGAATATACCCGGACAGAAATACGGGTGTAGCCCTTCCTTAATTTCCTGTATTGAAGTCATAGCTTTAATATATTCTATTGCGGCTTTACCGTTTATTTTAAAATATCCGTGATACTCTTCTGGAATATACTTTCCTTCACCGTGATACCAATCATCATAATACTTTGAAAAAATCTCGCCATTACGTTTAGGGTTGATTGGACGGAAAGCACCTCTCGCTTGCATATTCGAGCACTTTTTCTTATATTTAACGTCATCATTCGCACTCTTCGCTAAAGCTACTCCTAAAAAAGCCAATTCTCCAAGCATAATATTTACCTCCAATTTTTAATACTCAAACTACTTGTCCGTGAACAAAGTGTCAACGACATTGAAGAGGATAATTATTGATGGAAAGGCAAATTAATACTTAGTTCATTTTACCATACCTGTAAAGGAACATCAAGAGTAATTATCTTATAGTAAACGTAACACAATTGTAACACTTGTAACTGTTTGTAACTATTGTAAACTGATTAAGATAGGGTGAAGATGAATTAACGTATCTAAATAGTTATCTTTTATAGCTATATTGAGCAATAATGCACACTTTTAGCCTTAAAAAGTACACATATATAGAATTGCCAGTAAAGAGACAACACTATATATAGGACTCTTGCGTGAAAGGTTGTCCGGCTCTTGTGTATCGGAACAAAGCCATATCAAGGAACGTATTGCAGAAGAAGCACAATTTAGTAGAGTAAATTATACAAAATCAACCTTTTGTTTAATAGGTTACAAAATAGTAACACTCAAAAAAGCTATTGTTATCAATGGTTCCAGCGATTATGACCATTTCAATTGAATAAAGCATCATATAGCAATGAATATAACTGCCGGAAAAGCGTAATTATTCATCTTTTGAAGGTGGTAAAATGGGAGTATACCACCTAGAGCCGAATAGATGATGACTTTTGCGTAAAGGGTTTGATGACTTTTGCGTAAAAGGATTGACCAATAGTAACATAAAACATTTATTTCATTGCAATAATAAAGGGTACAAAGTATGTACTTCTGCATACTCTGAACCCCCATATCTTGTATTTGCTACATAGTTTATTCACTTTTTTTCTGCCAAAATAAAACGATGTTGCACAATGTCGTATCCTACGCAAACTGTATGAAAATAAGCCCCAAATACACTATTAAAATATGAAGGAGTGATACAATGGCATCAACTGTCACGACGTTAAATCGTCTCAAAATAGAACTCAACAACAAAGTNNTACTTAGAGGAAAATGGTTTGACCGCAACTGCCACCTATCAGAAATCGACTATGCAAAAGCAACTGCTCCAAACCGTTTATGATGTTCTGCAATCCCTGAGCAATAATATTGATTTGTTCCGCTCAGTTGAAGTAGAATTTGCTACTATTGGCGAAGCCTATAAATTCCTGAGCAAGAGAATGGACGATATTCAAGTTAGGATTCTGGCTATTCCAGATAGCCCCGTAACAAATAACAGTGTGATTAATTTCATGTTCAGCAATTGAGGGGAGGGGTATTATGTACGATATATTAACCTCCCAATTTAATGAAGCATTAACCAGAGAGGGTAATACTATTACTTCCTCTACTGGCAATGCATATCAATGCGTGTTCCGTAAGAACAGTGACAAGAACAATTCAGATAACCGACTGACTATCTTCTATCCCGCTACGGAGAACANNATTCAAAGACAACTACTTTCTCTCGCTCAATCAAGAGACAATAGAAAACGAAGTCTATCAGAAGTCCGATCTGTTAGAAGTCAATACAGAGATACATACTATTTCTTCTGGCTACGAGATTAATATTAGAGCGTATGCGGAAGACGCGACTTCTCTTGGTGTTACTGGCAATTCGACTATTACGAGCATTGGCGGCAACATTAATCTAATTGCACAGGACGATGCTAATAGCAGGAGACTTGACATAGACGCGACCTTTACTGCTCTTGGTGGAACATGGAAGATAACGAATATCTACTACAAGTCCGGCCTTTGCTATATATTTACGTCTCGCACGGCAAATAGCACAGCAAATCCGACCTATGCTCTTTCTGTTACTGGCAGCGATACTTGCACCATGACGGAATCAACACAAATGACGGCTACTGCCACCATTACCGATAGCGGAACTACAACGACAATTCTCAATCCGACTATTGAATGGACTTCTTCGGACGCGAATGTAGCTACTGTTTCTTCTACTGGCTTAGTTACTGGTGTATNNCGGCTCACTGGGCAGAGCATGACGTAACGGCAACTAAGGCCATGACTATTAAGAGCAATGTCGTTATCACCTATACCGCGACAATAACGCCGTCTGGTAGTACGAGTATAGCAACTGGCAAAAGCCGTCTATTTACTGCCGCATTTAAAGATTCTACTGGCGCAGCGGCGAACCTGACACCTGTATGGACTCTTGATCTACCTGCCGCTGTTACTGGTAATGTCACGATGACCTATCCAAATGCCAATACAGTAAGTGTTGCCGTTAAAAACAATGACGATATTTGCGGATATACCTTTACCGTAAAATTAAGCGACTCCAATAACCTTTGCACCGCGAGTGTGAGTGTGGAAATCACATAAAAAAGGATGTAATCAGCACAATTTAAAGATGACA
>DEMY01000036.1:5676-38223 GCA_002359425.1 Clostridiales bacterium UBA2658
CTGTCTTTTATGTTATATTGGTATAAGAAAGATATATCCATGATTGCTTATATATGGCTCTACAAGCCCCTGTGAGCGCGTCTACGGATTAGTGGATAAACATACTACTAATGGCACAGAATTGAACACAGGCGATTGTGGCGCATAGCAAGAGCGTTGTACAAGGTATAAGAGCAAAAAATGTCACGCTCTCAATTTAGAAATCTCAAAACCTTGAAACATAGTCATACCAATGGGTTCGGGACTTTGGCTATTTGTGGTAAAAACTAAGAATGTAGCATTTGCAATGCTTTCAGCGATTACACCCCGAAAAAGTTGACCCCTCTAAGGGAGAAATAAAATTTCGGACAGCACAATTTAGAAAGATGACAAACCCCGTACCTACTGAGAACACTATGTTTATTGATAATTTTCATTCTAAAATCAGAATCTCTATATATGGGTATATAATTGTCGACAGTTTTATTTAAAGATGACAAACCCGCTATTCATTGAAACTACTACATAATTTGAATTCCTTGTCTTTTATCTTACATTGAGAGAGGAAAAGCAAAAATCGTCATAAGCACAATTTAAAGATGACAAACCCCGAAGACGTTGGTATTACTGGCTTTGTGGGTTTCGCTGTCTTTTATGTTATATTGGATAGAGGAATATCAGCCAATAGAAACAAAAACTATAGTTTGTAAAGATTGCGGCAAAGAGTTTAAGGTTGATGCACGTAATATGACAAAGACAAGATGTGATGATTGTTATAAAATACACAGAAGAAAATACTGGGCAGAATACAAACGAAAAAAACGTCTAATACATTAATTGTCCACAGTTGTTTTTAGAAAGATGACAAACCCGCAAAGCATTGGTATTACTGGCCTTATTTGTTTCTCTGTCTTTTATCTTATATTGGTAAAAGGATGTCGCCAGCACAATTTAGAAAGATGACAAACCCGCAAAGCCAGTGATACCAATGCTTTGCGGGTTTTTTAGCGTCAAAAATCAGAATTGCTATATATGGGATAATATCAGCCAATAGAAACTAAGACCGTTGGTGTGGAGACGATTAAAAATAGCCAATAGCAGCGAGACAAGTTTCACACAGGAGTTTCCGAGCAATCCCGTTGAAGCGTTCGTTTCTACTGGAAATAACATATTTAATCCAGAGAAAATTCATGAGAGATTAACGAATATCCATGAGACAAAGACAATCAATAAGCCAGACAATCTTCCGGCGAGTCTCGTTCCGTGGTTCAATAGAGGGCTTTCTATGTGGGACATTCCCAAAGAAAAGGGAAGATACTACATAGGCGTAGATACTGGCGAGGGATTAGGACAGGACTATTCCGCATTTCAAGTTTTGACGGAAGAGGGGAAACAGGTTGCCGAATTTAAGAGCAACAAAATCAAACCGTTCCAGTATGCGGAGTTAGTTAACGACATGGGTATCTATTATAACAAGGCTCTGCTTGTAGTGGAAAAAGCGAGTGCGGGACATACCATAGTGGACAAGCTCAGGAACGATTACCAGTACACAAATATGTACAAGTACAAAGAGTACGATGCCAGAGGAATGGCAAAGAAAAAGGTTGGCTTTGTGACCAACGGCAAAACGAAACCGCTTATGATTAATACATTCGTTGAGCTATTTGAAACCAATCAGATCTGTATAAATTCCAAAGACCTGTTATCGGAAATGAAACTGTTCTCCTTTAAGGATGGCAAGATGGAAGCAACGGCGGGAAACCACGACGATTTGGTTATGAGTATGGGAATGGCATTAGTAGGAATTAAATCGGGTGTTCGATATATTTAAGGAGGTAAGACATGGAGAGTGATTATTTAACTGAACCGCTCTGGTTCGTGGATGAAGTTGAAAAAACAGAGCATTTAAAAAGAATCGCAAACGTCATCGATATAAAAGAGTATCTTTTGAGATTACATAAAGTTTTACAGCGCAAGGATTTCAAATTCAAGGACGAGACATATACGACCGCTAAGATCGTACTTAATACACTCAAGTCAATTCTTAACTTCCATACAAGCTATGTTATTGGAAATCCCGTATCAATCAGCGGAGATCCGGACGCGGTAAAGATTTTCAACAGCGTATATAAGAAGGGCATTTATACAAAGACGGACTATCAGATTGTAAGTGACCTGTACACTTATGGCAACGCCTTTGAGTATGTTTATTTACAGGACGGCGTTATCAAGTCAAAGATAATCGCCAATGAGGACGCATACCCCGTGTATGATGATAATTACAACTATGTGGCATTTGTCGAGTATTGGGAAGATATGGAGTCAGGACACAAGAATTATATTGTGTATACTCCTACTCTGGTACAGGTGTATCAGGACAGTGTTAAAATCAGCGAAGATAATAACCTCAGTGGCCTGCCTATCCATTACTGCATGATGGACAAGACCGAATACAACTTCTTCGGTGATAGCATAATGAACGACCTCATGCCGATCATGAACCAAATTGAGTCTCTGTTATCGAAACTGGATGATGCTATTACTACTCTTAGCCTTAACCCTATTGGCGTATCAGAAGGGCAGCGGATAGATGAGAGTATTCCAAAGGACATTGTAGGCGCTACGATTAATCTTGAGGATGGCGGGAGCTTTAAGTGGGTCAACGCTCAGATGGACTACAACAATATTAAGCTCCTACTGGATAGCCTTGTACAACAGTTGTACGCCGTTGCGGGCGTTCCTGCAAGCGTTATAGGGCAGGGCAACATATCTAACGTGTCAGAGATTAGCTTGAAGCTCCTGTTCAGCCAGACGGATAACAAAGCAAAGCAGACCGTGCAGGTGCTTAAAGAGGGCTTCTATAAGCGGTTTGAATACTTCCGCAAGTTACTTGCCATACAAGGCACTGTAATGAGCGATGAGGGCTATGACTCTTTGGACGTTACATTTAGTGTCAATAGACCTGTAGACACGCAGGGACTCATGAAAGAGCTTAAAACGCAGTATGACATGGGAGCTATCAGCAAGCAGACCATTATTGACATTAGCCCATACACAGTTGATGTATCAGCGGAGATGAAGAGAATTGACGCAGAGCACGAGGAAAAACCAGTCAAGAATGACGGCGAGCAGGTAGAGTGAGTAATTTTACCTCTTGAAATTAAATCAAAATTCGGGAAAAAAGTAATACAACATACGATTGACAAACGGACTTCTGCTATGATATTATGAACTCAACGATGATAAACTTTTTCCGTTCTGCGACGATAAACAGATGGAATTATGACAGTTGTTGTTGAAAAAAATAGGCAGAAATGTCCAAATGAAAATCGCTGTAACCATTGAAAACACCACATTCTTTAATATAATAAAGTCGGCATTGCTTACAATATTTTACTGACAACGAGTGGGGTTATTCCAATAAGGTCGTTGACCTCATTCAGCACATCAGCACTGTAAAATAAAAACCAGAGATTGGCCCCGTCCGAAATGGACGGGGCTTTTTTTATATAAATTGGATACAAACGGGGGATATAAAAAAGCACGCGTTGAAGCCAATGTTATTTAGTTAAGCCCAAAATCCCATAAAATGAAAAAGCCTCGCTCATTCACAAAAATGGGTGGGGCCCATTGAGAATAATATATTTTATGAGGTGGCATATAGCATGTCCTACAACTTTGCTGATATCACCATTGCCACCTACAAGCGTACCATAAGCTAAGCCCCCTGCCTCACCAAGTAAAGGGAGGTGGCTCAGCTTATGGTAACCGGTCTGGCAGGCTTTTACAGGCAGGAGTGCAAATGTCAGCGAGCAAAAAATTATTATCTTACCTTTATACAATAGAAAAGTGCGAATAGGGTGGAGCCCATTTTGGTGCCATCTTGAACTACTCATATTACTCGCTACTATTATCGTCCCCGCAAAGGCAACAGCACTCATTGATAGCGGCCAGCTTATCAAGCAAAATAATCTCTAAATGCGTGACTTTGCCAATCGTTTCTTGAACCGACTTATTGAAGCATAAAATTTTATCAAGATCATCTGTTGTTGAGATAATTTTTTGCAACTTTTCCCCCTCCGCATTGAGGATATGGGAGAGTGCCGCTTCAATGAGGGCTATTGATTCCAGCAAATCCGCACACACATCCTCCGGTCTTGGACAGGGTGCCGGGGGACATTCCGTACAACACCTATGGCATANNTACGGATAGCACCCGTTTTTGGTGACCAATAGATAGAAGTAGGATTGCCTGTTGCTGTGTATGTCGCAGGGAGAAAACAGGATTGCCTCTGTTATATAACCGCAAGGTATTTCGTATTTGCACAGAAGCTTAGAGGCGCAATCATAAACGCAAATCAACTGCTTTGTATTTTGTAACTCCACCACCAAATAGCTGGGCGCCACCGAAACAGCCCCCATATTCCATGCCGAGCAGGGCTTTTGCAGTAGCTCATACTCCTTAGGAGCATCGGGACAAATCCAGAGGATGGCATTGGTATAGCAAACTAAAAGCCCGTTTCTTCTGCAGTCATAAGAAACGGCGGTGATAACTCCGCTGCAACCCTCACAATATGGGATGCTGATACAGCCAATCTCTCGAAAGCAGGGGTCTATTTTAAACAGCTTGTATGGGGATTGGGCAGTGCTCGCCCAAAAGCAGTTCCTACTCAGATCAAAGCAGATGCAGGAATAGGGCTTTGTTGTTTTTATGGTTTCTACTTCGCAAAAGTGCAGATCATATTTTACGATTTCGCAGCAGCCTGGGCAGGTCAGATAATAATGACATCCGTCAAAGGCAATGCCTTTGTATTTTAAACCGCAGGGGTGCGGGAGGGGCAATTCACAGCTTATTTGAATCAAGTCCATATGGGTTCCTCCTACAGAATGTAGTACCTTTTATGTCTGCTGTATATTATGTGAGTGTGAGGGTACTCGTGCATTACCTTTTTACACAAGCTACTTTATCCGCAAATCATATGCAGCAAAACAAACGCAGGAAAACAAGGAGGAAATAATAATGTCTATGTTTATCGTTGAAGCAAATACTGCTGCCCGCGATCAAGCGGTTACCGATTTGATTGAGTCTGTTGCCCTTGCGGAAGCAGCACTTTCTCATATACTTAACGCCGAGGGCGAAAAGCTGCAAGCCGCCATAGTAATGAAGGATATCGACACACAAAAACTCCTTTGTGTAAACAAATCCATTCAGTCGACGGTCGACGCAATTACCCGTCTTGAATTGGTACTCCAAACCAAGCTGAAGTTGGTCGCTTGCAATATTTGCTCTAATTGCAAATAAAAATTAATTGAAAACATATGCCACTCCGTTCTTGTAGACCTTACCGTATTATACAGCATATTAAGATTGCATGCGCTTTCATGCCTAATTTCTGGCACTTACTTAACTTATTATTCAAGTCCTTGCACTGAGATATAAGTCTATGGTACAAGTGTCTCACTTTTTTGTTTCGACAACATATACTGTATTGGAGCATTGCAGACGCTCCTTGCTCCTTGCTGCCTGCAAGCCCAACTTGGAGCGCCGTTTGCATCGATGACTCCTTGCCGCAACAGCGTTTTGCTGTTGCGATATCAATGTATGGAGGTATTTTCTATGGGAATGCCCATTATCAGGCCCGGCACAATCACTCGTGAGGAAGCCGTCGGCAATATTATGGAATCTGTGGCGATGGAGGAGGCCGCTCTGGCCCACATCCTAAATGCGGAGAGCGAGAAGCTTCTGGCTGTCGTCAACAATCCGCAGTCCACGGCCGAGGATCTCATGGCGGTCAACAAGGCCGTCAAGAGCGCCATCACCGCCATCACCCGGCTGGAAGTCATGCTGCAGGGTAAACTCAGCATGTTTGACTGCATCATCTGCGAGTAATTTCCTACACCAATCCTTTCAAATCTAAATTAAGGAGGAAACGATAATGTCGTTTTCTTATGCTAGTCCCGGCTCCGGCCTCTCGGCAGGCGGCATTGGTTGGGCTAATTTTGGTAACCTGACCCTGGTCCCCGGCGGTGCGGGGTACAACTTTTCCGGAACTCTCAACAACGGCGTAAAGGTCACCTTTACTGCCACTGCACAGAATATTTCCGGCGCCACGCGTAACTTTACCGCGGTGCCTGTCCCCACCTTCAACGGTACCGCACTCTTCGGAAGCGCAGGATACACCGGCATTCTGGGCAACGTGGCGCTCCAGACCAATTATGTATTTTCTCCCGGCGCCAACGGAGTAACCATCTCCAATATCGTGGTCACCGATCCACTTGGTAATCCCGTCCCCAACTACACCGTCATCGTGGCAGATGCGGAGAGCACCAACACGAACGAGTCCTGGGTTTGGCAGAGNNCTTCCGGCCAGGGTAGTCAGACGCTGACCCTGACAGGCACAGGCGATGGAGTTTCGGATGCTTATCTGTTCGCCACTCAAAATCCCACCAACCTGATCCTGAACACCAACACCAACAGCTCTTTAGGCGGCAAACAGGCCATCGCCATCGGCTTTGCCACCACACAAGTGGAACTGCAGAAGTATGTGGGCGGTCGGATTGACTCCAGCGACCAGTTTGTTTTGGATATTGCGGGCACGCCCAATAACGAAGTTACCACCTCGGGCTCGGCCACCGGCATCCAGACACAGGTTGCCAGCGTTTACGGCATCCCCGGCAACACCTATGTCCTGAACGAGGCCATGGCTCCCGGCAGCGCCAACCCCCTCACCGCCTATCAGCAGGTTGTTACCGCCATCAACCAGTCTGTAGGCGGCACCATTCCTCCCATTACGACGCTCCCCATCAGCTTTACCCCCGCCCTTGGCGACGTAGTGACCTATACCATTTTAAACGCCGAGCCAGAGGCCTTCCAAAAGTCGGTAGATAAGCCTTTTGCAGACCTTGGCGATGTGCTGACCTACACCCTCACGGTCACCAACCCCAACGATTTTACCATCAACAACGTTCTGGTGACCGATCCTCTAAACCCCAGCACCACCTATGTGGGCAATTTGAACGTAACCGTGCCCTTTACCGGCACGACCCCTATGGGTGGACTGACCCTCACCGCCATCGGGCCCCATGACGTGGCCACTATCACCTATCAGGTGGCGGTGACTAACTCCNNATCAACCACGCCGATCTGATCTCCGCCGGCAACTTTATCAAGTCTGCATTGCCGACCAATGCCGACGTGGGCGACGTCATCACCTACACCCTTACGGTTCGCAACACCGGCAACGTCCCGGCCAACAACGTTGTTATCACCGATGCGATTCCGGCGGGCACCACCTACGTTCCCGGCTCGGTTACCGGCACTGTGGCCTTCACCGGCGATCCCACCACGGCCATCACTCTGACCGCACCGGTGGCTGCGGGCGATACAGCCACCTTTACCTTCCAGGTGAAAATCGGTGCGACGGTTCCCGCCACCAACCCGATTCCCAACACTGCGTCCATTGCCTACACCTACACCGTGGATCCCAACGACCCCGACAGCGCTTCCGCCGCGGGCAACAGCAGCACGGCCTATGTGCAGGTGTCAAACGCAACGCTGATCACCAAGAAGTCGGTCAGTGAACAGATCGCCTATATCGGCGATACGCTCACCTACAGCTTCTCCATCACCAATACCGGTAACGTGCCGGCCGATAATGTGGTGCTCACCGATCCCGTGCCAAACGGCACCGCCTACGTGCCGTCCTCCCTGACGGCTTCGGTGCCCGTCACGGGCAGCCCGCTGACGGTTATCACCTTCACCAACTCTATCATGCCCGGAGAGACCGTCACACTGAGCTACAAGGTCGATGTCATAGCCATCCCGAACCCCAACCCCATCGTCAACGTGGCGACCGTGGACTACTCCTATACCGTCAATCCTCTGGACCCCGACGACGTCACGGCGACCTCGGTAAGCAACTCGGCCACCACGGTGGTGTTCAGGAACAACTACCGCCAGCAAATCTCTGACCTCATCAACTCTATCGCCTTGCAGGAAGCCGCTCTGGCCAATATCCTACAGGCCGAGGGTGCAAAGATGCAGCGGTTAATCGCTGTGCCGAATGTTACCCCTGCCCAGCTTCAGTGCGTCAACAAGAGTATGTCCGACCTCACCGACGCCATGACGGCGCTGGAGGCCATCCTCAAGCTCAAGCTCAACGAGGTCGACTGCCAAATCTGCCCCACCTGCATCATGTAATGGAGTTTTACAAATGAAACAGAGACCCGCAAGGGTATGATAAAAGCCTCCCGGTATTGCAGGTAGCAATACCGGGAGGTTGCTCGATTGTAGATACATTCACCGATCATGCGACGACTGCTGCATTTGATATCGCAGTGGTTTTGAAGGGCGCAGGGTGCTATATTAACTTTAAACTGGATTTTGAGAGAAAGAGAAATTCACCCGCTGCCGCAGGAACACACTCGGCGCTAACTACACCAAGGAGATAATGCAGAATAGATTTCCTGCTTTACAAACTCGTCTTTCTTCCCATGCAGATCGACAAGACCTATGCAGTATTTGAGTTCTCGGAAGGAAGTTCTTATTCCCCATCTCATGTGGTACAACTCTTTCATATCCTCTATGGTGAAACTGCGGGGCAGAGAGGTTGCCAGTGTTTCATATTCCCCTGTATCAAGCATGAACCGCAATACTCTGAACTTCATAGGGTAAGGATTGAGATGTCCTAAATCCCATCTTGCTCTTGATTGAGGCTTTCCCATTTTACCGTCTTTTTTTGGTACTTGCATGAGAATGTGACCTTTTTGCTTGTCCTCATTCGTCTGTGTAGTTGTGATCGTCATGGATACATCTGTATCAAGCTGCACCATCGGCAATTTTTTGATTTCACGCATTGCCGTGTTGTCTTGCTTTACACGGATAAGGAAGTCAACGCCGCCGTGGTTCAGCAGATGAGCAACACATTGTAACTTTCATATCCTCGGTCAGCAACGATTAGATTTTTACCGTCAAAATTGTTCTTATAGATAGAGTATTTCAATCAACGCACAATTTCATCTGCCTTTGGCTGTGGCTGTATGACACAATCAAAGTATGTCTTTGAGCTGACATCATACAAGGGGGTGAGGTGCATTTGATTGTAGCCTTTCGAGTTGCCCTCATAGATTACGAAACATTCCGATTTAGGATTTCTGGCCATGTTGATACACGTTCCATCTACCGCTAAAACCCTGTACCCTTTGTAGGTTGCTGTATCTGTGCAATTACGGTTGAAATTCTGTAAAATCTGACGGAATAGATTTGAGGATATTTTTGAGCGTTGCTGGACAAAAGCTATGGCGTTACATCAATTCCGCTATCGTATAGCTCTTTCTTTAAGCTACCCCATCCATGGATAGGAGTAGCTTCATTGTTGTTTCCAGTGGGAGTTTACGCTTGCGTGTAAACTCCCCATATCATTAACAAATTCGCCATGCTGTATTATGGTGCTTACAATCGCCATATCAGGTGCCCGTGATATGACTTTTGGGTATATCATTTTTCATTCTCCACTTGAATTTCTTGGAAATAACAGAGATTTTGAAATTGATATTCAAGAGAATGTATGATTGCGCGGCATAAATCTTTCTCCAGTTCTCTCACTATGTCATCAATTAGTTTATCGATTTGTTGTTTCAGGCTTTGTGAAGGTATCATTGATGTATGATGTCTATAACCCAGATTTATAGTCTGTTGGGGTAATATCAAGGCATATAGTGCCTTTAATTGAACCACTGATAGAATCGCATCAATTGCCGAACGCACTTTACCGCAAAAGCTGTCAATCCCTTCGGCTAAATTGCAGGGTTTTAAAGATATGTGCTGTAACTCATTGCGCCTAACATCAAGGTTTGAACCTATAAATTTGAGAGATGCAAATAATCCTCTTTTCATTGCTATTACCTCGTTTTTTATATGTACCCATCATAGGTCGCAATTATATAAAAAATAGAGCAAAACACGGCACTCCCCAAGGAGGGGTGCCACATTTAGCTCCTATGAATACGGTTCTGCAATTACTTACATTTAGGCTTTTACATACGTTTTATTTGCAATACTCTCTTATCTCTCTATTTTGGCTATTTGGTCATACTCTCATTTGCATATTGCAGTATGCGGCTATCATAAATCAATAATATAGTACACCATTATTTTTGATTTGTAAAATATTTCTTGATGGGCTTAACTTAACGGCGGTTTTACAAAGAAAAAGTTAAGGAGCATATTTTTTCGATTTGCTCCTTAACTAAATGACATTGGCGTTGAAGCGTGCCTTTTTATCACCCGGCGGTGCTGCCGATGGGCGGCATGAGGTCGGGCATATAGAAGATGTTGACGTTATGGTTTTTGAGGAAAAAGAGCCGGAAGACGAGGTTGTCGCCAGTGGCGTAGCCCTTTAGGGCNNAAGCTCAATGCGCTCCTGACGGGCCGCGTCTGCGGGCACCTTTCTTGCCAGCGCCACGGCGCTCACAATTGCGGTGAGGCAGGCATTGAAGGCAAACTGGACATCATTTTGCATCGTGTAGCCCTCGTGCAGATAATCATGCTTGCGGCCCGCGATGCAGGAGAGAATGAGATGCGTGCAGGGAATGGGTTCGACAGCGTCCGTTCCGTCCAGATCGAGGAGGGACAGGCAGTTTTCGCGCAGATACTGGTCGAGGTCGCGCTCGTAGGTGATGTGCTGGGGGAGACTGCCCGAAAAATCCGCGTTGTGCGCAAAGCAGAAGTAGTCGCCGATGAAGTGGCACATGAGGCCCAGCCGCATCGAATACTCCGGGCCGATGCAGCCCTCTGCCGTGACTGGCGTTGCGGAGAGGTCTTTGACGAATTTATTTATCATATGGTTACAGGTCCATGTAAAGTGCGGCCGGACATAGAGCGTGGGCACATAGTCCGGCGCGATATTGCCATAGACGAAAGCGACGCGGCTGAGGTCGATGCCGCGTACCTTGAGCGAGGCGTAGAGAAAGTGCGCCATTGCGAAATGTGTCGTTGATTTCATGCAGTCACCTTTACATCTGAGTCCGCCCTGCAGACGGCTGAACGCTTTTTACGTATCACATCTTTTATTTTTTAATGTGTACTTTCCTCTCTTTTGTAGCAGGTTTGAAATGTCATGTCAAGTATAATTTCGGATCGCGCTTGTACAAGTTGCTTAAAACGGACGTGAAAAATAGACAATAATAACAAAACAGACGAAAAAAGTGTACAGTTAATAAAAATTTTATTTCCCCTGACGCGGACCAGATCGTTCGATTTTTAACGGGCTTCGCATATTTCGATAAAAAAATCGCCCAAAGGCAGGAACATACTGGCTGCTTTCTGCGTCATAAAAAACAAATGCAGAAGATATTGACAAGTGCAAAGTCAGATGATATAGTAATAACTGTATTAGAACAAATAGTACAGTAATGTAGTAATAAATGAGGAGAATGAAAATGAAGAACACCACCACTTTCAGGCAAGTCGTGTCAGTCACTCTCGCCGGAACGATGCTTGTGGGCCTGCTCGCGGGCTGCGGCAGCAAAAAAGGCGATGCGAATTTGTCCGAATATGTCTATGTGCCCAGCTATACGGAGCTGCCAAAGGATGTCGTAGACATCTCAAGCCCTGTTCTCGTGGGCGATACGGTCTATTTCGCTTCAACCACCTATTTACATAAGGACGGCACGCCCGCCACGCAGGAGGAACTGAGTTCCATGTACGGCACATCGGAGAGCTCGGTGAGCTACGAGTCGGGTGCCACAGTGACCCAGACAGAGAAAAGCGTGGACACCTCGGACCTTGTCAATCAGCCTGCTCTCTGCTCCGTCAAAAAAGACGGTACGGGCTATGCAAAGCTCGCCGACTACCAGCCGAAGCAGAAAACGGAGGGCAATTACGGCTACACCGGCATCAACACTGTCGCGGCCGACGGACAGGGGAATCTCTGGATTGCCGAATACTCCAATGAAACGATCTATAACCTTCCCGCCAATTTCGATACGACGAAGGACGACCCCTCGCCCTATTACCAGAGCGACGAGCATCACGCCTATATCCGCAAGCTCTCCAATACCGGCAAGGAGATTACAAGCGTTGATTTTAGCCAGATGGCCGGCGGTGATGCGCAGCAGACGAACAGCGGGGACGATTCCGGTATGCGCGGCGGCTCCAGTATCGGCGGTATGGCCGTCGGCAAGGACGGCTCCGTCTATCTGATCGACATGGGAACAAACGAACTCTATGTTCTTNNCGGACAGGACGGAAAGCTTATCTGCAAGCTCCCCGCTGATAACGACAGCTACATCGGTACGCTCGTGAAGCTCAAGGATGGCAGCGTCGGCGCGACCGTTTCCGGAAAAGACGGCAAGACCCAGATTAAGCTCGTGAACACCGGCGCAAAGACATGGGGCCAGAAATATGACGTCTCCGCGAACGTCTGGAACACACTCAGCGGCGGCAAGCAGTACGATTTCTGCTACAACGACGGTGCATCGCTCTACGGCTACGACCTTGCGAGCAATAAAAATGAAAACATCCTTTCCTGGATCAACAGCGATATCAGCAGCGACACCGTCCGCTTTGCCGAGGTACAGGACAATGGCGATGTGTTTGTCATTGCTGGCAAAGACAAGGGCAACGGCTGCGACATCGTCACGCTCAAAAAGACCGCCCGCAAGGACATGAAGCAAAAGACCACGCTTACGCTCGCAACCATGTATCTTGATTACGGTCTGCGCGGCGAGATCCTTGCTTTTAACAAGGCAAGTCAAGACACCCGCATCGAGGTCAAGGACTATTCCGAATTCAACACGAATGACGACTACAACGCCGGCGTCACAAAGCTCAGCACCGAAATGGTCTCCGGCAATATCCCGGACCTCCTCGACGTTTCCCAGCTTCCTTACCAGCAGTACGCGGCGAAGGGCCTTTTAGAGGACATCTATCCCTACCTTGATAAGGACACAGAATATAAGCGCGACGCCTTTGTTCCGAGCGTTATCAAAGCCGCAGAACAGGGNAGAAAGCTCTATGCGCTGCCCTCCGGCTTCTCCATCGTTTCCATTTGCGGCAGCCCTGACAAGCTCGGTGCCGAAATGGGTTGGAACATGGCTGAGATGCAGGACATCATTAAGCAGCACCCCGAGGCCGATAAGCCCTTCGGCGGCTACATGACCCGCAAGGACATTCTCGACGGTCTCATCATGCTGAACATGGAAAGCTACATCGACTGGAATACCGGCAAATGCACCTTCGATTCGGACGGCTTTAAGGGCCTTCTGAATTTTGCAAAGAGCTTCCCTGAGAAGATCGATTACGACAATTCGGGAGACTCCGACAACAGCAACGATACGATTACCCTCATTCAGGATGGGCGTCAGATCATGCAGTTCTCCGGTATCTATGATTTTGACTCCTACGCGCAGGAAAAGGCGCAGTTCGGCGGAAAGATCGTATTTAAGGGCGTTCCTTCCGAGGACAAGAAGGGCAATGTTGCCATGCTCAGCGGCGGCATCGCCATGACGACCTCCTGCAAAAATAAGGACAGCGCCTGGCAGTTTATGCGCCGCATCCTCTCCGAGCAATATCAGAAGGACAACAACTGGTATCTCCCAATCGTTCAGAAAATCTATGACCAGCGCCTTGCGGACGCCATGAAGCAGGAATATGAGACGGATGAAAACGGCAAGCAGGTTCCTGTCTCCAGAGGAAGCTTCGGCACGGGCAACGGGCAGATGGTTAATATCTATGCGCTCACACAGGAGGACGCGGACGCCATCAACACGGTGGTGAAATCCGTTACCCACACCGTTACGATCGATCAGAAGATTACCAATATGATCGACGAGGAGGCGGCCTCCTTCTTCTCTGGCGAAAAGGATGTTAACAAGACGGCTGAGATCATCCAGAGCCGCATGAACGTTTACGTCAACGAACAGAAATAATTTGCTTTCGGGGCCAGCCCCGAAAGAGACACATACCCGCACGAATTGAGGAAGGTACGATGAAGAAAAAGTGGCAACAGCTCGACGAACGGAAAAAGGAACGCCTGCGTGATCTGGCGTTCCTGTCACCGAGCATCATCGGGGTGGCCATCTTCTTCATCGTACCTTTCTTTGTCATCGTTTACTACTCGGTCGTAAACAACCCCATCCAGCATGAATTTGTGTTTCTGGACAACTTCATTGACCTCTTCCGAAACTCCGCCTTCCGCACCGCCGCGAAGAACACGGGCGTGTTTTCACTCATCGCGGTGCCGCTGGCGGTCATTCTGCCCTTTTTGCTCGCGGAGATGCTGGAGGCGCACATTCCCTTTAAGAGCCAGTTTCGCACCTTTTTCCTGAGTCCCATGATGGTGCCGGTCGCCTCCGTTGTTCTCATCTGGCAGGTCATTTTCGCCAACAACGGCGCGATGAACGATTTTCTTGGTCTCTTCGGCGTGGAGCGTATCGACTGGCTGAAATCCAGCTATGCGCAGGTTGTCGTTATCATCCTGTTTTTGTGTNNGGGATACAACATGATCCTGTTCATGGCGGGCCTTGCGAACATCCCGCGCGAGCTTCTGGAGGTTGCGGATATCGACGGAGCGACGCGGATGTTCAAGTTCAAAAACATTACCCTGCGCTACCTCTCACCGACCATTTTGTTCGTAACGATTTTATCGCTTATAAACTCCTTCAAGGTTTTTCGCGAGGTCTATCTTTTAACGGGCCAATATCCCGTCGAAAGTCTTTACATGCTCCAGCACTTCATGAACAACACCTTCAAGGCGCTCGACTTCCAGAAGCTCTCCGCAGCGGCCGTCCTTATGGCGCTCGTCATGGTTGGCATCATTGCGCTGCTCTTCATTTTTGAGGACAAGCTCGGAAAGGACGTGGAGGGATGAAGAAAAAACATTATTTCGGCCGGGTGGGCCTGACTGTCCTTGCAGCCGTTNNGTACTTACGATTACGAACTCCTTCATGTCCCAGTCCGAGATTGCCGCGAATTACGGCACGGTTTTTGAAAACGCGCAAGGCTCGAAAAAGACCTATATCTCCAAAAAAGTGAACCTCAAGTTTATCCCGGATAAGGTCACCTTCAGTCAGTATACAACGACGCTGATCAAAAGCCCGGACTACCTTTTCAAATTCTGGAATTCCGTTTTTCTCGTTGTGCCGATTGTTTTCATGCAGCTCGCCATTGCGGCGCTCGCGGCCTACAGCTTTATGCGATACCGAGGAAAATTTAAGTCGTTTCTCTTCTTTTTCTATGTAATCCTCATGCTGATGCCCTATCAGGTGACGCTGGTGCCGAACTACCTCGTCTCCGACTGGCTCGGCATCCTCAACACGCGCTGGGCCATCATCCTGCCCGGCGGTTTTGCGCCGTTCAGCGTTTTTCTTCTAACAAAATTCATGCGGCGCATCCCGGGTTCGCTGATTGAGGCCGCAAAGCTTGACGGCGCAGGAGAATGGCAGATTTTCACGAAGGTCTGTCTGCCGCAGTGCCGCAGCGCGCTGTACTCCATCGCTATCCTTGTTTTTATCGACTATTGGAACATGGTCGAGCAGCCGATCATTCTGCTGCCGGACGCTTCCAAGCAGCCGCTTTCCGTTTTCCTCTCCACCATCAATGCGGGAGAGGTTGGTCTCGCCTTTGCCATTGCAACGATCTATATGATTCCTTCGCTGCTGCTGTTTTTACACGGCGAGGACGCTTTGGTTGAAGGCATCACGAATGCCGGGTCCGTCAAGGGCTAAACCGCGCAACGATAATTATGTAAACCATGTTGAAAGGACGACTGCGTATGACAGAGCAGAAAGTCAAAAAAAGAGGCTGGGTAAAAAATGCGGCGATCATCTTTCTCGCCGTCATGCTCGTTCTTACTTTCTTTTCAAATACTATTATGAACCACTCGCTGCCCGAGGTGGCGGCGCAGTACGTGCAGTCCGGCGCGATTTCCGCGAAAATCCGCGGCACCGGCGCCGTCACAGCGAACGAGAGCTACGAGGTCAAGACCGAGCAGGCGCGGGAGGTGCTTTCCGTCCCCGTCAAGGCGGGCGACAAGGTGAGCGAAGGCGACACGCTGGTGCTGTTCACGGACTCGGAGAGCGATTCGATGAAAACGGCGCAGGACGCGCTGGACGGGCTTATTCTCGCCTACAAAAAGGCGCTTCTAAATGCTAACGACCCGGACTACGCCAAACAGAACCGCGACATTGAGTCCGCCCAGAAAACATTGGACAAGGCCAAAGCCAAGCGGGACGACNNCGTCACGAACGCGCAGACCGCCGTCACGAACGCGAAAGCGAAGGTGGACACCTGCACGGACGCGCTTACCAAGGCGCAGAACAGTCTGGACGAGTTGGGCGGACTGAAGCCGAGCACAAGCGGCGACTATTCGGCGGTCACAAAGGCACAGAGTACGCTTACGCAGGCACAAAAGGATAGGGATCTGAAAAAAAGCTTGTATGCCAAAGAATTGCAAGACCTTAGAAAAGAAGCTATAGACTCACTGGAAGCGGCCAGCAAGACACAGAGCGAGGACAATATCCGCCTTGAAATGGCTGCGCTAGCCTCCAGCTATGCCGACGATGCAAAGGGATCGCCAAAGAAAGCACAGTCTGACGCCTATTACGCGGTGGCCGCCGCTGAAAACGCCGTGAGCAGCGCGAGCGACGCGCTTTCCGACGCGCAGCAGGCCTACTACAACGCAACTTCCTCCGGCAATGAGACGGAATGGAACAAGCGCAACAAGGTCGTGATCGCCGCAAAGGCGGACCTCACGAACGCGGAGCGGGCAAAAACCTTAGCCGATGACGCCAAGACTGCCGCAGACGAAAAGTATGCCGACTTCAAGGCTAAAAAGGATGCCTACGACACCGCCGTGACCGAGGTCGAAACAGCGCAGAAGGCTTTACAGGACCAGCTATTCGCCCTCGCCGACCAGAAGAAGACGGACGGCAAAACGCAGGCCGGTACGTCCCTTGACCTTGCCGACCAGCGCCGTCAGATCCAATCCAAGCAGGACGATATTGCGAAGCTCAAGGAGAACGGCGACGGCTCCGTCATCAAGAGCAAGGTCAACGGCATCGTTGCAAACATTTCCGTCACCGCTGGGAAAAATGCGGACGCGGGAGCGGTGCTCATGACTGTGGAGGTACCCGATATGGGTTACGGCGTGCAGCTTTCGGTCACCAAGGAGCAGGCCAAAAAGCTCAAGGTCGGCGACAAGGCCGAGGTCACGACGAACAATTGGAACGACAAGCCCATGACGGCGACGCTCTCCTCCATCAAGCCGGACCCGTCGAAGCCCGGCGAGAACAAGCTCCTTGAATTCAAGATTGAGGGCGAGGACATTGATTCCGGCGCACAGCTCTCGCTTGCCATCGGCGCGCGAGGCGGCAATTACGACGCGATTGTTCCGACGAGCGCCGTACGGACGGACAACAACGGCAGCTTCGTTCTGATCGTCGTGTCGAAGAGCAGCCCGCTCGGCAACCGCTATGTGGCCCAGCGCGTAGACGTGAAGGTCGTTGCGAGCGACGACACGAACTCCGCTGTCTCCGGCGGTCTCACAACGAGCGACTTTGTTATTACGACTTCAAACAAGCCCGTCGAGCCGGGCAAGCTCGTGCGTTTACCCGATCAGGCGAGCTGATGAACTTTGAACGAAAGGGGGCGGGGCGGCTTTGACAAAAGGGAAAAAAATCGCGCTTATCTGCGTGAACACAGCGCTCCTCGCCCTCATTGGCGTCTGCGTTTGGCAGTGCAGGGGCTATGAAACGGTGCTCACGAGCCAGCAGGCGGCTACGAGCTGGGCCGGGGATAGTAAGGAGCGCTTTGCGCAGATCTCCGCCTTTTTCCCGGCGGAGGCTTCGGTGCTGCCGGACAATGTTAACGACTTTCGCCGCACCATCGACACAAAGCTCGGCGTGGCCGGACTGGAGAAAAAGAAGGAAGGCAGCTATTGGACAGATGCATATGCCGCCATCGGCTCCGCAACCCGCCANNCGACTTTTTCGCGTTTCACCCCTACCGGCTTTTGTCCGGCAACTATCTGAACACAGACGACCTCATGCAGGACCGCGTCGTCATCGACCATGAGCTTGCGTGGAAGCTCTTTGGCGGTACGGCGCTTGCGGGCCAGACCGTCAAAATAAACGGCAAGCCCTATTATGTCGCGGGGGTCGTCGAGCGTGAGAGTGATAAATTCACCCAGCGCGCCTTCAAAGGCCAGACCTCCGATGGCAGCGAAGCGGAGAAAAAGATGGGAACGCCGCCGCTTCTGTTCATGTCCTACGCCGCCTATTCGGCGCTCAACGGTGGGGATACGCCGTCTGCTGCACCGGCAGCGGCCGAGAAGGGGACTTCGTCCGGCAGTAACGCCGCGCTCAGCTATTACGAGATCGCGATGCCAAATCCGATTTCAAAATTTGCTGTGAACGTTGTTTCCGAGGGCTTTCGGGCATATGACTCCATTGTTGTTGAAAACAGCGCGCGCTATGACTTTTTAAACATCTGGTCGATCTTTAAGGACCCCGGCAAGCGGTCCGTTATCACGAGTCCGGTCGTCTTTCCCTATTGGGAGAACGCTGCGCGCGTGTCGGAGGACTACGTTGCGAGGCATTATGTTTTCATTGCGCTGCTTGCGGTTCTTCCGCTGGCAACGCTTGTGTGGCTCATCGTTCTCCTGATTCGCTGGCTCACGGCGAAGGTGAAAAAGCTTTGCTTCAACATTTGGGATGCGTGGGACGACCGCTACGGACGAGAGCAGGCCCGCGAAAAGTGGCGCGCCCAGCGGGCGGATATCGAGGGGCAGATCGCCTCTGGAGCGCTTCCACCGGAGGCCCTTCCCGCACCGGAGACGGCGGAGGAAAAGTTTGCGCTTTTCTTTAGTAAAATAAAGCGGGAGGCGCAGAAGGCCGGCGCGAAAACCAAGGCGCTTTTCAGCCGCGGCGGCGAAAAGAAGCCGGGGACGGCGCGTAAACCAAAGCCCCCGCGCAAGCAGAAAAAGCGTTTTTCCGTCCGCAAAAAGCGCAGCGCAAAGTCTGCGCAGTCTCCAGCTTCCAGTGTGTCAGCAGAGCTGTTTTTCGCGGACGACGATCAGCTCGACGTTGAGCGCATCGTGCAGGAGGTACTGGACGAGGAGACAAAACGGGATCGGTAATGAAATTGACCGTTGCAATCGTTTGCAGCGGTCAATTTTGTTTTTGCGTGCGCAGCGCTAAGTCCGTTTCACATCACGCCGGGCCATAGGGAATGGGTTTCCCACCCCTTGCTGAACGGGAGGAAGAGAACGCGAGACATGGCTGTCCGCTGGTCAGTCCAGCCCGAGCAGCGAAACCTGCTTTTGCGCAAGCTCGTAGACGCCGTCGAAATCGACATGGGGATTGTAGATGTCCTCAATGCCGTCGTGAATTTCCTTAGAGTTTGCAAGTGCGGCTACGGCGGCATCCGTCAGTTCTGAGATGAATTTTTCGCTCTGGCGCAGCTCCGGCTTGAGCGAACGCAGGCGCTCCGGCTCAATCAGTGCGTCAAAGCGCACGCGGCGCGCACCCTCGATTTGCGCAAGCTCCGAGTTGGAGGTCAAAAAACCGATTGAAAGCGATGGGACCAGCAGCGCCTCCGGCACCTCCGGCGTCAGCGGGTCGGGACAGAGCCAAACGTCGTGGCCTGCGTCGAGTGCGGCGTCCGTGAGCTTTTGCAGGGCGAGCGAGCCGAGACTGAGCCTGTCGTCAAGGATGAAAAAGCGCTCGCACAGGGCAGTCGCCGACTCTGGAAACGCGGTGCGGCCGAAGCAGGTCGTCGCACTCAAAAAGCGTTTTGTGAGTCTGCCACGCTCGCGGCGGNNCGCGCTCGCAAAAGCGCCGATTCGCGCTCATCGCCTGTAGCGAGCAGCCCATGCCAGCCGGATTTGATTGCGCCGGCTGCCTTGAGCATGGCGTCCGCCTTCGCGTGACAGACGGCACTGGCCTCAAAAAGTACAGCTATCTCGTCGCGTTTTGCAGAGATCGCGGGCACATCGTAGAAGGCGCCGAGGTCGATGTAGGCCGAGTCCGCGGCTGCATAGTGCGCGTCCGCCGTGTGCGGCGCGGTGCCATCCATGTAGCCAACCTTTAGCTCGGGAATGTAGATCCCGTCGAGCGAAGACGGGTCGCCGGAGCACACGACGTACTCCACGTCGTATCCGGCTTTTTCCGCCGCGCCGCCGATCAGCTTCATAAAGCTCGATTTGCCGCAGCCAGGCCCGCCTTTTAAGATCCAGAGGAAATCATCCTCATCCTGTGAGACAAAACCGTTATAAAGGGAATAAAAGCCGTTTTGCGTGTTGCCGCCGAGATAATAACGCAGAACCATGAAAAAATCAGCCCCTTTTCTGTAATCTATATTGCTTCCAACGATACAGATTATGCCGGCAGGGGCTGCTTTGACATAAAAAAGAGGCTGTCGCGAGTGCTTTGCGACAGCCCCTTTGCAGTTTTGTTCAGATGACGACGGTGCCGGTATAGACAAGACTCGCGTTGCCGGTGAGGTAGACGGCCTCGTCCGTGTAGTTAACAATGAGCGTGCCGCCGGGGACACGGACAGTGACGTCCTCGCCCTTGGCACAGTAACCGCTCTCGACCGCCGCGACGACGGCAGCACACGCGCCGGTACCGCAGGCGACCGTTTCGCCGTTGCCGCGCTCCCAGACGCGCATTTTGAGCGTGTTGCGGTCAACGACGCGGATGAACTCGGCGTTCACGCGCTCCGGGAACAGAGGGTCGTTTTCAAAAAGCGGTCCGAGCTTTGGCAGATCGACCCGGTCAACGCGCTCGACAAAGACGACGCAGTGCGGGTTTCCCATGTTGACGCAGGAGATATCGTATTCGCCGCCCGCAACAGTTAGCTTGCGCGAAACGACCTTGTCCCCGTCGAGCTTTACCGGGATTTTCTCCGGGGACAGCTCTGCCTTGCCCATATTGACGCGCACCGAGCGAACCTCGCCGCCGAAGGAATAGAGCGTCAGCTCCTTGATGCCGCTCGTTGTTTCGATGGTCATGTCCATTTTCGGGACGATGCCGCGGTCGTGCAGATACTTGCCAACGCAGCGGATGGCGTTTCCGGCCATGCCGCCCTCGGAGCCGTCGGCGTTAAAAACGCGCATTTTTGCGTCCGCAACGTCACTTTTTTCAATGAGCACGACGCCGGTACCGCCGATGCCGAGATGGCGGTCGGGAAAGGACGTGCTCAACGATTCGGGGCAGGTGATGGAGCCGTTAAAGTTTTCAAAGAAAATATAATCGTCGCCGCTGCCCTGCATTTTGACAAAGGGCAGCGCCTCGCGCTCCGTGCGCATGTGGGCGATATCAACCAGCTCCGTATTGTGCTCGTTGTAGTGGCTTGCAAGCATGTCCGCCAGCGCGTTTGCCGTGTCGAGCGAGGTCAGGCAGGGGATGGAAAGCTGGAGCGCGCGGGTGTTCAGGCGGATGAAGTCATTTATATAGGCGGGCTCGGTCGTGCCGGTCATGATGAGGTAGGAGATTTTGCCGCTTTCCAAAAGCTCCATGACGCGGTTGTCCTTCGCAAGCTTGCCGACGACCTCGACATCCACGCCCAGACGGCTGATCTCGGCGGCGTTTCCGTCGGTTGCGTAGAGCTTAAAGCCCAGCTCGTCGAACTTCCGCGCGAGGTCCACAAGCTCGAAGCGATCCTGTTTGTTGACGCTGATGAGAACGCCCGCGTCGCGGTCCTTCGCGTGCGGCGTGAGATGGAAGCCGGCGGAGAGCAGACCCTTGAAAAGCGCCTCCTCAAGGGTTTTGCCGATGCCGAGGACTTCGCCGGTGGATTTCATTTCCGGACTGAGCGAGGAGTTTACCCCGTGCAGTTTTTCAAACGAGAAGACCGGCACCTTGACCGTCACATAGGGCGGCTGCTTGTAAAGACCAGTGCCGTAAGGCAGATCCTTGAGACTCTCACCGACCATGAGCCGGGTCGCGATATCCACCATCGGAAGCCCCGTTACTTTGCTGATGTACGGAATGGTGCGGGATGCGCGCGGGTTTACCTCAATGACGTAAAGCTCTCCGTCGTAGATGAGGTACTGGATGTTGACCAGACCGCGCGTGTCCATAGCGAGCGCGAGCTTTGTTGAGACCTCTATGATGTTCGTGAGCATTTTGTCGCTGATGTGATACGGTGGGTAGACCGCGATACTGTCCCCGCTGTGAACGCCGGCGCGCTCGATGTGCTGCATGATGCCGGGGATGAGCACGTCCGTTCCGTCGCAGATGATGTCGACCTCCAGCTCCATGCCCATGAGGTACTTATCAATAAGCACGGGGTTGTCGATGCCCTGCGCGAGAATGATACTCATGTACTGGCGGACATTGTCCTCCGTGTACGCGATCGTCATGTTCTGACCGCCGATGACGTNNNNGATGCTCTCCGCCGAGGTGCCAAGAATGCGGATGCCCGCATCGGACAGGTCGTGCGTGAGGTTTATCGCGGTCTGTCCACCGAACGCGACGACCACGCCATAGGGCTTTTCGACCTCGATAACCTGCATGACATCCTCAATTGTGAGCGGTTCAAAATACAGGCGGTCGGCGGTGTCAAAGTCCGTTGAGACGGTTTCCGGGTTGTTGTTGATGATGACGACCTCGTAGCCAAGCTCCTTGAGGGTCTTGACGCAGTGGACGGAGCTGTAATCGAACTCGATGCCCTGCCCGATGCGGATGGGGCCGCTGCCGAGAACGATGATGCGCTCCTTTTCGCCTGTGATAAGGGGACGCGCTTCGCAGTGCTGGTCGCAGCTTGAATAAAAGTAGGGTGTTTCAGCGGCAAATTCGGCGGCGCAGGTATCGACCATTTTGTAGGAGAGCTTCGCCGGATTTTTGATGTCGGAACCGGAGATGCGCTTTAGCGCCTTGTCCGTGTAGCCGTAGCGTTTGCCGCGCTTGTATTTTTCATCGTCAAGGCCGTTTGCCGCAATGTCCAGCTCAAAGTCGGCAAGGTGTTTGAGCTTGCTCAAAAACCAACGGTCGATGCGCGTGATTTCGTGAATCTCATCGACCGTTACGCCGCGCTTTAGCGCCGAAAAGACCGTGAAAAGGCGCTTGTCGTCCACGCGGTGCAGGGCGGTTATAATGTCGGCCTCCTCGTGCTTCGGGTTCAGAGTGTCAAGGCCCAGCGCCGCGCCGCGCACGGCTTTCATAACTGCAGCCTCGAAGCAGGGGGCGATGGACATGACTTCGCCGGTGGCTTTCATCTGCGTTCCCAGCGTGGGGTCGCAGACGACGAATTTGTCGAACGGCCACTTCGGGAGCTTGCAGACGACGTAGTCCACCGTTGGCTCAAAACAGGCGCTCGTCTTGCCGGTGACGTCGTTTTTGATCTCATCCAGTGTGTAGCCGAGGGCAATTTTCGTCGCAACCTTCGCGATGGGGTAGCCGGTCGCTTTCGATGCAAGGGCAGAGGAACGCGAGACGCGGGGGTTTACCTCAATGACCGTGTAGTCGAAGCTGTCAGGGTTCAGGGCGAACTGGCAGTTGCAGCCGCCCTCGATGCCCAGCTCTGTGATGATGGCGAGGGAAGCCGAGCGGAGCATCTGATATTCGCGGTCCGCGAGCGTCATGGCCGGGGCGACGACGATGCTGTCCCCGGTGTGGACGCCGACAGGGTCGAGGTTTTCCATGCTGCACACGGCGATGACGTTACCAGCGCGGTCGCGCATGACCTCAAATTCAATCTCCTTCCACCCGGCAATGTATTTTTCGACCAGGATCTGCGTGATGGGGGAGAGCAAAAGGCCGTTTGCCGCGAGCGGACGGAGTTCTTCTTCGTTAAATGCAACGCCGCCGCCCGCGCCGCCGAGCGTGAAGGCTGGACGCGTGATGACAGGGTAGCCGATCTCGTTTGCGACGGCGACGGCCCGTTCGACCGTGTTCGCGATGTCGGAGGGGATGACGGGCTGATTCAGCTTCACCATTGTGTCTCGGAAAAGCTGCCGGTCTTCGGCCTTGTCGATGGCCTCCGCCGAGGTGCCAAGAAGCCGGACGCCCGATTTTTCGAGGTAACCCTCCTTGTCGAGCTGCATGGCGATCGTTAAGCCGGTCTGGCCGCCGAGGGAGGCCAAAAGGCTGTCCGGCTTTTCCTTTTCGATGATGCGCTTGACCGTTTCGGCTGTGAGCGGCTCGAGATAAATTTCATTCGCGAGCGCCGTGTCCGTCATGATGGTGGCCGGGTTTGAGTTTACGAGAACGACATTCACCCCCGCCTGCTTCAAAACGCGGCAGGCCTGATTGCCTGCGTAATCGAATTCGGCGGCCTGGCCAATGACAATGGGGCCGGAACCGATGACCAGCACCTTTTTGATGTTTTTATCCTGCGGCATTACAGTGCACCTCCGTCCATGAGATCGAGAAAACGGTGGAACGAAAAACGCATATCGCGCGGGCCGGAATGGGCCTCCGGGTGGAACTGCATTGAATATGCGTGAAGCGAAGGGTAGTCGAGCCCTTCGCAGGTGTTGTCGTTAAGGTTTACATAACTAAGGGATGCGACGCGCGGGTCGAGGCTTTCGGAGACGACTGCGTAGCCGTGGTTTTGCGAAGTTATGTAAACTCGTCTGGATTTGAGGTCGCGCACAGGCTGGTTGCCGCCGCGGTGACCGTAGCGTAGCTTTTCGGTTCGACCGCCGACGGCGAGAGCCAGAAGCTGGTGGCCGAGACAGATGCCGAACATCGGTTTCTTGCCCAGAAGNNAGAGCATGATTCCATCCGGGTTTGCAGCCAGAATGGTTTCGGCGGGCGTGTCGTAGGGGTAGACCGTGACCTTGCAGCCAAGGCCGGTCAGTTCGCGGATGATGTTCCGTTTTGCGCCGTAGTCCATGAGGGCAACGGAATATTTCGCCTCGCCTGTGGCCGCAACGACATAGGGGCTTTTTGTGCTTGTTTCGGCCACAATGCTTTTGACGCGGTAGCTTTTCAGCTCTTCAGGGACAGTTTCGGGCTTTATGGGCGTTATCTTCGCGTTCATAACGCCCGCCTCGCGGATGAGCTGGGTGATCTCGCGTGTGTCCACCCCGCAAATGCCGACGATGCCCTGCGCCTTCAAAAAATCGTCCATTGTCTGCTCGCAGCGGAAGTTCGACGGTTCCTCGCACCAGTTGCGGACAACGACGCCGCGTGCGTGGCATTTCCAGCTTTCGTAGTCGTCGTGGATGATGCCATAGTTGCCCATCTCCGGGAACGTATGCATGATGATCTGTCCGGCATAGCTCGGATCTGTGAGCGTTTCGACGTAGCCGACGACGCCGGTCGTGAAGACAAGCTCCCCGACCGTTTCGCCTGCAGCGCCGAAACCTTCGCCTTCAAAGACCCGACCGTTCTCTAAAATTATGTAAACTTTGCTCATCTCTTATTTCTCCGCCAGCAGTTTGACCAGAACAGCCTTCTGCGCGTGCAGACGGTTTTCGGCCTCGTCAAAAATTTCGTTTGCGTGGGCTTCAAAAACCTCCGCCGTGATTTCCTCGCCCCGGTGTGCAGGCAGGCAGTGCTGCACGATCGCGTCCGCATGCGCGGCGGCCATGACCGTTTCGTTCACCTGATAGCCCTCAAAGGCCCTTTGGCGCTTTGTAGCTTCGCCCTCCTGTCCCATGGAGGCCCAGACATCCGTGTAGAGGACGTCTGCGTCCTTTGCTGCTTCGGGCACGTTCGGAGTGCAGGTAAAGTTGCCGTTTTCTGCGGCCCACTTCATGAGCGCCGCGTCCGGCTGGTAGTCCTCCGGGCAGGCAATGGCGACCGACATGCCCATTTTGATGCAGCCGACCATCAGGGAGTTTGCCATGTTGTTGCCGTCTCCGATGAAGGTGAGCTTTAAATCCTTGAAGCTGTGCTTGTATTCACGGATGGTCATGAGGTCGGCGAGCACCTGGCAGGGGTGGCAATAGTCCGTGAGTCCGTTGATGATCGGGATGGAGCCGTATTCCGCGAGAGATTCGACTTCCGACTGGTCAAAGGTGCGAATCATGATGGCGTCGAGGTAGCGGGACAAAACGCGTGCGGTGTCCTGAGCTGGCTCGCCGCGGCCGATCTGGAGGTCGCGGGACGATAGGAACAGAGCATTTCCGCCGAGCTGGTACATGCCGGTTTCAAAGCTTACGCGTGTGCGGGTCGAGCTTTTCTGAAAGATCATGCCGAGGGTCTTGCCCTTTAAAAGTGGATGCTCGATGCCGTTTTTCCGCTCATACTTGAGCTGATCGGCGAGGTTTAGAATGGAGATAATTTCGTCCGAACTCAGGTCGGAGAGCTTTAAAAGATGTTTCATTCCGCGATGACTCCCTTCAAAATCTGTATGGCCTGCCGCAGCTCCTCCCACGCGATGTTGAGCGGGGGCAAGAGGCGGACCTTGTCTTTTGCCGTGAGAACGACGACGCCGCGCACGAGACAGGCGGCGGCAATGTTCTTGGCGCTTTTTTCCGTTTCAATGCCGAGCATGAGACCGAGACCCGTGACGCTCTTTACGCCCGGCGCGCCGCTAAGCTCGGATTCTATGAATTCGCCCTTCTCGCGCACCTCAGACAGTAGCTTCCCGTCGATGCGCGAGAGGATACTGACAGCTCCGGCGCAGCACACGGGGTTGCCGCCGAAGGTTGAGCCGTGTGTTCCCGCTGTAAGCGTTGCCGCCGTTTTGACGCCGAACATACATGCACCGAGCGGAAGCCCGCCGCCGAGTCCCTTCGCCGTCGTCACAATGTCCGGGTCGGCGGGATACTGCTGGTAGGCGTAGAGCGTTCCGGTGCGGCCGTTGCCGGTCTGAACCTCGTCGATCACAAGGAGAATGTCCTTTTCCTTGCAGAGCTTCGAGACCTGCTTTACATAGTCCGGTTCGAGCGGGAGAACGCCGCCCTCGCCCTGCACAAGCTCCAGCATCACGGCGCAGACGGTTTCGCCGCACAGCGCTTCAAGCGCCGGAAAGTCGTTCGCCGGGGCGTATAGAAAGCCGCCGGGGTAGGGGGCGAAGCAGTCTGGATGCAGGGCGTCCTGTCCCGCCGCCGCGAGCGTTGCGAGCGTGCGGCCGTGGAAGCTTCCCTGGAGCGTTACGATGTCTGCGCGGTCCGCGCCGTACTTGTCGAAGGCGTATTTCCTTGCGGTTTTGATGGCGCACTCGTTTGCCTCAGCGCCGGAATTTCCGAAAAAGACCTTTTGCATACCCGTCCGCTCGCAGAGCATTTGCGCGAGCTGCACCTGCGGTTCTGTATAGAAAAGGTTTGAAAAGTGCTGGATTTTATGAAGCTGCTCCGTGACAGCCTTGACCCATTCCTCGTCGCAGACGCCGAAGGTCGCTACCGCGATGCCGCTGCCGAGGTCGATGTAGGTCTGACCGTTTTCGCCGGTCACGCGCGCACCGTTGCCACTTTCAGCGACGAGGGGATAGCGCGCGTAGGTGTTTGCAATAAAAGCGCTGTCGCGCTCCTTGACAGTCATTTTTTTACGCTCCTTTTCATGTAAACATGGTGCCGATGCCCTCGTCCGTCAGCGTTTCGATGAGGATCGAGTGCGGGATTGTGCCGTCCAGAACAAACACGCGCCCAACGCCGCGCCGGATGGCTTCGATGCAGCAGTCCACCTTTGGAATCATGCCGCCGGAGATAACGCCCTCGCGCATGAGCTGCGGGGCCTCGCTGACGTTGATTTCGCGGATGAGGGTCGAAGGGTCGTCCCGGTCGCGCAGGATACCGGCAATGTCGGTCATCGAGATGAAGCTCTCAGCCCGCAGGGTTCCCGCGATGCGCGCGGCGGCGGTGTCGGCGTTTATATTATAGACGTTGCCGTCCTTGTCGCAGCCGACGGTCGAGACAACGGGAATGTAGCCCTTGTCCAAAACGTCTATGATGGGTTGGGGGTCGATGTTTATGATCTCGCCCACAAAGCCGTGACGCTCGTCGAGCTGTTTTGCCTCGATCATGTGCCCGTCCATGCCGGAAAGGCCGATGGCTTTGCCGCCGAGATTGCCGATGAGACTCACAAGACTCTTACTGATTTTGCCCGCGAGCACCATCTGTACGACCTCCGCCGTTTCCGCGTCCGTTACGCGCAGGCCGTCCACGAATTCGCTTGTCTTGCCCATCTTTTTTAGTGTGTCGCTGATTTCCGGCCCGCCGCCGTGAACCAGAACGACCTGCATGCCGATGAGAGACAACAGGACGATATCGCCCATGACGTCGCGCTTGCGCTCTTCGTTTATCATCGCATTCCCGCCGTATTTGACGACGACGATTTTGCCCCGGTAGCGCTGGATATAGGGCAGCGCTTCAATCAGCACTTTGGCGCGCTGCGCGTTTGAGAGCTTTTCCTCCACCAATCCCACTTCCTTAAAATGATTATCAGGTGCGATAGTCGCCGTTGATTTTTATATAGTCATAGGTGAGATCGCAGCCAAAGGCCGAAGCGGCGGCGTTGCCGTCGTTCAAGCCGACGTTTATGACGATCTCGTCCTGCGAGAGAACGGTCTTGGCCATTTCCTCTGAAAACGGAATGCCCGCGCCGTTTTCGCAGACTCTTATTTCGCCCGCGCCTGAGGAAAAACCAACCGCGATTTTGGAGATATCCACGTCCGCGCCGGAGTAGCCGACGGCGCAGAGGACGCGGCCCCAGTTTGCGTCTGCGCCGAACATGGCGCACTTTAAAAGGTTCGAGCAGATGACGGACTTTGCGACTGTGCGGGCAAGCTCGTCCGTCCTCGCGCCGGTGACACGGCACTCCAAAAGCTTTGTCGCACCCTCGCCGTCCTTGGCAATNNATAAATCTCAAAAAGCGCCGCCTTGAAGTCCTGATAGTTCGGGCCGTCCGCTGCGATGTCCTCGTTTTCAGCAAGGCCGTTTGCGAGCACCACGACCATATCATTTGTGGAGGTGTCGCGGTCTACGCTGATCATGTTGAACGTGTCTTGGACGACCTCGTTCAGCGCCTTTTGGAGCATGGCGGGGGTGATCTTCGCGTCGGTCGTAACGAACGCCAGCATCGTTGCCATGTTCGGACAGATCATGCCGCTGCCCTTGGCAATTGCACCGATTTTGACAGGACGGCCGCCGATGGTGAATTTTGCAGCGAACTCCTTTTTGACTGTGTCAGTCGTCATGATAGCCTCCGCCGCACAGGTGGAATTGCTGCCGAGACCCAGCATGAGCGCCGGCATGCNNAATGGGCTCAAGGTCCAACTCCTGCCCGATGACGCCGGTCGAGGCGACAATCACGTCCTGCTGCTTGACGCCCGTGTACATTTCAACAAGCTCGCACATGCCCTCCGCGATGGAGACGCCGTTCGGATTGCAGGTGTTGGCGTTGCCGCTGTTGCAGATAATGGCGCGGGCGTAGCCGTTTTCAATGTTTTTTTGCGTCACGACAAGGGGCGCACCCTTGACGAGGTTTTTTGTGTAGACGCCTGCCGCCGACGCCATGCGCTGACTCACGATGAGCGCAAGGTCGCGCTTTTCATGGTTCCGAATACCGCAGTTGATGCCCGAGGCAACATAGCCCTTCGGCGCGCAGACGCCGCCTTCAATGTATTCCATATATCTGATCCTCCATTTTTTCATTCAGACGCATTTCTTTTCATGATATAAACCAGATTATATCATTTCCCGGGAAAACCGCCAATCCTTTCATGCGCGGACGAGGCCCGTGTCCTCCGGAGCGCCGCGCATAAGGTTGAAGCACTCGATTGCCGCGCCGGATGCGCCCTTGCCGAGATTGTCGAAAAGGGCCGAGACCAAAAGCCTGCCGTCCGTGCCGGAGACGAAAATTTCCATATCATCCCGGCCCGCAAGCGCGTTTGCATAGAGCGAGGACGGCGTCTCGTCCATTACCGTCACGAGTCCGGTTCGGTAGTGGGCTTTATAGACCGCTCGCAGCGCATCGGCCGACGGGCTGCCTTTAAGCAGAGCCGTGTGGAGCGGTACCGTGACGAGCATTCCGGAATAAAAGTCCCCGACGACCGGCACGAAGACCGGCGTGATTTCAAGACCGCACTGCTTCACCATCTCCGGCAGGTGCTTATGGGCCTGACTGAGGGCGTAGGGCATCGGAGCCTTAAAAAGCTCGGAGCGGTCCTGCGCTTCATATTCAGCAATCATCCTTTTGCCGCCCCCGCTGTACCCTGTGAGAGAGGTGCAGGATAAAAGCGCGTCTTTTGAAAGCAATCCGTGCATAATCAGCGGATAGACAAGCGCGATAAAGCCGCTCGCATGGCAGCCGGGGGAGGCTACAAGCTTTGCCGTTTGAACGGCCTGCCAGTGTGCGTCAGACAGCTCTGGGAAGCCGTAGGNNGTTGAGGCGTCGATCACGCGGGCATTCGTTTCCATCGCGAGCAAGGCTGTTTGCCGCGCCGCGTCGTCCGGCAGGCATAGAAAGACAAAGTCCGAAAGTGCCATGAGCCGCTTTTGCTCGGCAGGGTCCTTTCGCTTTTCTTCCGCAATTGAAAGAAGCGCAACGTCCGGCATCTGCGCGAGCCTGCTTTGCAGACGAAGCCCTGTCGTTCCCGCGCCGCCAATGATAATAACCTTATCCATATACGCACCACCGAATAAATATACACTAATTGTGAATATAATACACTGTAAGCTCTGGATTTGCAAGGCTAAAACGGATATTTATATTCCGATTTTTTCCGCTAAATCGTAAAACCATTTGTACATTTATACAAAAGCAGCTTTGCGCATGCATGTTTAGGCATAAAAAAAGAGACCCGAAATCAAACAAATGATTTCAGATCATCGGAAAAATGGGGACAGGACAGGAAAAACGGAACAAAAGAAACGAAAAGGCCCTTAAAAAGGAAAAACGGAAAGAAAAAGAGGAACGCGCCGACCGCCGGTGCGCCGGCGTCCGGAAAGTGGTTTACGGTTTTTGTCCGTCCTCTCATAGGGCCTCCTACAAAGCATTTTTTCTATTCTGCACCTAAACGGAGAAAAAAGCAAGTCCCGCCGCGTAGAAAAGACGGCGGGACTTTGTAAAACTTTTGGTGGAATTGAACGATGCTTACTGGAGAAGCCGTTTCGCGCCAACGAAGTGTTTGTTCCAGTAGTCCATGGAAAGCTCGCTCACGATGACGCCGGTTGAGGAATTGCACGCATGGATGAACTGATCGCTGCCTATGTAGATACCGACGTGGCCGACGCCCCGACCGCCGTTTGAGAAGCAGAGCACATCTCCCGGCTGGAGAGTGGAGCGATCGACCGAGACGCCGTCTGTCGAATAGATGGACGCGGCGGAACGGGTGGTCTCGATGCCGCAGGCGGCGGCGTAAACATATTTTACAAAGCCGGAGCAGTCAAAGCTTTTCGGGCCGCTGCTGCCGTAAACATAGGGATAGCCGAGATATTTCATTGCGGTGTCTACGACCGTCTGCGCGAGCGGGGAGCCGGGGGTTCCGTCGTCCGCAATAACGCTGTTTAGTTCTGACGTGATAGCGATAAAGTCGCTGTGTATGTAGCCTGTGTCTTCGCCGATCTGAACCTTGTACCAGCCGCCGGTGACGCCGAGAATTTCCGCCAGCGTACCGATCTGGTAGGTACCCATGACGTCGGAAAGCGCATCCGGCGTCTGACGGAGATGGATGTTCGAGCCGTTTATCGTGCCGTAGCCAAAGCTGCCATCGACCGACTCGGAAAAGCTGAGGGAGGTGGCGCTCATGTAGCCGGTGACACCACGGTAGACGACTTTGTACCAGCCGCCGTTTGACTTGTCGCCGACAAGGACGAGCGCGTCCCTCGACGCGGTGGTAAGGATATCTGCGCCCGTCGTGGGCGCGGAGCGGAGATTGACCGTGTCAGCCGAGATGGTTGCGCCGCCTGTGCTGGCCGCGTGGGCAGGAACTGCAAGTGCGGCCAACGCGACCGCGGTGACTGCAAAAAGTCTGAGTTTCCTCATAGTGATCCTTTCGATGCGGATTCGGGGAACAAAAAATTCGCGGGAACCGCTGTCTGCTTAGATTACTGTGCGAGCGCTCTGTCGAGCCAGACGGACGCAACGTCCATCGCCTGATACAAACTGTCNNGCGGGACTTGAGGTCTGGGTCCGTAAGCTGGAGCTGAACGGAGACCTTTGTCGCGATGTCGAGATCCTTTACCTTTTTGGTGTCAAGTATCTGCAGGAGTATGATGTACTTTTCCGCCATACTTCCGAAATAGATCATATTGTCCTTGCGGCGGAGCGGATGGCCCTTGTATTCGAGATCCGCTTTTTTTTCTGCTGGCATGAAACTCCTCCTTTATCATTTGATAATAGTTTGGTTGAAAAATAATGTAACCGAATTGTAACACATCGTATCTTCTTTGTCAACGTTCGATTTCAGGACAGTTTTTCGTGTGCAAACGGCCTGTCTGAGGAAACAAGCTGTTCCAAGGATCACTATGAGAGATTATAAAATTATTTGAAGTATTCTGCCGCCGAAGCGAACAGAGCCATGTCGAATTTGCCCGGAACATTTTTGTAAAGGTATGCGCCGATGCGCTCCGTGTGGCCCATTTTGCCGAAGACGCGGCCGTCCGGCGAGGTGATGCCCTCTACGGCGCAAATGCTTCCGTTCGGGTTGAAGGCGACATCCTGCGTCACGTT
>DEMY01000036.1:38278-47012 GCA_002359425.1 Clostridiales bacterium UBA2658
CGCCGGTATCCGTGATATGGCCCATCGGAACAAGGCCGAGTTTAATGAGCGCCTGAAAACCGTTGCAGATGCCGAGCATGAGACCTTGCCGCTCGTCCAGAAGTGCGTCCGTCTGCTTTCTGATGGCGGCGGCGCGGAAGAACGAGGTAATGAATTTTGCGCTGCCGTCCGGCTCGTCGCCCGCGGAGAAGCCGCCAGGGAGAACGACGAGCTGCGCTGTCTTGAGCCTGTCCGCAAAGCCCTCGACCGACGAGGCAATTGCCGCTTTTGTCAGGTTCCGCACGACGTAAGTTTCCGCCTCAATGCCCGCCGCCTCCAATGCTTTTGCGGTGTCATACTCGCAGTTTGTGCCCGGGAATACCGGGATGAGCGCCTTCGGTTTTGTTACCGCAACGCGCGGCTTTGGCAGCGGTGCGGTGCGGGTGAAGGAGTAGGGGGCCGTCCATTTTTCTTCCGCCGGGATGTTGCAGGGATAAACGCTTTCAAGCCGGCCCTCGTAGGCTTTTGAGAGCTCGCACAGCGGGATGACCGTGTCGTTACGGGAAATGGCGGGATGCTCCACAGTGCGGCCAAGCGTTACGCCAACGACGTCCGAACCGGTCATTTCCAGAAGAAAGCCGCCGTAGCAAATGCCGAAAATATCGTCGGAGGAAAGGCCGGAGCCGTATCGGAAGCCGATGCCGTTTCCGATACACATCTTATAAATGCCCTCAGCAACACCGCCGGAGGCCGGCGTCCAGACGGAGCAAACCTTGCCCTCGCGCAGAAGTTTCGTGACAACAGCAAAGTTTTGAAGCAAACTCTCCGGCTCCGGCAGACCGTTCGCGTCTACAACCGGACGGAGAAGACACACAAGGTGCTCTGGCTGCTTAAATTCGGGCGAGACGATGTTTTCGGCATCCTCGGTCGTCACGGCAAAGGACAGAAGCGTCGGCGGAACGTCGAGGTCCTCAAACGTGCCGGACATCGAGTCCTTGCCGCCGATGGCGGCCACGCCTAAGTCCATCTGCGCGTCGAAAGCGCCCAAAAGCGCCGCAAGCGGCAGGCCCCAGCGCTTCGGGTCACGCATGGGCTTGGGAAAATATTCCTGAAAACTGAGGTATACATTTTGATATGCCGCGCCAGCCGCGACGAGCTTTGCCAATGACTCGACGACCGCCAGGTAGGCCCCGTGGTAGGGGCTTTTTTCCATGAGCGCCGGGTTTCCGCCGTAGGCCATGACGGAGCAGGTCGTTGTGTCGCCGTGCTCGCTGGAAATTTTTGTCGCCATTGCCTGCGCGGGCGTGCGCTGGAATTTGCCGCCGAAGGGCATCAGAACGCTGCCGGAGCCGATGGTGGAGTCGAAGCGCTCGGCAAGCCCCCGGCGGGAGCAGACATTGAGATCGGAAACGAGCGCGCGCATCCCCGCGTCGAAGTCTGCGGGTACGGGCCGCTCGCAGCTCTGTGGCTTCGGCAGTTCAATTTCAATGTGCTTTGGCGCGCCGTTGCTGTCCAGAAACGCGCGAGAGAGGTCAACAATCTTCTTGCCGTTCCAGGTTTCGATGAGACGCGGCGCTTCCGTCACAACTGCGACCGGCGTCGCCTCCAGATTTTCGACAGCGGAAAGTTCGAGAAACTGGTTTACATAATTTTTTTCAACGACAACGGCCATGCGCTCCTGACTTTCGGAAATCGCAAGCTCTGTGCCGTCCAGACCCTCGTATTTCTTGGGAACCTTGTTCAAATCAATATCCAGCCCATCGGCAAGTTCGCCAATGGCGACGGACACGCCGCCCGCGCCGAAGTCGTTGCAGCGCTTAATAAGCCGCGCGGCCTCGGGGTTTCGGAACAGGCGCTGGAGCTTGCGCTCCTCGGGGGCGTTGCCCTTTTGCACCTCTGCACCGCAGCTCTCCAAAGAGTCGAGCGTGTGTGCTTTGGAGGAGCCGGTCGCGCCGCCGCAGCCGTCCCGCCCCGTGCGCCCGCCCAAAAGCAGCACAACATCGCCGGGGGCGGGCGTTTCTCTGCGGACGTTTTCCGCAGGGGCCGCACCGACGACAGCGCCGACTTCCATGTGCTTGGCGAGATAGCCGGGGTGATAAAGCTCATCCACAATGCCGGTCGCAAGACCAATTTGGTTTCCGTAGGAGCTGTAGCCTGCGGCGGCGGTGGAAACAAGCTTTTTCTGCGGCAGCTTGCCTGTGAGCGTCTCCGAAACCGGCTTTGTCGGGTCGGCGGCACCCGTTACGCGCATGGCGGAATAGACGTAGGCCCGGCCGGAAAGCGGGTCGCGGATCGCGCCGCCGATGCAGGTCGCTGCGCCGCCGAAGGGCTCAATCTCAGTCGGGTGATTGTGGGTTTCATTTTTAAAAAGGAGCAGCCATTTTTCAATGCCCTTGTCGGTCGCGACGTCCACCTTGACGGTGCAGGCGTTAATTTCCTCGCTCTCATCTAAACCGGTGAGCTTGCCCTGCACCTTGAGGGATTTGGCCGCAATGGTGCCTAGATCCATGAGGCAGGCGGGCTTTTTGCGGTGCAGCTCGTCGCGGGTCGCAAGGTAGCGCTCCCACGCTTCCTGCGTCGTCTTATCCTCAAATTTCACACCGTCAATGATTGTGTTGAAGGTCGTGTGGCGGCAGTGGTCGGACCAGTAGGTGTCGATCAGTTTGATTTCCGTGATGGTCGGGTCGCGGCCCTCGTCCCTAAAGTAGGACTGGCAAAAGCGAAGGTCGTCCCCATCCATCGCAAGCCCGCTTTCATTGAGGAAACCGGACAGCGAAGCTTCATCCATTTCGCGGAAACCGTCAAGGGTGGCGACGGTCGTTGGAATTTCGTACTTTGTTTCCAGCGTCGTATAGATATCGAGCGACGCGAGCCGCGCTTCAACGGGGTTGATCACATAATTTTCAATGGATTCAAGCTCCGCGTCGGAGATATCACCAGAAATTATGTAAACTTTAGCGGTGCGCACGGCAGGCCGATTGCCCTGCGAGACGATCTGAATNNAGGGGAGGTATTCAACAGCAAAAACGCGGCAGTTTTCTGTATTTTGAAGCGTGTCCGAAACATCGTCCAGCTGTGGCTCCGCAAAGATACCGCGTTTGCAGGACTCGAACAATTCGGGGGAAATGTTTTGGACGTCATAGCGATTTACGATGCGCAGACCCGATAAATCTTTTACGCCGAGAAAGCCGTGCAGCTCCTCGCAAAGCGCCTTTGCCTCCAGCGCTTCGGAAGGCTTTTTTTCAACATATACCCTGTAAACCAACGGCTTTACGCCTCCTTTTTGTACGCTTTCAGCGCTCTCTGGCCGATGTCCTTCCGATAAAATGCATTGTCAAAATGTACAAGCTCTACGGATTTATATGCAGCGTCTATCGCTGCCGGAAGCTTCGCCGCCGTTGCCGTGACGCCTAAAACACGACCGCCGTTTGTGAGGAGCTTTCCATCCTCCAGCTTCGCGCCCGCGACGAAAACCTGCGTGTTTTCAGGCATCCTTTCGGGCATCGTGATTTCAAAGCCCTTTTCGTATTTTGCGGGATAGCCCCCCGACGCGAGAATCACGCAACAGGCGGCGCCGTCGGAGAAATGAACCGGCGTTTCCGCAAGTGTTCCGTTTCTGGTTGCAAACATTATGTCTACCAAATCGCTTTCCAGCAGGGGCAGCACGACCTGCGTTTCAGGGTCGCCGAAACGGCAGTTGTATTCAATGACCTTGGGACCGCGCGTAGTTAACATAAGTCCGAAATAGAGGCAGCCACGGAAGGTTCGGCCCTCAGCGTTCATGGCGTTCATGGTCGGGATAAAGATGGTCTTCATGCACTGTTTCGCAATCTCGTCCGTGTAGTACGGATTCGGTGCGACGGTGCCCATGCCGCCGGTGTTGAGACCCTTGTCTCCGTCGAGCGCACGCTTGTGATCCATGCTCGAAACCATCGGAACGACGGTTTTTCCGTCCGTAAACGAGAGGATAGACACCTCTGGACCCTCCAGAAATTCCTCAATGACGACGCGCGCACCGCTCTCGCCAAATACCTTGTCCTCCATCATGGAACGAACGGACTTTTCGGCCTCCTCGTGTGTTTCCGCGATGACGACGCCCTTGCCGAGCGCAAGCCCGTCCGCCTTGACAACGGCTGGCATTGGTGCGGTTTTTACATACGCGAGCGCCTTTTCCATGTCCGTGAAGACCTCGTAGGCGGCGGTCGGAATACCGTATTTTTTCATGAGGTCTTTGGAGAAAACCTTGCTGCCCTCAAGGATGGCGGCTTTTTTGTCGGGGCCGAAGCAGGGGATACCCGCTGCCTCCAGCGCGTCCACAGCGCCCAAAACCANNTTTCAAGCGCGAATTTGACGATGCTGTCAATGTCCTTTGCGCCGATCGGAATGCATTCATCGTCTCTTGCAATGCCGCCGTTTCCGGGCAAACAGTAGATTATGTCAACTTTTTTGCTCTCCTTGAGCTTCTTGATGATGGCGTGCTCTCTGCCGCCGCCGCCGACTACCAGTATCTTCATGCGTACCTCCGATCAATGGTGGAACAGGCGCATGCCTGTAAAGCACATGACCATGCTGCGTTCGTCGCAGGTCTTGATGACCTCGTCGTCGCGCACAGATCCGCCCGGTTGGGCGATATAGGTCACGCCGCTGCGGCGCGCGCGGATGATGTTGTCCCCAAAGGGGAAGAAAGCGTCTGAGCCGAGCGAAACGCCCGTGAGTCCCTCCAAATAGCCGCGTTTTTCTTCATAAGTCAGTTTTTTCGGCTGCTCGGTGAAAAACTGCCGCCAGGCGTCGTCGCCGCGCACATCGTCGGCTTCCTCGGAGAGGTAGACGTCGATCGCGTTGTCGCGCACCGCGCGGGGAAGATTTTCGATGAACGGGAGGTCGAGCACCCAGGGCGTCTGGCGCAGATGCCAGTTGTCGGCCTTGCTTCCTGCAAGGCGGGTACAGTGGATGCGGCTCTGCTGGCCCGCGCCGACGCCGATGGCCTGTCCGCCCTCGGCAAAGCAAACAGAATTCGACTGCGTGTATTTTAAGGTGATGAGCGCCACGATGAGGTCGCGAACGGCGCTCTCGGGCAGACTTTTGTTTTCCGTAGCTATGGTTTCCAAAAGCGCCTCGTTGATAGTGAAATTGTTGCGGCCCTGCTCGAACGTGATGCCGTAGACCTGCTTGCGCTCCTGTGCCTCGGGCACATAGTCGGCGTCAATGCGCACAATGTTGTAGGTGCCCTTTTTCTTTGCCTTGAGGATTTCCAGCGCTTCCGGGTCGTAGTCCGGAGCAATGACGCCGTCAGAGACCTCGCGTTTGATGATTTGCGCGGTTGTGACGTCGCATTTCTCGCTCAGCGCGATCCAGTCGCCAAAGCTCGACATGCGGTCTGTGCCGCGCGCACGGGCATAGGCGCAGGCGAGGGGAGAAGCATCCAATCCGTCGATGTCGTCCACAAAGCAGGCGCGCTTGAGTTCGTCGGAAAGCGGAAGCCCCAGCGCCGCGCTCGTCGGGCTTACGTGCTTGAAGCTCGTCGCGGCGCATTTTTGCGTTGCGGCAGAAAGCTCTTTTACGAGCTGCCAGCTGTTGAAGGCGTCCAGAAAGTTGATGTAGCCAGGGCGGCCGTTGAGAATCTCAATGGGCAGCTCGGAATTGTCCCGCATGTATATGCGCGCGGGCTTCTGGTTCGGGTTACAGCCGTATTTCAGTTCCAATTCTTTCATTTTGCAAAATTACCCCCGCACGTTTTTGTTAATCAGACGGCTCTCATATTTGCCGGTTGCGATGTCGATGAAGCGGACATAGAGCGAGACTTTGTTCTGCTCGTTCAGGCTGTCCCAAATGAGCCGCGCGCAGGAGTCGGTCGTGCAGCCGACCGCGACAATTTCCGGCCCGCCGGAAAAAGAGGGAATGGGGTCGCCGTTTCCTTCATAGGTGTGGATGAAGTGGCCGATGCCCGCGACCGGCGCGTAGCTGAACGTGAAGCGATTGCAGCCGGACCCGGCGGCGTCTGCCGATTTGAGGATACTCATTTTGTAGGAAAAGCCGTTTGAAAAGTCGAGCATTGCGCTCACGCGGGGCGTGAAGTTCGGCGCGTCCGGCTCAAAGCAGCGCGTTTCCAGAGCGGACTCAAAGCTTCCGTCCTTTCCGAGCGCGTCATAGATTGTGTCCGTCTGNNGATAATGCGTTTTCCAAGCACCCGGACAGGAGCGTAGATAATCAGGCTTGGGTCCTTCATTCTTGCCGGGTCGAAGGCCTCTGTGCGGATGCCCTCGCCGTCCTCAACAAAGACGCGATTGCGGCTGTTTTCGCTCCTGCCCATGATGAAATAGGCGAACATTGCCTTTTTCCCGTCGGCGCTCAGGCCGGTCACGATGCCCCGGCCGGGGTAATCGTTGCCGCGCAGCAGCGCCGCGAGATCGTTAACGTCAGTTGCCATAGCTTTTGCCCTCTTTCTGAATCTTCAGGGAGACAAGCTCCGCCGCGCGGGGAAGCAGCTTCCATTCCGCACGCTCCATGACACGCCGCTGCAAGGTTTCCGGCGTGTCGTTTTTGTAGACCGGGACGCTCTTTTGCAGAAGGATTTCGCCCCCGTCTGGTATTTCATTCACAAAATGCACGGTCGCCCCCGTCACCTTGACGCCCTTTTGGAGCGCCGCTTCGTGAACGCGCAGCCCGTAGTACCCCGCGCCGCAGAAGGACGGGATGAGCGAGGGGTGAACGTTGATCATGCGCTTCGGCCACTTTTGCACGAATTCCGGCGAAAGGATGGAGAGAAAGCCAGCCAGAACAAGGAGCTCAACGCCCCTTTGCTCCAGCTCTGCTTCAATTCGCGCTTCAAATTCCGTCTGTGACGCGCAGGTCTTTTTTGCCAGCGCGACGGCAGGAATACCGGCGTTTTTGGCTCTTTCAAGCGCGTAGGCGCTCTCGCTGCTGGAAATCACAACAACGATCTCGCCGCTTTTCAAAATGCCGCTTTTTTGCGCGTCTATCAGCGCCTGCAAGTTTGTGCCGCCGCCGGAAACGAGAACCGCGAGCTTCGTTTTCAGCATATGATTACGCCCTCGTCGGATTTGACGACAAAGCCCATCGGGTAGGCGTCCTCGCCGTTTGTGCGCAGAACTTCGAGCGCTTTCGCGGCATCCTTTTCGGCTACGATCACGCTCATGCCGACGCCCATATTGAAGGTGTTGAACATGTCGCGCTCCGGGATGCTGCCGGTTTTGGCAATGTAGTCGAAGATCGGTGGTATGCGGAGCTTTTCGCGCGCAATCTGCACCGAATAGCCCTTCGGGAGACTGCGTGGGATGTTCTCATAAAAGCCGCCGCCCGTGATATGGGAAACGGACTTTACCTTGACTGCATCGAACAGTGCAAGCATGGGCTTCACGTAGATTTTTGTCGGCGTCAGTAAGGTCTCTCCAAGACAAGCGCCATTCAGTTCAGATACCGGCGCTTTGAGGTCGCAGTGCTCTACGTCAAAGACCTTCCTGACGAGTGAGAAGCCGTTCGAGTGAACGCCGCTCGAGGGTAGGGCGATCACAATGTCGCCCTCTTTTACCGCTGTCTTGTCGAGAACCTTGGATTTGTCAACGACGCCGACGGAAAAACCGGCGAGGTCGTATTCGTCCACCGGATAAAAGCCCGGCATTTCAGCGGTTTCGCCGCCGATGAGGGCGCTGCCGCTCTGGACGCATCCCTCCGCAACGCCGGAGACAACCGAGGCGATGCGCTCCGGGATGTTTTTGCCGCAGGCGATGTAGTCAAGAAAGTAAAGCGGCCTTGCCCCGCAGCAGATAACGTCGTTTACGCACATGGCGACGCAGTCGATGCCGACCGTGTCGTGCTTGTCCATTAAAAATGCGAGGCGCAGCTTGGTGCCGACGCCGTCCGTTCCGCTGACCAGAACGGGGTTCGGCGTGTCCTTTAAGTCCAGCTCAAACAGGCCGCCGAAGCCGCCGATGTCGGAGACGTTCGAGCCTGTAAGCGTGCGCGCGATGTGACTTTTCATCAGTTCAACGGCCTTGTAGCCGGCAGTGATGTCCACTCCGGCGTCCCGGTAGCTCTCGGAAAAGCTTTTCATTCCTGCCCTCTCCTTTCGCTCAGCTTTTGTTCAAAGCGGTTCTTGTTCGGTCGCTGCGGCAGCTCTGTCGGGTACTCGCCGCTGAAGCAGGCGGTGCAGTAGCTGCGGCAGTTGGGGTCATCGGTCAGCTTCGAGACGTTTTCAACGCTCAGATAGCCGAGCGAGTCCGCGCCGACGATCTTCGCAATCTCGTCAATGCTGTGGTGACAGGCAATCAGATGGTCGCGGCTGTCGATGTCCGTGCCGTAATAGCAGGGGTTCATAAAGGGCGGCGCCGAGATGCGCAGATGGATTTCCTTCGCGCCTGCGTCGCGTAAAAGCTGTACGATGCGCGCCGAAGTCGTGCCGCGGACGATGGAGTCGTCGATTAAAACAACGCGCTTTCCCTCTACCGTTTCGCGGACGGGGTTGAGCTTTATCCGCACCTTGTCCTCGCGGGACTTCTGGCCGGGGGAGATGAAGGTGCGGCCAATGTAGCGGTTTTTGATAAGACCGATGCCGTAGGGGATGCCGCTCTGCCGCGCAAAGCCGATGGCCGCGTCGATGCCCGAGTCGGGCACGCCAACGACGACGTCCGCCTGAACGGGGTGCTCCAAGGCCAGAAACGCCCCGGCACGCAGCCGCGCCCGGTGAACGCCGCAGCCGTCGATGACGGAGTCGGGGCGGGCAAAGTAGATGTATTCA
>DEMY01000036.1:47075-56271 GCA_002359425.1 Clostridiales bacterium UBA2658
TTACAACATAGTCGCCCTCCGCCGTCTGCCCATAGCAGAGGGGGCGGAATCCGTGCTCGTCGCGCGCGGCAATGAGCTTTGTGGGGGACATGATGACGAGACTATATGCGCCCTTGAGCCTGTCCATCGCGCGGTTTACCGCTTCCTCAATGGAGCCTGATGCGATGCGCTCCTTTGTGATGATGTAGGCGATAACCTCGCTGTCGGAGGTTGTGTGGAAGATGCTTCCCAGCATCTCCAGCTCCTCGCGCAGCTCGGCGGAATTGATAAGGTTCCCGTTGTGTGCGAGCGCCATTTTGCCCTTAATGTGGTTCACAACGATGGGCTGGGCGTTGTTGCGGTCGTTTACGCCGGTCGTGCCGTAGCGACAGTGGCCNNCGGCGATCGAACCCTCGCCGAGCTTTTCCATGACGGGCGGGGTGAAAACGTCGTAGACAAGACCAACATCCTTATAGGAGGAGAAGACACCGTCGTCGTTCACAACGATGCCACAGCTCTCCTGCCCGCGGTGCTGGAGGGAGAAAAGACCGTAATACGCAGTTGAAGCAACGTCCCGCATTGTCTGAGAATAGACGCCGAAAACGCCGCATTCTTCATGGACATTGCTCATTTTTGATCTCCTATGAGGCGGCGCATGACCTCGTTGTAGGCGTCCTCAACGCCGCCAAGGTCGCGGCGGAAGCGGTCCTTGTCGAGCTTTTCGTGGGTCTTGACGTCCCAGAGACGGAAGGTGTCCGGGGAAATCTCGTCCGCCAGAACGATGGTGCCGTCCGGCAGCCTGCCGAACTCGAGCTTGAAATCGACAAGCTCAATACCGTGCTCGAGCATGAAGGCTTTGAGGATTTCGTTTATTTTAAAGGAATAATCTTCTATGGTCTGAATTTCTTTTTCGGTGGTGAGGTTGAGAGCGAGCGCGTGGGAGCTGTTGATGAGCGGGTCGCCAAGCTCGTCATCCTTGAGGGAGAATTCAATGGTCGGGGACTTGAAAACGATGCCCTCCTCGACGCCGTAGCGCTTNNTGCGGATAATGACCTCGAGCGGGACGATCTGGACCTTTTTTACAAGCGTTTCGCGGTCGGAAAGCTCCTCTACAAAATGCGTCGGGATGCCTTTTCCCTCTAAAAGCTTCATGAGCCGGTTCGTGAGACGGTTGTTGATGACACCCTTGCCGAGAATTGTACCCTTTTTCTCGCCGTTGAAAGCGGTTGCGTCGTCCTTATAGGAAACGATGCAGAGCGTTTCGTCGGTCGTTGCGAAAACTTTTTTGGCTTTACCCTCGTAGAGCTGCGTGGTCTTTTCCATCTTTCAAATCCTCCGTAAATATTAATTAAGCGTTGAACGTTTCTTCGACTGCCTTGTTTTTCGCCAGAACCTTCTCGGCGGCGGCTCTGCGGGAGCCTGCGAGCTTATTGGCGAGGTCCGCGTCCGATACCGCGAGTATCTGAACAGCAAGAAGGGCGGCGTTTTCCGCTCCGTCTATTGCGACCGTAGCTACAGGAATACCCGAGGGCATCTGTACGGTGGATAAAAGAGCGTCCAAGCCGTCCAACGTGGAAGATTTTATAGGGATGCCGATCACCGGCAGCGTGGTGTTTGCCGCAAGCGCTCCGGCTAGGTGCGCCGCTTTTCCTGCGGCGGCGATGATGACGCCAAAGTCGTTTTCTCTCGCCCGACTGGAAAATTCGGCGGCTTCCGCCGGCGTGCGGTGCGCCGAAAATACATGTACCTCGCAGGGAACTCCGAACTCCTTAAGCTTTGCAATTGCCTTCTCGACGACGGGCAGATCGCTGTCGCTGCCCATGATGACTGCTGCTTTTTTCATGACCACCATTCCTTTTATCGAAAAATTCGTGTGTGATTTCATGTTTATCTGTTTTTATATCGCGGACAAAGTTACATTTCAATTTTATACGAACTAAATTTTTCGGTCAAGGAAAATAGCACTTTTTGACGCCGAAAAAACCAACGATTTTTACAAGGAATTAACCGATTTTTTATAAGTTTTGACAGGATTATTATATTTATATAAAGTATACATATAATATTGCTTGTTTTTGTGATAATTGACGGTTGCTTCGCAGCGTCCGTGAAAGGTACAATAAAAAAGGAACTATCCCCAAATTTAAAGTTTGCTTTTGCAAAAAAGCTGCGCACAGACGCGGCTGTTTTGTTGCGGCAAACTATGGAGGAACATATGAAAACAGACGTTGTGATCGTCGGTGCCGGCCCTGCCGGTATTTTTACGGCGATGGAGCTCATTCGCAAGGGGAGTAAGAAAAAGATTATCATGGTTGAAAAGGGCGTCGCGGTCGAAAAGCGCCGTTGCCCGAAGACCAAAACCAAGGAGTGCGTCAACTGCAAGCCCTATTGCCACATCACGACGGGCTTTTCTGGCGCGGGCGCGTTTTCAGACGGAAAGCTTTCTTTGAGCTACGAGGTCGGCGGCGACCTGCCGACGCTTATCGGCGAAAATCAGGCGCAGGAGCTGATTGACTACGCGGACAAAATATATCTCGAATTCGGCGCGGATGAAAAGGTCGAGGGCGTTGGCAATTTCGACGAGGTTAAGGAAATTCGCAAGCGCGCCATTCAGGCGGGACTCAAGCTTGTGGACTGCCCGATCCGCCACATGGGCACCGAAAAGGCGCAGGACATCTATTACCGCATCGAGCAGTATCTTTTGGAAAACGGCGTGGAACTGCTGTTTGGCTACGAGTGCGACAACGTCATTCTGGACGGCGACAAATGCCTCGGCATCGTTGCGCACAAGGGTCTTGAAAATATTGAGATTCTGGCAGGTGAAACGGTCATTGCGACTGGCCGCAGAGGGGCCGAGTGGCTCGAAAAAATCTGCGCGGAGAACGCCATTGCGCACCAGCCTGGCACCGTTGACATCGGCGTGCGCGTCGAGTGCCGCAATGAGGTTATGGAAAACGTCAACAAGGTGCTCTATGAATCAAAGCTCATCGGCTACCCGAAGCCGTTCAAAAACAAGGTTCGCACCTTCTGCCAGAACCCCGGCGGCTTTGTCAGTCAGGAAAACTATGACGACGATCTGGCCGTTGTAAACGGCCACTCGTTCAAGGACATGAAGTCCAACAACACGAACCTCGCCATTTTGTGTTCACACAATTTCAGTTACCCCTTCAACCAGCCGATCGCTTATGCGCAAAAGGTCGGGGAGCTGACGAATATGCTCGGCGCGGGTCACATTCTGGTTCAGCGCTTTGGCGACATTCTGGACGGCAAGCGCACCTGGGAAAAGGAGCTTGCGCAGTCGAACGTCCGACCGACGCTGACGGACGCCGTCGCGGGCGACATCACCGCCGCCATGCCATACCGCTCAATGATGAACATCATCAACTTCATTCAGGCGGTCGATCATGTCGTTCCAGGCTTTGCTTCGACTGAAACACTCCTGTATTCCCCAGAGCTGAAATTCTACTCAAACCGCATCAAAATGGACAAGGACCTCAACACGAATATCGCGGGTCTTCATTGTCTCGGCGATTCGAGCGGCTGGACGCGCGGCCTGATGATGGCGTCTATCATGGGCGTTCTCATGGGGCGTAAAATTGTTGAATGGGAAGAAGACTGATTTCTTTTCATGATAAAAAAATTGAACGTGCGTCTGAGGGCGCACGTTCAATTATTCGGAAGAGTCGGTGCGGGCCAGAAGGCCCCAGAGTATCCACATGATTGGAGTGACAAGAAAAAGCCCCAATCCAAAAAAGTCCTGTATCCAGAAACAGAGAAGGGCCAGAGCGAATGGAGCGGTCAATGGAGCCCAGCATTTGAGAGCCTTGTGCAGGCTAACAGCCATCGCTGCGAGGTAGGCCGCGAACGAGAAAACGCCGGTGTTCGCTAAAATGCCGAGATAGACGTTGTGCGCGTTGTCGGCGAAGCTCTTAAGCGTTTTGCCGGTTTCGGGGACTACGCGTGAAAAGCCGACGTCAAGCCTTTCGGCAATGGTGCCCGGCCCGCCGCCGAAAAGCGGATGTTCGCGGAAAAGCGCCAGCGTCCGCCGCCAGATACGCACGCGAGAGGAGCCGTAGCTATCCTCAATGTGTCCGTGCAGAACCTGCGAAAGCTCGTACATCGTGCCTCCATTTCCCGAATAAAAGTATACCGCCGCGATGCCCAGAACGACGATTCCCGCCGAGAGCCATCCGAAAAAGCGGCGCAGAGAGCGGGAACGAAATTCCTTTTTCGCCGTCCAAAAACGGAGCAAAACGAAAACAGCGGCCCCGGCGAGAAGAAAAAAGGACGTCTGCGAAAAGCGCATCGGCACCGAAACGGCCCCGCCGCCTTCCGGGGTTGTGACGCGAAGCGGGGAAGCGAGAAACGCGGCCAGACAGAAAACGGCGCTCAGCTCCAGCGTCCGGCGCAGCCTTTCGTTGTCCGTGATGAGAAACGGCGCAGCGAGGAGAACGCACAGCGCAAAAGCGAGCAATCCGCTCGAAACGCCGCAAGCGAAAAGGCAAACGGCCATCAGTCCCGCCGCCGGCAAAAAAACGGCCGGCGTTTTGCCGGAAACGAGATACCACCCCGCCGCCATCGGCAGTACAAGGCAGAGATAGGCGCTGAAGAGGTCTGCATTTCCGATCGTGCCAAGAAAGACGCTTGAAAAATAAACGCCCGCGCCGAAAAATGTGTAATGGTTCGGAAAGAGCCACAGCGGATTTTTTCCGAAAAGCTGTAAAACGGCGACGAAGCAGTTCAGACAGGCGCCAAGCGCGGCGGCGTAAATAAAGCCAAGCTTCGGCCGTCCGAAACGCGTAACGCCGAAAAAGAGCAGGCAGCACAGCGCCGTCGTCAGCAGCCCATCGTATCGTCCCGTGCCGAGAAGCGTTTTCACGCGGTCGGGGGACAGGAACGCCGAAACGATACACAGCGCGAGATAGGCGCAAACAAGCTTTTCCACCGCCGACAGCGTTTTAAAACGCGGAGCGTCCTTCGCGCGCAGCTCGCAAACGAGCAAAAAAAGGAGCCACAGCCCCGTGGCGCCCGCGAAAAACCAGAATTTTGAGGCGGTCACGCGCGCATAGCCGTGAAAGCCCGTGAAAAGCGGGTAGACGAGCAGCATACAATATATGTACAGCTCCGTCCCTCGCTCGCGCGGATCGGCCACTTTTGGGGATGGGATCGTTTGACCCTTTAGTTCCGCATTCGTTTTCGCGGAAACCGTTTTTTTCATGATGACACTTCCTGAAAAAACGCAGTTTGGAGGAACCGCAATGTACTTTGACACGCACGCCCACCTCACCGACGAGGCCTTCGACGGTGACCGGGATATAATAATAGACGCCGTCTTTGAAAACGGCGTTCAATTGGTTATGAATTCGTCCTGCGACGAAAAAAGCAGCCGCGAGGCCGTTGCACTCGCGGACAAATACCCTTTTATTTACGCAAGCGTCGGCTGGCACCCAGAGGACGCGGCGGGCTTTTCAGATGCTTCTCTTGCCCTCATACGAACGTGGGCAAAGCAGCCCAAGGTTCGCGCGATCGGTGAAATCGGGCTGGACTATCACTATGAAGACGCCGCGCCGCGCGAGCTGCAAAGAACGGTTCTTGAGCGCCAGATGCAGCTCGCTCAGGAGTTGAAAATGCCCGTTGTTATCCACGACCGTGAGGCGCACGCGGACTGCATGGAGCTTGTGCGCCGTTATCCGGAGGTGACCGGGGAATTCCATTGCTATTCCGGCAGCGCCGAAATGGCGAGGGAGCTTTTGGATCGGGGCTGGTATCTTGGCTTCACGGGCGTCATAACCTTTAAAAACGCCAGAAGGGCGCTGGAGGTGCTGGAAATGTGCCCGCTGGACCGCATTTTGATTGAGACCGACTGCCCCTACATGGCCCCTGCACCGCATCGTGGCGAGCGAAACGATCCGCGCTTTTTACCGCTTATGGCGGCAAAGGTTGCGGAGGTAAAAAGTCTTACGCTCGATGAGGCCGCGCGCCTCACGACAGAAAACGGGAAACGGTTTTTCGGTATTGCCTAAAAAATGCGTTTCAATCCTCGTATTTGGGTCCATAGCAGGAACTTGGCAAAACATCGGCAAGCTCTGTCAGGACAGAGGCGGCGCCCTCTATGCGGTAGGTTGTTTCAGGCGTTTTGAACTTTGGCGAAGGCTCCTTGTCAGATGGGAGCATGACGCGGATGCGTGTTCCTTCGCCCTCGCGGCTCTCGACGAGGAGGAAACCCTTGTGGAGCTGCGCAATGCCATAGGAAATGTAGAGACCGAGACCAAGTCCGCCCTCCGCCGCGCCAGGTTCCTCCACGTCGTCCGGCAGACAGAAGATGCCGGGTAGCTTTTCCTGGGGAATGCCGTCACCGTCGTCATCGACGGAAAGTATAATGCTTGCGTCTCGCCTTTCGAGAGAGAGCGTTACGTGTCCGCCAGGCTTTGCGTGCTGGAGACTGTTTGCAATGAGGTTCAGAAGCAGTTGCTCGATGCGCGAAGGGTCTACGACGGCGAAAAGCTCCGCCTCCGTGGTTGTAAAGGAAATGTGCACGTCCTGCGTTGAGCACAACAGCGCCACTGTGTCTGTAAGGTCTGCGCAAAGCTTCACAAGATCCGTCGTAACAGGCGTAAAGAGCATTTCGCTTCGCTCGAGCATGTCTGCGCTGTCGATCTGCGTGAGTGTACGCAAAAGACAATAATAGTAGTGGTAAAGGACAGAAGTGTATTTTTCACTCGGCAGCCTGCCGTCCTGAAAGCTGTCACAGCAGCGATCTACCGATATTTTGAGTCCTGTCATGTTGCTGCGAAGATTGCTGATGATACTGCGCGTCAGGTACATTGCGGGCTTCTCAGCCTCCATGAACTCGACAAAGAGGATTGTCAGGTTCCCCAAACGGGAGACAGAGATGTTTGCCCGGCGCCCGGCGAGAGGGGCGGCGCAGACGAAGCTTTCGGAAGTGTTCTCCAAGACTTCGTGGGGGATGATGTCGGCAGCCGGCCGGCCAGTGGGATCGAAGCCCAGCGCGGCCTGTGCGCGGGGATTGGCAAACACGATCTCGGAACTGTCCGTTCCTAGCACGGCCTGCCGCGCGGAAGAGAAAAGACGGGATAGCTCGACGGAATTATGCACTGCCCGGTCCTCCTTAAAGATCCAAGTGATATGTAGTATATGAATTCTACCATTCTTTATCATGTTTACATAAAAATAATACCAGAAAGCAGCGGAAAGGGCAATGGCTTTATCGACAAATTTGAAAATATTCCGAGCCTCTTACCTTTTCCTTGCATTTTGTGAGACCATGGTGTAAAGTAAACAAANNGTCTCTTCGCGGTGAAAATCGGAGGGAACCGGGCATATAACTGAAAGTGTGAACCAGCGCTCAATGCAATACCGGAGGTACATGTATGCCCGCATCAAAAAATCAAAACTACCTGCATGGCGCGGCGATCCTCGTCGTTGCGACCATCATTACAAAGATACTCCGCGCGATCTACAAGATCCCGCTCGGAAATATTCTGGGGGACGAGGGCTACGCCTATTTCAGCGTCGTCTACAACCTCTATAACGTTCTTTTGGTTTTATCGACGGCGGGTCTGCCGATCGCGCTATCCCGGCTCATTGCTGAGTCAAACAATCTAAAAAAGCCGGAACAAATCAAAAAAATCTATCGGGTAGCATTCTGGACCTTCATCGCTTTCGGCGTTGTGGGTTCGGCGGTTATGTTCCTGTTCCCGGTCGAACTCGCGACCGCGTTGGGACAGGCGAAGGCAAGTCAGGGCATTTTCGCAATGGCTCCGTCGGTTTTGATTGTCTGTATCTGTTCCGCCTATCGCGGCTACACGGAGGGCCTTGCAGATATGCGCCCAACCTCCGTTTCGCAGGTCATCGAAACGTTTTTTAAGGTCGTGTTCGGCCTCACGATCGTCGTTATCCTTCAGAAAAAAGGCTATAGTCTGCCCATCCTCTCCGCCGGCGCTGTCTGCGGTNNGGCATTGGTGCGCTTGCCGCAGCACTCTATCTCGGCCCGCTCGTTAGAAAGCGCCGCAAATACGAAGAATCCCTCGTCGCCGCGTCTCCAGAGGACTACGACATGTCGAGCGAGTCCAGCGGCGCGATCCTCAAATCAATTTTAAAGATCGGCATCCCAATTGCACTGGGCTCCTGCGTTTTGAGCATCGTCTCGCTCATAAATCAGAGCGTCATTTTGAACCGGCTGCAGTTCTCCGTTGGCTTAACAAACGATCAGGCCACGAAGCTTTTCGGCGTCTATTCCAAGGCGCTTACGCTCTACAGTCTTCCCTATGCTGTCATCGTGCCGCTCACAGTTAGCGTTATCCCCGCGATTACCGGCTTTCTCGCAATGAAAAAGTACGGCGAGGCGCGCAATGTCATTGAGTCCTCTCTGCGTATGATGACGATCATAACGCTGCCGATGGCCGTGGGGCTTTCCGTTTGCGCGGAGCCTATTATGAACGGCCTGTATTTTGGTAGCGGCGCGCAGGGGCCGCAGCTTCTTGCCATTATGGGCCCGTCTTCGTTCTTTGTTTCCCTCGCCGCAATGTNNGACAACGGCCATTTTGCAGGCTGGCGGCCGGGAGCGGCTTCCAATGTACACAATGCTCGGCGGCTGTGCTTTGGACATTTTCCTCTTCTGGTTCCTTGTTGGAAATCCAAGTCTCAATATTTACGGCGGCCCGATTGCGACGCTCGTCTGCTATATTGGTATGAGCGGCTTCAATCTCTGGTTCATCATGCACCGTATGCCTGAAAAGCCGAACCTTGCAAAGGTTTTCATTCTGCCGGTGTTCAATTCCCTTGTTATGGGCGGCGCTGTCTGGCTCGTCTATCCTGCATTCCTAAAGCTTCTGAACGCCCCGGCCGAGCCGGGCAGAAAGATGATTTTGCTGGCTCTGATGCTTACGATTATCTACGGCGTTTTCGTCTATCTTGTCATGACGATCATCACGCGCTCCGTTACGATGGAAGACATGAAGCTGATCCCGAAGGGGGAAAAGATTGGCAAAAAGCTGCATATCCGGTAAGAGCGCTGCATTTGTCTTGAGAATTTTAGACATGTAAACGAATATGATAAGGTATTTTTATTAATATCTCTATAAGTAAAACCATAATACAAAATGCAACTTGCGGAAGGGTGAAAATCGTGGTAAATTTTTCGTATAAATCCGCATACGATATGTCCGCTTCTCGCAAAATAATAGACGTCCTGATT
>DEMY01000012.1:0-36579 GCA_002359425.1 Clostridiales bacterium UBA2658
GAAGGGCCCGGGCCACACCGTCCGCAGCCAGTATCAGGAGGGCAAGGGCGTTCCGTCCCTCATCAGCGTGCATCAGGACTACAGCGGCAAGGCTAAGGAGCTGGCTCTGGCATACGCTTCCGGCATCGGCGCCGGCCGTGCGGGCATCCTTGAAACAAGCTTCCGCGAGGAGACCGAGACCGACCTCTTCGGCGAGCAGGCCGTTCTTTGCGGCGGCGTCACCGAACTCATGAAGGCCGGTTACGACACCCTGACCGAAGCGGGCTATGCTCCTGAAATGGCCTATTTTGAGTGCATCCACGAGATGAAGCTCATTGTTGACCTCATCAACAACGGCGGCTTTGAAATGATGCGTTACAGCGTCTCCAACACGGCTGAATACGGCGACTACCGTACCGGCAAGCGCATCATCACCGCCGAGTCCCGTCAGGCCATGAAGGACGTTCTGCACGAAATTCAGGACGGCACCTTCGCCTCCGAGTTCATTCAGGAATTCTCCTCCGGCCATAAGGCAAAATTCCTCGCCACCCGCCGTCTCGAGGCCGAGCACCCGCTGTGCCAGACCGGCCGCGAGCTGCGCGAGATGATGAGCTGGCTCAAAAAAGACTGAGCTTTATTCGGACGGACCGAGGGGCGAAAGCCCCTCGGCGCTTATCAGGACAAGTTAAGGAGTTGATCATATGAACAGCGATAACGTAAAAAAAGGGATTCAGCAGGCCCCGCACAGGAGCCTGTTTTACGCGCTCGGCTACACACAGGAGGAGCTTTCCCGCCCGCTCGTCGGCATTGTCAGCTCCTGGAACGAGATCGTGCCGGGCCACATGAACCTCGACAAGATCACGGAGGCCGTCAAGCAGGGCGTTCTGCTCGCGGGCGGCGTCCCAGTTGTGTTTCCCGCCATCGCAGTCTGCGACGGTATCGCAATGGGACACGAAGGCATGAAATATTCGCTTGTAACGAGAGATTTGATTGCCGACAGCACCGAGTGCATGGCGCTTGCGCACCAGTTCGACGCACTCGTCATGATTCCGAACTGCGACAAAAATGTACCGGGCCTTCTCATGGCGGCGGCGCGTGTAAATGTTCCGACCATCTTCTGCTCCGGCGGGCCGATGCTTGCGGGGCGTTTGGGCAATCAGCGCACCTGCCTGTCGTCCATGTTTGAGGCGGTCGGCGCATATCACGCGGGCAAGATGACCGAAGAGGAGGTCGCGGACTATGAGCGCTCTGCCTGCCCGACCTGCGGCTCCTGCTCCGGCATGTACACGGCAAACTCGATGAACTGCGTCACCGAGGCGCTCGGCATGGCTCTGCGCGGCAACGGCACCATCCCCGCCGTCATGTCTGCGCGTCTGCGGCTCGCCAAGGAGAGCGGCATGCAGGTCATGGAACTGCTGCGCCGCAACATTCGCCCGTCAGACATCATGACCGAGGCCGCGTTCCATAACGCCGAGATCGTCGACATGGCCCTCGGCTGCTCGACAAACACGATGCTCCACCTGCCCGCTATCGCCAAAGAAGCGGGCGTAAAGCTCAGTCTCGACATGGCAAATGAATTTTCCGCCAAAACGCCAAACCTCTGTCACCTCGCTCCGGCGGGGGACAGCTTCATGGAGGATCTCGATCGCGCGGGCGGCGTTTGGGCTGTCATGGCGGAGCTGGACAAGAAAAAGCTGCTCGACACCTCCGTTCTCACTGCGACTGGCAAGACGCTCGGCGAAAACATCGCCGGTGCAAAAAATTTAGACCACGAAATAATCCGCCCCGTTGACAAGCCCTATTCGCAGACCGGCGGCATCGCCGTTTTGAAGGGCAACCTCGCGCCGGACGGCTGCGTCGTAAAGCAGTCCGCCGTCGCGCCAGAAATGATGAAACACGACGGCCCCGCCCGTGTTTTCGAGTGCGAAGACGACGCGATCTCCGCCATCACCGCCGGGAAGATCAAGGAGGGCGACGTCATCGTCATCCGCTACGAGGGTCCGAAGGGCGGTCCCGGTATGCGCGAAATGCTGAACCCCACCTCCGCTATCGCGGGTATGGGCCTCGACAAAACTGTTGCACTCATAACAGACGGCCGTTTCTCCGGCGCAACCCGCGGGGCCTCCATCGGCCACGTCGCTCCCGAAGCCGCCCTCGGCGGTAACATCGCACTTGTAAAAGAGGGTGACACGATCTCCATCGACATCCCGGCGCACAGCATCAAACTCTGTGTCTCCGATGAGGAGCTTGAAAAGCGCCGGAAAGCATGGGTCTGCCCCGAACCGCGCATCAAAACCGGCTACCTCGCCCGGTATTCCAAAATGGTCACCTCTGCTGCGCAGGGCGCCATTCTTCAATAAGGATAAATTTTATAGAAAAAACGTCCGTTTCGATCGTAATATTGAAACGGGCGTTTCTCTTACGCTGTTTATTGACAAGCCATTTTTTTGTGATACAATGTTTCGGCTATAAAAAACACGCCCTTTCGGGCGGGGACAGGAGGCGGGTCTCTTGGAAAAAGAGTCTTCCAAGCTTCGCGCGCTTTTGGATAAGTACCACGAACTTGTCATGTATCTCATTTTCGGCGTCGTCACAACAGTCGTGAGCTGGCTCGTTTACGGCATTGCCATCCGCATTATCGTAAGCTCCGGCGGCTTCGCGCCGCTGTGGAAGTTTTCAGCCGAAACGGTCAACATCGACGTCGCAAACATCATTTCGTGGATCATATCAGTCACGGTCGCTTTCATCACCAACAAGCTCTGGGTCTTTGAGAGCAAAAGCTGGGAGCACAACATTGTCTGGAAAGAGGGCTGGACCTTCTATAGCGGCCGCATTTTCACGGGCGTTCTCGAGCTCGTCCTTATGCCGCTTTTGGTGAGCTGGGGCCTTAATATGACACTTTTTAAGGTCGAAAACTTCCCCGCAAAGATCATTGTCTCAGTCATTGTCGTCATTCTGAACTATCTGCTCAGCAAGTTCATTTCCTTCAAAAACGTCCCGCGGGACGAGACCGCCTGAACTTTTTTCCTTTTGTCTTTCGTCCGGACGTCTTAATAAAGCTTCGCGGAGTTCTCGCCCGCAGGCGCGAATCAAACAAATCCGTTTTCCCCTGCGTCGTGTACGCCGGAGGAAAGCACTTGCCGCAGAGCGAGAAGCGCATCCCTCTGGCGAAAAGCCTTTTGGCCAAGCTAAATAAAGCCGTCTGCCAAAGCAGACGGCTTTAAACTTATGTGTACTTATCTATCTCCTGAATCGCATACGCCAGCCTTGCAGGCGAGTGAGAGTGATCCTGCTTGTAGCACCGCGCAATGCGCTCCATGACCATTTGGCTGTTCTCAAAATTCGCCTGCGGCAGGAGGATGACATACTGCACGGCAGAATAGCGGGAGTAGACGTCCCCGCTGCGGAGTGAGCGCTTTATGCTTTCGGATAGCTTTCTCATCACATTCTCCTGCGTCCGGCGCGTAAGCGTTTCACCGTGCCGGCCGGAAACGCTGAGAAGACAGAGGTGAATGGGCTTTCCAAGGCGCGCCGCGGAACGGACCTCAAGCTGGTAAACCTCCTTGAAACAGTCGTACTCACAGCAGAATGCGCCGTTTTTCCGGCTCTCTTCCTTCATCTGGGACTTGATGACGCCGAGATCGTTTTCAATGCCGTTGCCGGTTTTCGCAATTTTTTTGTACAGCGCCTGTAGCTCCTTCGAGGGCGTTACGCCGAATTCATGGCGGAGCATCTGCGTCAGGCTTTCGTACTGGGCCTTCGCCGCGGTAATTTGATCCGTTCCCGCGAGAGCGAGAATAAGATAGTAATAAAGCCTCTCCTAGTAAGCGTCGATGGCGATGGCCCGCTGCGTCACGGCGATAAGCTCCTGAAACGCGCCTTTTGCGGCCAGCTCCTCTAAAACGGCATTCACAGCATTAATATAGAGGAAACGGTAATATGCCGTGATGGGCACGACCCATGTTTCCGCCGATGCCTCCGGCAGAAAGTCGCCTTTATAAAGCGAAATAGCGCGCAAGCGAAGGGAAAGCTGCGTTTCGCTGTCCGTCTCCGAGTCGTTCGCCTCGTTCACGGTGTTTTCAAAGACATCCGCATCTATCTCCATCGGCAGTTCCGTATTCCACGAATAACCGCCGGGGCACTGTCGGATGATGTCCTTTCCGTCCACAAAATGCAGCTCGTTCAAAATCGCGCGCGCGCGATGAACAAGCGTTTTGAGCGCATTCAGCGGCGTATCGCTTCGATCATCGGGATAGAGAAGCTCGATGAGTTCGTCCTGCTTCACATCCCGGCTGCGAAAGGTCACAAGGTATTCGATCAGCGTCCAAACGCGCTTGGAGCGAATGGTCCTGTTGTCGATGGTCTTGCTGCCATAAGTGAGGCTACAGCCGCCGAGCATTGCAATATAGAGTTTGTTTTCAGTCTCGCTCATGGTTACACCACCGAAAATAGCAGAATTTTTCGGGCATTAAATCATCCGTTCTATTCACTTTCATATGTTAGCATATTATAATCAAATAGTCCATGAGCAAATCCATCTAACCGAGTCATTTTTTCTTTTTAAACAAATCTTTTAATCTAAAACCGGTGAAACGGCCACTATAGAAAAAATACAGTCCGAAATTCAGGCTCGCTCAAGTTTTTCTTGCAATCCAATAAAAAATAAATATAATAAAAGTAGCAATTTGTAACCCGAAATACGAAGCATCTCTCTCTGTACGCCCCGCGCACCGGAGCTTTAGAATTCAGAAGGGATGCGTTCCATAGCAAACAAAAAGTTCATCGCCGCGTCCTCTCCGTAATTCTTGCAAGGGATGGGGGCACTCTGCGCATCTTACAGTGGTGCAAGACGGACATCGCGGACTGGACGCCGCAGCAGGGCGTAGATGTCTGGAACGGAGAATAAAATGGATGATGTTATCCAATTTCTCGAACAAGCCGTATCAAACGGCGCTTCCGATATTCTCATGATCTCCGGCATGCCCATCTTAATGCGCATCAATGGCGAGATCGTCGGGGCGGGCGAGGAGTTTCTGACGCCGGACTCGGCAGAATCCCTGGTAGAGGGCCCCTACCGACTTGCAAATCGGAGCATGGAGAAATTTTGCGCCGTTGGNNATCCGCTTTCGGTCTCCAGCCTGTCGCGTTTTCGCGTCAGCACCTACCGGCAGCGCGGCTCGGCGGCGGCGGTTGTGCGCGTCGTGCGTTTCGTCATTCCAGACCCCGCAGTTCTGCGCATCCCGGACGAGGTCATTCGCATTGCGGACAAAAAGCACGGTCTCGTCCTTATCACCGGCCCCACGGGCTGCGGTAAGTCAACGACGCTTGCCTGCATCGTTGATGCCATCAACACAAACCGCCGCGCCCATATCATCACAATTGAGGACCCGATTGCATTTTTGCACCGCAATAAAAAAAGCGCCATCAGCCAGCACGAAATCGGCGCGGATACGGCCGACTATGTTTCCGCTATGCGCGCAGCCAGACGCCGGACGTCATCCAGCTCGGCGAGATGCGCGACTACGAAACCATCAATGCCGCGGTCACGGCGGCGGAGACGGGCCTTCTCATCCTTTCAACCCTGCACACGCTTGGCGCGGCGAACATAGTCGATCGAATTATAGATGTTTTTCCCTCAAAATCGCAAGATCAGATCCGTTTGCAGCTTTCAATGACGCTCCAAACCGTTGTCTCCCAGCAGCTTTTGCCGGACACGGACGGGGGGGGCTTACCCCTGCCTTTGAAATCATGCACCTCAACAGCGCCATCCGCAACATGATGCGCGAATCTAAAACGCACCAGATCGACTCCGTCATCCAGACCTGCGCATCCGAGGGCATGGTCTCGATAGACACATCCATCCTGAATTTGTACAAATCCGGCCGCATCATCTCCGATACCGCCGTCAAGTTCGCCATGAACGCGGAACAGATGGAGAAAAAAATTAAATAATGTATTTATTTTATTACTATAATGAATACACATTCCCGCAAAGGCTTCGTTTTTCATTTTTGTTGGCTTTAGCTTTGTAACAGCGCCCTGAAAATCGCGTTACCTTCCGCCATATTGGTGCATTTTTTGCACCAATATGGCGTTTTTTGACCGCTTGCAGGCCATCCAATTTCGTTCACAGCTTTTTATTCCTTAAAACAGTTACAATTCAGTTACAATTTCATCCTTGGAAATAAAATGAGCGAAATGTAACCGCCGTGAAACCCTTGTATGATAAAATGCGTATCGTTATATAAGTTCAGGCGGAAAGCCGTTTCCTTGAAAGGCGGCACACATATGATTGCAAAAAGAGAGATACACGAACAGACGATTGTCATCAGCGTCGATTCCTACGACGACAAAGTCGCGAAGGGTCGATTCTGGTATGGGCAAGAGGGCTGCGAGACGAAGTTCACAGGTCTCATGCAGCTTCTGCTGTTGACCGAAAAAGCGCTCGGCGAGCAGAAGCTCCCAGTGGAGGACAGGTGTAAAAGCTTTGTCCGTCTCGCCCCCGCGCCGACAGCACAGGAGTTCACCCAACCTGCAGACCCGACCCGGGGCACACTCGGGACCTTCCGCATGCGCGTTTTGTTTCGTCAAAACACAAGCTGGCAAGGCCTTCTGACCTGGGTGGAGACCAGCCAGGAGGAGCGGTTCCGTAGCGTTCTGGAGCTCGCGATTCTTCTCGACAGCGCGCTGACCTATGCAAGCGAAGAAAAAAATCAGTGAGCTTGCAAGTCCGACAGAAATCAGATCTAAAAGTTATTTTTGGAGGGACCCGCAATTAGCACGAAATTCAGAAAATACGTCTCGGTCCTTCTCGCATGCGTTATAGTTTTCAGCCTCTGCGGGCTGACGGCGTTCGCGGCGGATGGCACGAGCACAAATCAGGTCATGGGCGGATACTATCTGTCTCGGCAACAACAACGTCCGATGCAGCAAATACACACGCCGATGGCGTGACGGTCTCAAAGACTATCAAAGAAACTTCGGAGAACCAGTTCAACATCACGCTCAGCGTCAAGACGAAACAGGATTTATCCCAGATCGTCAGCAACGCAAACGACATCGAAACCAGCTTCGGCGATATCAGCAAGGCTACCTCGTTGCTCTCAAAAAGCTGGATCGTAACGAATCCGATGGGGCAGTATATAAGGCTCAATGCCGACACACTCAAATGCAATAAGGCCGTTACTGTTTCGACCGACGGCAACACCTTGACATGGAATCTGAATGGTTTGAGCGGTAAGTCGGACAACGGCTACCACACCTATACGCTGACCTATCCCATCACCCTCGACACCTCCGCAGAGGGCTTTCAGGAGAAGAACGGATCTGCCAATAAGTATTATCCCACCAACGGCTACACCAAACTTGATTACCTCTACTACGATAAGAATGGCAACTTCCTTGACAAAGACGGCAAAGTCTTGGCAACTGCTCCCGCCGCCCCCAACGCCATCAGCTTCAACGTCCCCGGCGTAAAGGGAACCGTTCCGAGCTATGGCTATACCATTGTATATCAAAAACACAATAAAGAAACGAAAAAATACGACATTTTCATGGGTCCTTTTGCCGGTGGAAAAGCAAAACTTTATTCTACTGTCAACATCGGAAGCGTATATCCAGCCATCGAAACTGCATACGTTGACCTCGGCGGAGAGAACTATAGCTACATAGAAGCCGCTTCCTCTCCAACCGTTGCGCAAATCAGCAGCGATCCCAACAAAAATATAATCACACTGAGCTACTACCCCGATGCCGCGGCTGTGGAAATACAGCGTTGGTATAAAACCATTGATTTTGTCAAAGGAAACCACCACATCACCGGGGACAGGAATGCCAATGAGGATAGGTTCTTCCGGCCTGTCCGTATCGGTTTTATCCGGGGTGGCTCCGTTCTCATGGGGAAGTGCTGCTGTTTCTTCGTCAGTCTTTTCTAGGGCAGGAGCTTCGCCGCCAATCTCCGGCATGGGTGCGGGAGTGCTTTTTTCTCCTGCTGTGGTTTCCTGTGCCGGGGCGGTTTTCGCTTCCTCCGGCTTATTTGGCTCATTTTTTGCCATGCGTTTTCCTCCTTGTCTGTTTTATGGCATGAAAAAGGGGCTTGTTTTTTTAGGTCAAGCCCCAACAGGATATTCACAATCCCTCCTTTCCACTTCGGGCCAAGTTGACCCGAAGTTCCGCTATCCAGACACAAAAACGCGCCTATCTTGTCCAATTAGGCGGTATTCTGTGTAATGTGATAGCTCATATTTTATTTTGGTATTCCCTTATCCCACATAGAATAAGGGTTTTTGCAGTTTTCCTTAAATCACGGGGTCTGTTGGTCCCACCGACCCTGTCATCCCTGGCGACGACACGCCTAAGGGCGACAAGCCCAGCACCTCTCCCGCCACTCCCACGAACCCCGACACGAACATCCCGGATGACGACGTGCCGCAGGGCGACCGGCCCGGCGACACCAACATCCCGGACGACAAGGCCCCCAAGGCCAGCAAGCCCGTGAGTAAGAACACCACGACCATCCCGGACGATAAGATTCCGCTCGGCGGCTCCCCGAAGACCGGCGACAACAGCAACATCGCTCTGTTCTCCGTCCTCGCGGCCATCGGCATCACCGGCAAAAAGAAAAAACAGGAAGACAAATAAAACCATTCCGCCGTTTTCCAAAAGAGGTATCTATGAAAAAATCCGTCCGCATCGTCCTGATTGCCGCGCTCGCCGTCGTTTTCGCTGTAAGCGCTGTGCAGCTCATAAGGATCGGTCTGGCCTACAAAAAAGCCGGGGATCTCTATGCCAAAAGCCGCGCGGAATACCGCATGCAGGAAGGCGCTGCCCCCTCCTCGGAGGCGGATGGCTGGCCTGCGATCTCCGTCGATCTCGCCGCTCTGCAAAAGACAAATCCGGACGTGATCAGCTGGGTCTACATCCCCGGCACGGATGTCGATTACCCCCTTCTGCGCGGCGCGGACAACGAGCAGTACCTCCACCAAAGCTATAACCTCCAAAAAACCGCCTCCGGCAGCATTTTCATGGACTACCGCTGCGCCGCGGATTTCACAGACGACAACACGATTATTTACGGTCACAATATGAAAAACGGCAGCATGTTCGGCGGCCTCAAAAAATACGCCGACGCGGACTATCTCAAGGAGCACGCGGACGTCTACGTCTTTCTGCGCGGCCGGATCCTGCGCTACCGCGCCTTCGCTGGCTACAAGACCGGGGATACCAGCCAGAGCTACGCCTATGCATTCACAGACGGCCTTGATTTTGCGAGCTTTTTGCAGTACATCACGCAAAGCGCCGGCGAAAACATCGTCGGCGCTCCAACAGAAAGGCCCCACTTTTGACGCTCTCGACCTGTACCTCCACGACCGCGACGGGCCGCTTTGTCGTCCACGCGGCGCTCGTCGGGGAAAAGAAAAGCTGACGGCACGCACTTCCATCCTGCACAAAGCGCGGCTATGAAAAAAGCGCTGTCATTCCACTCCGCGCCAAGCGCCGCGTTGCACTTGCTTGCAACATGCATGCCCGCTGCGGCGGGTGTGAGAAACCGAAGGATCTCCGCTCGTCTTTCATCCTCGTAAAACAAGTTGGATGGCAGGCGGGGGGAGATTCTTCCTCGCTTTGCCCCTCAGAAGAGCAACATTCGGGGCTGAACAGTCTGTTTTGCGGCAGCCCTTGTTATTTTTGCTCTTGCTTCATCATGTCCCGTATTTCGGTGAGGAGCTGGACCTCCGCAGAGGGCGCGGGCGGCGCTTCCTTCTTGTTGCGCGTGAATATTTTTACGAACAAAAATGCGAACAGCGCAACAATGATGAAGTCAACGACCGCCTGAATGAAGTTTCCGTAGTGCAGCACCGCGCCGCCTACGCCGGTATAAACAAGGTCCTTGAAATCGACCGTGCCGATCAGCAGACTGATGACCGGCATAAGCAGGTCATCGACAAGCGAAGCCACGATCTTACCGAACGCCGCGCCCAAAATGACGCCGATTGCCATATCGACGACGTTGCCCTTGAGCGCAAATTCCTTGAATTCCTTTAACATATGAGCACCCCTATTTTTCGTTTATTTCGCGGTGGGCGGGAAAAACTGTATTCATTATAATCCTCGCCCCATCAGGCGCGAAGAAGAATCCGCTTTTCCCGTAAAAAACGTCAATTTGCAAAATCGAGACGGCCCAATTTCGGTGCAAGTGTCAAACGGCGTCGGTTTTTCTTGCAAAAACGGGGAAAATAGCTTACCATAGCGGTATATCAAAAGCTTTTGCCCGATCTGGGCCGTGTGCGGGGGGCGAACCGCCCGCCGTGTTAGGATGTGAACCATGGACGAATTCAAAAAAATAGAGCTTGCCGATTACGGCACGCTGAAAACATACCTCGACCGCTCCGCGTTCCGCGCCTGCGACTACAGCACCGGAAATCTCATTTTGTGGGCGGACGTGTTCGAGACCTCCTTCGCCGTCGCGGAGGACACGCTTTTTATCCGCTTTCTGCTCGCCGGGGAGACGAATTTTGCCTTCCCCATGGGCGGTGCCGACCTGAAGGCCGCGTTTTCGTGGCTGCAAAACTACTGCGCGCGAAACGGCGTTCTCTTCAAAATGAACCTCGTGGAGCCTGCAATGTACGAACAGATCGAAGCCGCGTTCCCCGGCACGTATGACGTTTTCTACAGCCGCAACAGCGCGGACTATCTTTACAACGCCGCCGACCTCATGAGCTTTTCCGGCAAACGCTATCACAGCAAGAAAAATCACGTTAACGAATTTATGCGCGCCTATCCCGACTGGGTCTATGAGCCGATCACGGACGAAAACACCGACGCCTGCATCGAAATGGCGAAAGAATGGTGCGTCGAAAACAACTGCTGCACCGACAAATCCAAGGCGTCGGAGCTGTGCATTCTCATTAAAGCACTCAAATACCGCAGCGCGTTGGGTCTGTTCGGCGGCCTTCTTCGCGCCCGCGGACGCATCGTCGCGCTCGCTTTGGGGGAACGCGCCGGGGACATGATCATTGAGCACTTTGAAAAGGCGTTTTCGGACGTACCGGGCGCCTATCCGATGATCTGTCAGCAATTCGCAAAAAACGAGGCCGGGGACGCCGCCTTTATAAATCGCGAGGAGGACATGGGCGTCGCGGGCCTTCGCCAATCCAAGGAGTCCTACCGCCCGGCGTTTCTGGCCGATAAGGGCACACTTGTTCCGAGGGTCGGAGGTAGGCCGTGATCGCCCGGGCTGCAAGAGAGCAGATTCCCGAGCTGCGCGCGCTGTGGACCGCCGTTTTCGGCGACGGTCCGGATTTTCTGGACCCTTTTTTCGCGCGCGTCTTTGTACCGGAAAATACGCTCGTCTGGACAGAAGAGGGCTGCGTCGTCTCCGCGCTGTACATTCTGCCGTATAGCATCCCGAACAAAGGTGAAACGCTCCGCGCCGCCTATCTCTATGCGCTCGCAACAGAGCCGGCATGGAGGGGACGCAAAATCATGTCTCAGCTCATTGCCGAGTCCTTCCGCCTGTGCGCCGCGCGGGGCTACGCGCTTTCGATGCTCGTTCCGGCAAAGGATTCTATTTTCGGGTTTTACCGGAGCTTCGGCTTTGAGGATTATTTCGAGCGCGTCCGCATTGAGAAAACGCGCGAGGAGATGCGTGCCCTTGCTGAAGGCTGCGCGCCGGCAAAGCTCGTGAAAGCGAGCGCCGCGCGCATTTTCCGCCAGTACCGCCAAAGCCCCTTCTGCGGGGACGGCTGCGTCGAACTCTCCGCCGAGCAGAACGCCTTTTACTGCGACGTTTTGAAAACGGACGGCGGCGAAGCTCTTACCTTCGCTGTGGACGGCACAACGTATTACGCTCTGCTCGTCAAGACCGGCGAGACCCTCACAATTTATGAGACAGACGCCGACGCTCGCGCACTCGGCCCGCTCTGTGCCGCGCTGTGCGAAAAATACGAATTTGAAAAAACGGTCTTCATCCAGCCGCAGTGCTTTGGCAAGGTCGAGACGAAGCGGGGCAGACGTCCGTTCGCGATGGCGAAGCTGTTCAAACCGGTGGAGATTGACAAGCCGTTTATCGGGAGGGTTCTGATGTGACCGGTTCCGCCTACGGGCGGGACGCGGCGCTTCGTGACCAATAGACGCGAGGCCTTTCAATCCCCATTTCTCTTTTTTTGTTGCGACGGAAGAAACAGAGAAAACGCCACTGCTTGTGAAAAAGAAAAAGGGCGCTGTCCAAAGCTTTTCGCCAAGGACAGCGCCCTTTTTATATTTTCACATGCGACGGAGCGTGCATTCCTGAAAGTAGAACCGTCTCAATCCGCTTCACCGGGCCGCTGCCGCTTCGCAAGCAAAAAGCGAGATGGCGAAGCTTATCTGCGTCAGATTTTTATTTGATCTCCTGCTCCAATTCCTTAAAAATATCTGCGTCAAAAAACTCGGCGATTGAGAGTTCAAGGCCGTCGCAAAGCTTTTTGATTGTGGCGACGGTCGTGCTGTTATTCCGGCCGCTTGTGATGTTGTTGATTGTCGATTGCGTAACGCCGCTCATGGTCGCAAGCTTATTCGGCGTAATGCCGCGTTCCCGGCAGAGCTGTAAAATTCGTTCTCTAACGGCTGTTCCAATTGTCATTTTCACTATCCTAACTATCTGAGATAGTTCAAGAGTACCTATTTTGAGTTGAAAAAATTACCTCTATTGAGTTGACTTTGCAGATACAGATGGTATAATTAGTTCAAAATAGTTATAAGATGGAGAATGAACATGAAACAGGTCATGCTGACAGTAGACGACTATCTCTATGATTTTTACCGCAAGGTTGGCATACAGGCGGGCATCGCAGTGGAACAGGTGATGGCGGACGCGCTCTTCAAGCTTGCCGGCGAACTTGCGCTGAACGCGCTGGATAAAAAGAAAATGCGGCAAGACATCCCTTGACCCCGCCGGGCGCCTTACACCACCTGAAAAATATAAAACTTCAAATAATCCGTCTCCGGCACATTCCAGAGGATCGGATGATCGGGGGCCTGCTGTCTGACCTCCACCTGCCGGAGCGAGACGTTCGCATCACGGGCAGCGCTTACGAGCATTTTGCGGAAAAGCGCGTCGGTCATAAAGTGAGAGCAGGAGCAGGTCGCAAGATAACCACCGCGCGGTAAAAGGCGCATCGCGGTGCAGTTGATTTCCTTGTAGCCCCGCTGCGCGCCCTCGACCGTCCTACGCGATTTGGTGAAGGCCGGAGGGTCGAGGATGATGAAATCATAGGGCGAGCCGCCCTTTTGGAGCATCTGCGGCAGAAGGTCGAGGACGTTCGCCGTTATAAATTCCATGCGGTCCGAAAGCCCGTTTTGCTCCGCGTTCCGGCACGCCAGCGCAACGGCGGCTTCGGACACATCCACGGCGCAGACTTTTTCCGCCCCGCCCTTCGCGGCGTTGAGTGCAAAGGAGCCGGTGTGGGTAAAGCAGTCGAGCACTGTCTTGCCCTTTGTGAGCGCTGCGACGGCGCGGCGGTTATATTTCTGGTCAAGGAAAAAGCCAGTCTTCTGTCCGTTTTCCACGTCCACCGCATACAAAACGCCGTTTTCCGTGATCATCGTAAGAACGCGCTCCGGCGTCGGAACCCCGTCGAGCGGGAACCAGCCTTTGCTTTGAGGCAGCCCCTCCAACTCGCGAATGGCAACGTCGTTTCGTTCAAAGATGCCGGAGATTTTCTGCCCGTCCTCGGTCAGCACTCTGTAAAGAATGGGAAAAAGCTTTTCCTTCAGGCGCTCCATGCCGATCGAAAGCGTCTGCGTGACGAGCAGGTCGTTGTAGCGATCGACTGTGAGGCCTGGAAAGCCGTCCGCCTCGCCGAAGATGACGCGGCAGGCGGAAAGATCCTCCGGCGCAAGCACCGTTTTGCGGTATTCCCACGCCCAGCNNCGGCGCTCGATCCACTTTTCGTCAAAGATGTCGTTTGCGTTTCGGGACAGGAGCCGGATGCGGATTTTCGATTTCTGGCTCAAAAGGCCCGTGCCGAGATAGGCACCCTTTTCACTCAAAACGTCAACGAGCGTTCCATTTTCAACGCCGTCCGACGGCGTTTCGACCTCCGCGTCGTAGACCCACGGGTGACCGGCTTCAAGCGCCGCCTGCGCCTTGCGCGTAACCGTGAGCGCGGGATAATTTCGCTGTGCTTTCATAGATTTCTTCCTCAATATTAAAAATGGCACACAGCTTGAAACTGTGTACGGGACTTTTTCTTCCACGCCGCCCGCGCCCTTGACCGGCGGGCGGTTTTTTGCTAAACTGATTATAAAAACAGTTTGGGTTTTTATTATAATCCAAATTCAAAAAAAGAGGAATAGCTATGAACAACAATATCTCCTATAAATGCGATGTTTCCACCGAGCGCATAGACGCATGGCGCGCCGAGGGAAAGCTCGCCATCGGAACGGTCTGCTGTCATGCGCCGTTTGAGCTTATCCACGCGGCGGGGGCCATGCCGGTTCGTATGCGCGCCGCCGGCTGCGGTCTGTGCGCAGAGAGCGAAGCCTATATCGGAAACGATACCTGCGGTTTCACAAAGGGCATTCTCCAAAATCTCATCGACGGGGTTTACAATCTCGACGGNNACGGCATCGTCACCTCCAACGGCTGCAATACCGCTCCCGGCATCTACACGGGCTGGGATGGCATTACCCGCGAGCGCGGCTTAAAGCAGTTTTTCTTTGAACTCGCCGCGCCTACCATGCTGAACCCCGCTTCCGAGCGCTACTTCGGCGGCCAGATGGAGGATCTGCGCGACGCCCTACAGGCATACACCGGCAAGGAAATCACGGACGGCATGGTGCGCGAGAGCATCAAGACCTATAACAACGCCCGCGCGCTCATGCACGAGGTCTATGAGCTACGCAAGGCAGAAGCCCCCGTTCTCTCCGGCGCGGAGGCGCTCAGGGCAACGCTCATGGCGACCCAGATGCCGATTGAGGAATACACGGAATACTTAAAGGGCTTTTTGGCCGATTGCAAATCCCGCACCGAAACGCTCGATCATCCGTTGCGCGTAATGCTCGTCGGAAGCGCGGTGGACGACCCTGAATACGTGCAGGCCATTGAGAACGAAGGTCTGCTGGTCGTTGCCGACCTCAACAGCTTCGGCACCCGCTTTTTGCGCGACCCGCTCGTCTGCGGGGACGACGAGGACGTTTTCGACGCGCTCGGCCGTCACTATCTTAACCGCAGCTCCTGCCCGCGCTTTCAGGACGGCAGCGACACCATCCACGAATATATCCTGAACGCCGCGAAGGAATATAAGGTGGACGGCATCATCATCGAACGCCTTAAATATTGCGCCAAGTGGGAGGGCGAGTCCGCCGTCTTGCAGGAGCTTTTCAACGCGCACAGCATTCCCTGCCTCCAACTCGAACGCGACGAAAAGATGGGCGCCGTCGGTCAGTTCTCCATCCGCATCGAGGCGTTTCGGGAAATGCTCGAAAACGGAAAGGACTAAAAAGGAAGCGCGTATGAGCGAATTGAAAATCACAGCACTCATCGACAACAGAGCAAACGAGGGTCTTGCCGCCGAGCACGGGCTTTCGCTTCTGGCCGAATACGGTGGAAAGGTCTATCTGCTGGACGCAGGTTCAAGCGAAAAATTCGCCGTTAACGCGAAAAAGCTGAACGTTGATCTCTCCTGCGTCGATCTCGCCGTTTTGTCGCACGGGCATTACGACCACGCGGGCGGCTTCAAGGCGTTTTTTGAGGCGAACGAAACGGCAAAGCTCTATCTGCGCGAGCACTGCCAGGACCGCTGCTGTTTCAAGCTCGGCCCTGTGAAGGAGGAGATTGGCGTACCGGCAGACGTTCTGGCCTGCGCGGATCGCTTCGTGTGGCTCGAAGCGGACTGCGCGCTCGCGCCGTACGTGTACCTCGTCGGCCACTCGACCGCGGGGCTTGAAACGCGCGGCAAAAAAGCGCACCTCTACCGCGAAACGCCGGACGGACTTTTGCCGGACGATTTCGTGCATGAGCAAAGCCTTATTTTTGACACAGCGCAGGGCCTTGTTATCCTCAATTCCTGCTGCCACGGCGGTGCGGACACCGTCGTGCGCGAGGCGCTGGCAGCGTTTCCGGGGCGGAAGGTCGCAGCGCTTATCGGTGGCTTTCATCTCATGGGCACGCGCGGGGTATCCAGCCTCGGCGTAAAGCCTGCGGGGGCCGAAGCGCTGGGCGAAGCGCTTTTGGAGCTGGGCGTTCAAAAAACCGTTCTCTGCCACTGCACCGGCGACCCGGGCAGCAAAATTCTCGAGCGCGTAATGGGCGACCGTGCGGTATATTTCCCTGCCGGAGCCGTCGCAGAATTCTAACACCGCGTGGAAATTTTACGAAATCGTTAGAAATTTATCAATAAGCATTGACAAACGCAATAGATAATGATATATCGATATTGTTAAATCGATAACGCATTATCTATTGCGTTTTTATATTCTGTCGGGAGGTGCCGGATGCCGAAGGCCATTTCCGTGCAGGCGCTCCAGCGTCTGCCACTCTACATGCAATATTTGAAAATGATCCCGGACGAGGCGAACATCTCCGCCCGCGCGCTCGGCGCAGCATTGGGCTTTGGGGAAATACAGGTCCGCAAGGATCTCGCTTCGGTGTCGGACGGCGGGCGGCCAAAGGTCGGCTACGTCGTCGGCGAGCTTCGGCACGACATCGGCGTTTTTTTAGGCTACGACAACGCGAANNCGTGCTCGTCGGCGCGGGGCGGCTCGGCAAGGCGCTTTTGAGCTACGAGGGCTTTGCGGAATACGGGCTTAACATCGTCGCCGCCTTCGACGCAGACGCTTCCATGTGCGGCATGGACAAAAGCGGCAAGCGGGTCTTTCCGATTGAAAAGCTCCCGGATTTGTGCAGCCGTATGAGGATCGAGATTGGCATTATCACCGTTCCGGCCCCGGCTGCGCAGGAGGTCTGCGACACGCTCTGCGCAGCGGGCATCCGTGCGGTTTGGAATTTCGCTCCGGCACACATTTTCGTGCCGGAGGGCGTACTTTTAAAAAACGAAAATATGGCGGCTTTCCTCGCGGTGCTTTCAAAGCATCTTGCGGAGACAACGCCATCGGGCGATAACGAAAAGGAGAAGGCAAAATGAAACTGACTGTCTGCATCGGCTCTTCGTGCCATCTGAAAGGCTCGCGCCAGATCGTCGAGGAGTTCCAAACGCTCATCGAGGAAAACCACATCGAGGATAAAATAGAGCTCACCGGCACCTTCTGTCTCGGCGAGTGTCAGGACGACGTGAGCGTCAAAATAGACGACGAGATCTTCAATCTCGCGCCGGCGAACGCGCGGTCATTTTTTGAAAAGGAAATTCTCTCAAGGCTGAAGTGAGGAGGGCTGCGCCATGTCGGAATACATCCGTCTGAAAGAGGCCAACTGCAAGAACTGCTACAAGTGCATCCGTCACTGCCCGGTAAAGTCTATCAGCTTTTCTGAAAATCAGGCGCAGATCATTTCGGACGCCTGCATTCTTTGCGGCGAGTGCTTCATCGTCTGCCCGCAGGACGCGAAGATCATCCGCGACGACACGGACCGGGCTAAAGGGCTGCTCGCGGGCGACGGGCCGGTCTGGGCAAGCGTCGCGCCGGCTTTTGCCGCCGCATTCCCCGGCATCGGCATCGGGGGCATGGAAACCGCCCTGCAAGCGCTCGGCTTTGACGGCGCGGAGGAAACCGCCGTTGGCGCGACGCTTGTCAAAAAGGAATATGAGAACATGATCCGGGAAGGGACGCAGACGGTCATCCTGTCCTCCTGCTGTCCGAGCGTGAATTTGCTCGTCCGCAGGCACTACCCTGAAGCGCTCCCGTACCTTGCGCCGGTCGTCTCGCCGCTGGAGGCACACTGCCGCGATCTCAAGCGCCGCTACCCGGCCGCGAAGACGGTCTTTATCGGCCCCTGCATCTCCAAAAAGTTCGAGGCGGACGAGGAGGGTTCTTCGGTTGACTGTGTTCTTACCTTCGAGGACCTTGCCGCGTGGCTGGAGCGCGCCGGCATCGAGCTTTCGCCGGAACCGGACGACACGGACGCGGGCCGCGCGCGCATATTCCCGACCGCTGGCGGCATCCTGAAGTCCATGTATTGCGACCGCGCGGAATACAGCTACCTTACCGTGGACGGAACGGAAAACTGCAAGGCCGCTCTGCGCGACATTGCAAGCGGCAAGCTCGGCAAATGCTTTGTCGAAATGTCCGCCTGCACGGGAAGCTGCGTCGGGGGGCCTGCCATCGGAAAGACGCGCCGCGCACCTTTAAGAAGCGCCATCGCCGTTGCAAATTACGCGGGCCAAAACGATTTTCAGGTCGAGGTCCCGGCAAACGGTCTGCGCCGCGGTTTTTCGTCGCTGCCACGTTCGGAGGCCATGCCGAACGATTTGGAGCTACAGCAAATTCTCCTCAAAATGGGCAAAAAAACGCCGGAATACGAGCTAAACTGCGGCTCCTGCGGCTACGACACCTGCCGCGAAAAGGCCGTCGCCATCTATCAGGGCAAGGCCGACCTCACGATGTGCCTGCCGTTTTTGCGCGACAAAGCCGAGACGTTTTCGAGCAATATCCTTAAAAACAGCCCCAACGGTATTCTGGTTCTGGACGACGAGCTGCGCGTCCAGCAGGTAAACCCCGCGGCGCTGCATCTGCTCAACATTCCCTCCGCATCGGACATCGTCGGCGACGAGGTCGTGCGCATTCTCGACCCCGCGCCCTTCCTCATCGCACGCAACGGCGGCGGCTCGCGCGACGAGCGCTATTACCTCGCCGAATACAACAAATATGTTGAGGAAACGGTTGTCTTTGACAAGGCCTACCGTCAGCTTTTGTGTATCCTGCGCGACGTCACCGAGGAGGAGATAACCCGCCAGAAGAAAGAGGAAATCAGCGTCAAGACCATTGAGATTGCCGACAAGGTCATCGACAAGCAGATGCGCGTCGTGCAGGAGATCGCTTCGCTTCTGGGCGAGACGACGGCAGAGACCAAGGTCGCGCTCACGAAGCTGAAGGAGTCGCTGGAAGATGAATGATCTCTGTACTGACATTGGCTACGGCAGCATCAATAAATACGGCGAGGAGCTTTGCGGCGACCATGTCGAGGTCGTTCCCCAAACGGAAGGCTCGACCGTCGCGGTTTTGGCGGATGGACTCGGCAGCGGTGTAAAGGCGAGCATCCTTTCAACGCTCACCTCGAAAATCATCTCCACGATGATGGCCGCCGACATGAGCGTTGAGGAATGCGTTTCAACCATTGCCCAGACGCTGCCCGTGTGCTCGGTTCGCAAGGTCGCCTATTCGACCTTTACGATCATGCGCATCACGAACGGAACGGACGCGGAGCTTATCCAGTACGATAACCCCGCCGTTATCCTTCTGCGCGGCGGCGAAAACGTCGCGTACCCGACCGAAACAGTTGACATTGCCGGAAAAAAAATTCAGCGCACAAAGCTGCACATCGAAGAGGGGGACGTTCTCATCGCCATGTCAGACGGCGCGCCCCACGCTGGTCTCGGCGTCACGATGAATTTCGGCTGGACGCGCGAGAAGATCATCGACTATATCAGGCCCTATTCGAACGTCGGCTTCACAGCAAAGACCCTCACGACAATGATTCTGGACGAGTGCTACAGCCTTTACGGCGGCGAGCCGGGAGACGACGCAACAGTCTGCGCCGTCCGCATCCGGCGGCGCGAGCCGATGAATTTGCTCATCGGTCCCCCCTCGAACCGGGCGGACTGCAACAAAATGATGTCGCTCTTCTTCTCAAAGGAGGGCAAGCACATTGTCTGCGGCGGCACGACCTCTACCATTGCCTCGGACTTTCTCAAAAAGCCCCTCACGGTCGATCTCGCCTATTTTGACAACGACATCCCGCCCACGGCGACCATTGAGGGCGTTGACCTCGTAACCGAGGGCATCATCACGATCAACCGCGTTTTGACCTATGCGCAGGATTATTTGAAGGACAATAGCGAGTATAAAAAATGGAGCACCGGCAAGGACGGCGCTTCCCGTATTGCCCGGTTCCTGTTCGAGGAGGCCACCGACATCAACTTTTTCGTCGGTATGGCCGTCAATCCTGCGCATCAGGACCCCACGCTGCCCATCAATTTCAGCATCAAGATGAAGCTCGTTGACGAGCTATCCGAGTGCCTGCGGAAAATGGGCAAAAAAATCAAGGTCAGTTATTTCTAAAAAGCCTGAAACCGGAGGCGTATCATGCGTAAATTTGACACAAAGGTACAGCATTTAAAATATCAGGTCCTTCGCGAGGTCGCGCGCCTTGCCTATAACGACGCGCTTTTGGAGCATGTCACGGACATTCCAAAAATGATCGTCCCCGGCAAGGAGCCAACAATGCGCTGCTGCGTCTATAAGGAGCGCGCCATTTTGGCCGAACGCGTAAAGGCCGCGATGGGCGGGGACCGGTCGAATCCGAACGTCATCGAGGTCATCGACATCGCCTGCGACGAATGCCCGGCGGCGGGCTTTTCGGTCACCGAGAGCTGCCGCGGCTGTATCGCGCACCGCTGCGAGGAGGCCTGCCCGCGCGGGGCCATCACCTTCACACACGAGCAAAAGGCCGTCATCGACAAGCAAAAGTGCATCGAGTGCGGCCGCTGCGCGAAGGTCTGCCCCTACACGGCCATTATCAGCAAAAAACGCCCGTGTATCAACGCCTGCAAGGTTAAGGCCATCACCATCGGCGAGGAGGACAAGGTTGCCCAGATCGACGGCAAAAAATGCGTGCAATGCGGCGCGTGCGTCTACCAGTGCCCGTTCGGGGCCATTATGGACAAGTCCTATATCCTGGAAGTCATCGACCTTCTCAAAAAGAGCGAGGACAACAAGAAATACAAGGTCTACGCCATCGTCGCCCCGTCCATTTCGAGCCAATTTTCCTATGCGAAGCTCGGTCAGGTCATTACCGGCATCAAAAAGCTCGGTTTTTTCTCGTCCGTCGAGGTCGCGCTCGGCGCGGACATGGTTGCGGAAGCGGAGTCCAAAGAGCTTGCGGAAGTGGGGCTTCTCACAAGCTCCTGCTGTCCCGCCTTTGTGAAGTACGTCGAAAACGACTTTCCCGATCAGGCGCAGCATGTCTCAAACGGTCTTTCCCCTATGGCGGCGCTCGGACGGTACATAAAGCAGCGCGAGCCGGACGCAAAGGTCGTCTTTATCGGCCCCTGCACTGCCAAAAAGGCGGAGGTCAGAAAGGACGCCGTCGCTCCGTGGGTAGACAGCGCGCTGACCTTTGAGGAGTTGCAGGCGCTGTTCGACGGCAGAGAGGTCGCAGTCGAAACGCTGCCGGAGGACGTTTTGGACAACGCCTCCTACTATGGCCGCATTTTCGCCAGAAGCGGCGGACTCGCGGACGCGGTGCGCGAGGGTCTGAAGGAAAACGGCATTACGGATTTCGAGTATAAGCCCGTCGTTTGCGACGGTTTGGAGGATTGCCGCATGGCACTTTTGAAGCTCCGTGCTGGAAAGCTCGACGGCAACTTCATCGAGGGCATGGCCTGTCACGGCGGCTGCATTGCCGGGGCCGGCTGCCTGACGCACGGCGAAAAGGACCGCGATCAAGTGGACGCCTACGGGCGGGAGGCTATGGAAAAAACGATTAAAGACGCCACCAGCATTTTGAAATGACAAAAAAGGGTTCGGAGCCTTGCGGCCCGAACCCTTTTAGCTTTATTTTGCGCTCGCATGGATATTTGAAATGGTCACGCCAACACCGTTATGAACCGCGTAGTCTGTCGCCGCATCGCGCAGTTTTTTGCTGTAAACGTTCAAAAGGTCGGCCGCAAGCGCATCCTTTTTATCCTGTGAAAGGCCGTTTAAAATCTTTTTAGCCATTGAAGCCGGCATACCGTTCGATATGAGCATAGCGACGGGGTTTCCTGATTCGCGAAGCTTTTCCGTCATCGCTGGCAGGTACTGATCAACAAGAGCTTCATAGTTCAGATCATCAATGTCTATTTCAATCTTTATCATCCAAAATCACCTCATAATATGCATATTAGTATGCACATTATAAGATGCTTTTTTTAAATCCGCAATCACTTTGCGCTTTTTTCCCGTCCCGAAACCATGCTGGAAAAGCTCTCCAGGCTTGTGCCACCGATCATGTGAACACGGTGAAGCGTGAAAATGTCGTCCCCGGCGCAAACACGGCCCTCAGTTGTCGTGAAGCTGATGGTATAGCCCGCCTCGCGCAGAAGCGTGAGCGTTGTTTTGTTATACTTGCCGTAGGGAATGCAGAAGGTCGTGATCGGTATGTCAAGCTGCTTTTCGAGCGTTGCCTTTGAGTCGAAAATCTCTGATTTTTGCTGCCCCGGCGAGAGCGTTGAAAGATCGCGGTGGTGAACCGTGTGACTGCCGATCGTGTTTCCGGCGTCCGCAAGCTCCCTGAGCTGTGGCCAGTCTATGCTGTAGTCTCCCACTTCGTTCGTAACAATGAAAAAGGTCGCGCGGAAGCCGTATTTTTTCAAAATCGGCCATGCGGTCTTGTAGTTGTCTCCGAAGCCGTCGTCAAATGTGATGAGCACCGGGTTTTCCGGCAGAGGCGTGCCATCCGTCAGCGCCGCATAGAGCTCCGCGGGACTGACAGAGTGGTAGTCGTGCTCGCGCAGATAACGCATCTCGCTGTCAAACTGCTGCGCCGGAACGCAGAAGGAACGGTCGTACTTTGAGCTTATGGAATGGTACATAAGCACCGGCACACCCGCGTCCGGCACAGCCGAAGGCTCCGCCATGCAGGGCGAAAACGACGCGAGCATCACCAGCGTCAAAATTAAAGACACAGTTTTTTTCATTGTTTGTCGGCTCCTTTTTATTTCTCCGACTTAGTTTCTCCACGAAAGCAGAAAAAAAACAGTTGCTTTTTGACATGAAAATTTTTTAAAATAAAAGGGACGCGCTGCAAAAAGTTTGCAGCGCGTCCGCGGAAAAGCCTGCGCGTCGGTTTCAGGCGGTATAATGCTTTGAGGTGTCGATGGAAACCGTCTTCGTATCTCCGTTCCACGAGACGCCGAAGTCGAGCGCCGCGCCGACATCGCGGAGCTTCACATAGTTGTAGTCGTTGATGGCGTAGGTCGTAAGCGTGAGCGCACTGTCTCCAAGCTGCACCTTCGGAACGTGCTTGTAGGCGGCGGTCGCCGCTGCGCCGGATTTCGTCATCTCGCCGCCGACGGGAACATAGGCGGCATTCTGGCTCATCATAACGGTGAGCGACGAGCCTGTGCCAGTTGCCCAAACATTGAACTGTCCGGCGCTGCCCGTGAGCGCATAGGCGAGATCGCGGAGCTTAAAATAGTTGTTGCCATCGATGCCATAGGCTTCAAACGCAAGCTGTTGTCCATTCACAAGCACAGTCGCATTCGTGGGAACGACGGAGACAGGCTCCGCGCTGTCCGTATCGGTGGTCGGAAGGAACACCTTCACGTGCGCCCAGAGCGTCTCGGCAATGGCCTTGTAGCCCGCTTCGGTCGGGTGGATATCGGTCGTGACAAGATAGTTCGCCGTGTCCGCAGCTATGGTGTCCGAAAGGTCAACATAGTGTATCTGCGCGCCGGAGACGTCTGTATCCACCTCTGTCACGGCTTTTTTGATATAGCCGTTGAAGCTCTGCATTGGCGCTTTAAGCTCAACGCCCAGAAGCTTTGAAACAGTGGGCAGCGGGTCATAGTAGCCGAGGACGAATATCTTAACATTCGGATTTGCCGCAAGAATGTTTTTCAGGATCGTTTCGATATTCGCCTGCACGGCGGGGCCTGTCGTCGGAACGCTGTCCGCGACCTGCTTGAGCGCGGCCTTTGCCTTTGCCGCATCCATATTCGCGGTGCCGCCCGCTTCCTTCACATAGGAGGTAAACGGCGCGAGAAGGTCGTTCGCGCCGATCTGAACCGTCGCCAGCTCCGCATTCGCAACGAGTTTTGCCTTCTCGGTGCTCTTGTCTGTCAGAACGGCTGTGTCAGCTGCGAGGGACTTCGCCGTTGCGCCGGAAACGCAGAAATTCTCGTTGAAGCCGCCGCTGCGACCGTCTTTTTTGAGCGTTGCCGCAAGAAGGTCCGTGTAGCCGAGTGCGGAGGAAGCTTCGCCCGTTCCGCCGCGAACCCCCGCAGCGACCGAGTCGCCAAAGGCGACATAGTCTATTTGCGNNCCTGTGCGGAGGCCGGTACCGCCATCGGAAGCAGTAGCGCGAAAGCGAGAAAGAGCGCCGTTGAAAGTCTTGCCGTTCGAGTCATGAGTGCCACTCCTTTTCAATCAAATATCTTTCGAATATCTTTTGGAATTATACGCCTTTTTGCGCCACATTGCAAGTAAGCTTTTCGCTTGCGAAACCGCGCGGAAACGTTTACAATGGAACAAGCGCGCCGGGCGTGTCAAAGAGCCGCCGGAAGGAAAACCGGCGGGAAATTCCGAATTCCGAAAGGAGAAACCATATGCGTCATTTTTTCAAAAAAACGATTGTTTTATCCCTCGCGGCGGCGCTCGCCGCGGGGTTTCTTACAGGCTGCACCAATAAGACAGCCACTTCGCCCTCTCCCTCCGGCCCGCCAACAGCGGCTGCGACCGCCTCGCCCCCCGAAACACCTGCGTCTACGGTCTACAAGGCGGACATCGAAAAGAAGCTGGAGGCGGATAAGGCGACCATCCAGAGCGCCGTGTGGGCCGCGGANNGGCGTAAACGTCTGCATCTGGAAGGTGGATCACGAAAAAGAGCTTGTCGTCCGCAAGGCGGATACGGCGCCGTCCGAATATCTCTGGAGCCCGGACGGCAAGTATTTTCTCATTGAGATCAATCACTCGGCGCAGGGCACGATCACCGCCTCCATCATTGAGACCAAAGCGCTCAAGGCCCTCGGCGACGACGCGACGACCGTAGCTGCATCCAAGCCCGTCTGGAGTCCGGACAGCAAGTATCTCGCCCTCTCGACCGAGGATGACAGCACGCAGACCATAACGCTGGACATCTACGCCCTCGCCTCCAAAACAAGCGCCACGATCGCCACCGCAACCGGCGCAAAAGGCCCCTACATCGTCGAATATTGGAAAGACGAGACGATCGGCTACACGGAAATGACCGCGAGCGGGGAGCGCGCAGAGCAGACTGTCAAGGTCGGAGGATGAGCAGCGCCCCGTCTCCGTGCCATCGGCGCAAACGCAGTCTCAAAAATCATTCGGGCGGTCATTTTTCGGACGCGGAGGCGCATATGGCGCGCGGCATCCGGTGGCTGCTGAACGCACAAAACGACCGGCGCTCCAAAAAACGGAGCGCCGGTTTTTTTATATGCGGCTTTAGGACGCAAGCGCGTTTCTGCGCCGGACATTGTCCGCCAGACGCAGGCGCTCGCTGTAGAGGGCCTCGGCGCGCTGGCCGAAAGCGTCGTCGGACCATGCGGCGGCGGAGCGGGACGCTGCCTCCGCCATACGCTTTTGCAGCGCGGCTGCGGACGCAAATTCTGCAAGCTTTGCGCGGAACTCCGCCTCATCGTGATACTGCCAGCCGTTGACGCCGTCCTCAACAACGCCGTCGAGCGCCTCGTCCGCGTGGCAGAGGGCAGGCAGCCCGGCGGCAAGGGCCTCGATGTAGGTCAGTCCCTGCGCCTCACTCGTGGAGGCGTTTACAAAAATGTCGCCAAGATGGTAGTAAAGTCCGACATCCTCGTGCGGCACCATGCCGGTGAAAAGAACGGTCTCCTGCAAATTCAGCCTTTTGACGATGGCTTCCAACGCGGCGCGGTTCGGGCCATCCCCGACTAAAAGCATCGTGACCGGCTGCTCGCGCAAACCCGCCATGTAGGTAATGAGCTCCTCGGTGTTTTTCTCCTCCGCAAGCCTGCCAATTGCCGCCAAAACGAGGTGGCCGTCTGGGATGCCAAGGCTTTTTCGCAGCTCCGCACGTTTTTCCGGTGCAACGGGCGCGGAGAGGGCAGAAAGATTCAGCCCCGTCGGGATGACGGAAACCGGGCATTTGACGCCGTAGCCCTCCAGAAGCGTACGAATTTTTTCGGTTGGCGCAACATAGCAGTCGATTTGTGTACCGATCCAGTAGGCAAAGGCGGCCATCGTCCGGCGGCCAAGGCGTTCGCTCGGGGAAAAGTAGTGCGTGTAATCCTCATAAACCGTGTGGTAAGTATGGACGAGCGGCGCGTCGCAGGCCTCAGCGATCTTACGCGCTCNNGAGGAAAAAGGTGCAGAACTCGCACTGGGAATGGACGATATCCGGCTGCCAATCGACAAGATCCTGCAAAAGCGGGCGCGCGGGTGCAAGCCGAATGCGGGCGTTCGGATAAATGCGGCCCGCGTTGAAGGATCCGATGTAGGTCACGCCGTCGTGGCGGTAGGAGTGGGGGGAATGCGAAAGCGTTAGAACGCGGACCTCGTGGCCCCGGCGCTCCAGCGACTGCTTTAGACTAAGGATGGATACGACAACGCCGTTTATGGTCGGTGCGTACCAGTCCGATGTAATTAGAATTTTCAAACGCGGTACCTCCTACGGAAAACAGGAGTTTCCCTTTGTGAGTAAGACATTATGTAGGTATTGTCGTATCTAATTATACGATACCGTTTCGGAGAATAAAAGGGCCCAAACAGTTTAAATTTTGTTAAACTGGAACCATAGACAACAAAAGCACCTCGAAATGCATAAAAGCAGCAGTTTCCCCGGCAGATCAATATTTTCATGGGTACCTTTGAAATTGCGGGCAAAGCGGTGTATAATGAATTTGTAATAATAGATAATGTACGTATAAAGGAGGTATTTCAGTGTACGAAATAACGACTGGTGACGCGGGCCGCTTCGAGGGCGAAAAGGCCGCGCGGCACGTGTATCGAAACGGAGTCTATGTGTTCACATTTGAACACGCTTTTTTTATTTACTACTACCATCGGGCTGCAGGCGGCGATTCTCACGTCTATGAATACATAGCGGTGAGTGCTGCCACAGGCTGCGGCCCGCACATCTGTTGCCGCGACGAACGCATCCCCGCCTCGTCCTATGATGTTCTTATCCCGGATATTTTGAAAGCCATCAGCTACACGGGCGACCGGCGCATGTCTGTGTAAGGGCACATCTACCCACTTAAAACCCGCAGCCCTCTGGCTGCGGGTTTTTTGTGCACTTTTCCAAAGCAAACAAGTAAATCAGGGATTGAAACACCGCATCAGCCATGATAGCATAGTATCAAATTTTTGTGCCGAACCGCCCTCTCGGGAAAGGACCTGTCATGAAGTTTCGATTTGCAACGCCCGCAGACAGCCGCGCACTTTTGACCATTTACAGTCAGTACATGGACACGCCCATCACCTTTGAGTGCGTTCTGCCGTCGGAGGCGGAATTTGCGGGGCGCATCGCGGACTTTTCAGCGGAATACCCATATCTCGTCTGTGAGGACGGCGGGCGCATCATCGGTTACAGCTACGCCCATCGGCTCTTCGAGCGCGCGGCCTATCAATGGGACGCCGAGCTTTCGGTCTATCTGGATAAATGCGCAATGTCGCACGGACTTGGAACGCGCATGTACAAAATACTCATGGAAATTCTGACCTTACAAGGCGTCAAAACCGTTTACGGCATCGTAACCGTCCCAAACGAAAAGAGTGAAAAACTGCATGAGGGTCTTGGTTTTCGCCGCCTTGGAACGCTGCAGAACACGGGCTACAAGGCCGGCTGGCACGACGTGGCCTGGTTTGAAAAGCCCCTCGAGGCCTACGACAGCGGGCCGAAGCCCATAACGCCCATCGGAAGTGTACCAAAAAAAGCGCTTGAAGCGATTCTGCGAAAATACGAGGCGGAGTCGTGAGCGAGGTACAAAAAATGGCCCTCGCGGCGGCGTTTCCGAAAACGCTGCCGATCTTAGCGGGCTTTCTCTTTCTCGGGCTTACCTACGGCGTCTATATGAACGTGCTGGGCTTCGCATTTTGGTACCCGATGCTCATGAGCGCGGCCATCTTTGCAGGCTCCATGGAGTTCGTCGCGGGCAATCTGCTTCTGGGCGCGTTCGATCCCTTACAGGCGTTTTTGCTGACGCTTATGATCAATGCCCGGCACCTTTTCTACGGCATTTCAATGCTGGAGCCTTACGGTAAAAGTCGTTTTCGGCCCTACCTCGTTTTCGGCATGTGCGACGAGACTTTTTCCATCAACTGCTCGGCGGAAATTCCAGCGGATGTGGACCCGAATTGGCTCTATCTCTTTGTAACCGTTTTGAACCAGCTTTATTGGTTCACGGGCGCGACGCTTGGCGGTATCTTCGGCTCTTTCCTGCATTTTGACACGAAAGGGCTCGAATTTGTAATGACCGCGATGTTTGTCGTCATCTTCCTCGATCAGTGGGACAAGGACCACTCCCATGCGCCCGCACTTCTGGGCCTCGCTCTTTCTGCGCTGTGCCTTATTTTGTTCGGCGCGGAGCGGTTCATCATCCCGTCCATGCTCGCAATCTTGACGGTGCTCACGCTTCTGCGCGCACCGCTAGAAATGAAAGCGAGGGCAGACGCATGAGCACGACGCAGCAGCTTATCACAATCAGCTTTGTCGTCTTGGCGACAGTGCTCACCCGTGCGCTGCCCTTTTGGGTCTTTCCGGCAGGGAAGGAGACGCCGAAGTACGTCCGCTATCTCGGCGCCGTTCTACCCGCGGCTGTCTTCGGCATGCTTGTCATCTACTGTCTCAAAAATGTTGATATCCTGACTGGCAGTCACGGCCTTCCCGAGCTTATCTCCATCGCTGTCGTTGCCGCCCTGCACAAATGGAAGCATCAGATGCTCCTCTCCATCGCCGGCGGCACCGTGTGCTATATGTTATTGGTGCAGCTTGTATTTTAAAGGTGATGAAAATGTCAAGATTACAGGAGCTCCGAAAGGAGCGCGGGCTGTCACAGATACAGGTGCAGCTGCTCACGGGCATTGACCAAAGCGACTATTCCAAGCTGGAGACGGGTCGGCGCAACTACACCTTTGAACAATGCCGCCGTATCGCGGAAGCGCTGGACACCAGCATGGATTATCTCGCCGGTCTGACCGAAGAGAAAAGGCCCTATCCAAGAAAAAAATAGCCACTCAATCAAAAAGCCGAACCCGGCCGGGCCTAATGTCCCCCCGGGGTCTTTCTTTAAGCGCCGCGTTTTGTGCAAACTGCTTCAAAAGGGCGCTTCTGTTTTTGTGTGCAAATTGCACAGATTGTATAGTTTGCGCATTTCCTAAAAATTATTCTTCCTTTCGGTTCTTATGTGTGCAAATTGCACTAAGTTCAACATCGTTCGAATGTTATGATTTAGTTGCCCTTCTGGAGAACCGGAATTTTATTTAAGGAGGATAACAATGGAAAACGAATCGAAAATTCAGGACATCCTGAAAAAACGTGGTCTGGACGTTACTCCGGTCGATACTTTCGCGGAGGCCGACGTTCCCGAACCGACCGACCGTTTCAAAAAGCTTCTCAGCGTCTATTATGTCATGAAGAACACCATCGACATGGAAATTCCGTATTGGTACAACCGTGTCTGGTGGGAAAACGAGGGCGACGTGCCCGTCATCCGCCGCGCGAAGGCCTATGGCGCGGCGCTTGCGCACCACACCCCCACCATCTGGCCGGGCGAAAAGCTCGTTATGAACAAAACCAAAAACTGGCGCGGCGCTTTTCCGTTCCCGTGGGTTGACGCCTCCTTCTTTAATGCCACCGCCGAAGCCCTCATGAATGAGGTCGACGTACCTCCCGAAGCTGCGGCTGACGCCGTTTCTGTCGTTGGCGCCGGCGGCGGCAACGTCACACAGGACTTCGGAAATGTCGTTTCAATCGCCAAGAAATTTGGCCTGCGCAGAGAGGAAATCCCCTGCCTCGTCAAGGTCTCCAAGTATTGGGACAACGGCTCCGTCGAAAGCGTCAGCGACCGCTATTCAAAAGCCGTCCCCGAGTACAACAAGTGGAAGGGCTATCGGGACAGCGTTCTCATTATGTTCGACTCCTGGGCCATCCCACAGGGCCGTGAGGTCATCAACTATTACATGCCGCTTCAGTACGGCTTTGACCGCATCATCGAGCTGTGCGACGAAAAAATCGCGGAAACCCTCGGCGAAGCCGGCGACGACGGCATCCTCGGCATGAGCCGCGGTTACTACTACGTTGCCATGAAGGAAATCACCAAGGGCATGTCCCAGTGGGCCGAAAACTACGCAAAGCGCGCGAGCTATCTCGCCGGCCTTGAGAGCGACCCGACACAGAAGAAGGAATACGAAGAAATCGCCGTTGTCATGCATAACGTCGCGCACAAAAAGCCCGCTTCCTTCCGCGAAGCGCTCCAGCTCACCTTCCTGTGCCACCTCGGCGTTGTGAACGAAGACCCGCAGTCCGGCCAGTCCATCGGCCGTCTCGGTCAGGTTCTCCAGCCCTTCTATCAGAAGGACATTGAAGAGGGAAAGACGACCGACGAAGAAGTCATTGAGCTGCTCGAACTGTACCGCATCAAAATCACCTCCATTGAGTGTTTCGCCTCCTCCGGCGTCACCGGCGGCGTTCTCTCCGGAAATACCTTCAACAACCTGTCTATGGGCGGTCTCGGTTATGACGGACTGACCGCTGTCACCCCGCTCGAGTATCTGATCGTCGAGGCCGGTATGCGCGCAAAGACCCCGCAGCCGACGCTGTCCGTCCTTTACGACGAAAAAACGCCCGAAGACTTCCTCATGAAGTGCGCCCGCGCCTGCAAGCTCGGCATGGGCTATCCGGCATGGATGAACAACCAGACCGGTATGAACTACATGCTCCGCCAGTATCACGACGAGGGCATGGACATCTACGACGCTCGCGCCTGGTGCCTCGGCGGCTGCCTTGAGTCTTCCCCCGGCTGCTTCCAGCCGCTCGATTACAACGGCAAGGTCTGGATGATCCCCGGCGGCGCTGCCCCGACGGCGGGCACCGGCATCCACTTCACGGGTCTGCCGAAGCTGCTTGAGCTTGTGCTCACGAACGGTCTTGACAAGCGCACTGGCATTCAGGTCTTTGCGCCGCACAACCGGAAGCTCGAGAGCATGGAGGACGTCTGGGACGTCTGGATGAACTATCTGCGCGAGCTGCTCGATGTTGCAAACAAGATCAACAACATTCAGATGGACGTCTGGAGAAAGATCAATCCGCCGGTGGTCCAGTCGCTCCTCAAGGCCGACTGCTTCAAAAAGGGTCAGCACATCGGCGATTGCGGCGCCCGTTACAACGGCTCCATCAACTTCGAGTCCTGCGGCACCGTCAACTTTATAAACTCCATGGTCTCCCTCAAAAAGAACGTCTTCGACACCAAGAAGTACACGCTCGACGAAATGACGGACGCGGTACTTAACAACTTCGGCTTCAAGACCGCCTTTGAGACTGGCGTTTATTCCCCCGACCGCCGCGAGGCGACCGACATGGCTCCGAAGTACGAAAAAATCTTCTACGACTGCGTCAACGCTCCAAAGTACGGCAACGCGGACCCCTATGCCGACAGTCTCCTGAAGGAATACGAGGACCGCATGCTGCCCGAGATGCTCCGCCTGCGCTCTTACTACGGCAAGCAGTATTACATGTGCCAGATCTCCGTTTCGACGCACGGCCCGCAGGGCGCGATCACCCTTGCCTCGACGGACGGCCGTCTCGCCGGCACGACTTACGCCGACGCCTCCATGTCCCCGGCGCCGACCACGGATAAAAACGGCATCTACGCGGTGTTTGAGTCCGCGACCTGCTATGACCACGCCATGTGCCAGAACTCGCAAATGAACGTCAAGATCCATCCGAGCGCAGTCAAGGGCCTCAACGGCACCAAAAAGCTGCTCGATGTTATCCGCGCGTATATGCGCAAGGGCGGCTTCCACGTCCAGTTCAACATCACCTCCTCTGACACGCTCCGCAAGGCACAGCAGAAGCCAGACGATTACCGCGACCTCATGGTTCGTGTCGCCGGCTTCACGCAGTATTGGTGCGAGATCGGCAAGCCCATTCAGGACGAGGTCATCTACCGGACCGAATACGACGCCTGACCGGATGCAAGGACGGCTCCGTTCTCTGAACGGACGGACAATTTTGAATGGAGGTTAACATTATGAAACACAGCGACTGCGCAAATTTTCTGAACCTTGACTGCGAAAAAGGAATGTGCGCGCTTTCGAAAATGATCGTCCCCCTCGACGGCGAAGGCAGCGACGCCTGCCCGAAATTCAAGGAGGGCTTCCACTGCGCCAACTGCACAAAGTTCTCAAACCCCGACAAACACGGCATCGGCACCTGCTCCGGCTTTGAAAAGGAGAACTGGACCTATGCCCAGAACGGTGCCTTCTGCTGCGAGCATTATGCACAGAAATAAAAAACGAAAGGATGTAACTCCGTGGATGAACTAAAAGGCATGATCTTCGACATTCAGAGTTACTCCGTTCATGACGGTCCGGGCTGCAGGACAAACGTGTTTTTTGTCGGTTGCCCTCTGCAATGCAGGTGGTGCGCAAACCCCGAAAGCTGGAGACGCAAAAAGCACCTCATGTTTGCTGAACGCATTTGCAAGTGGGACCAGGGCTGTAGGGCATGCCGCAACGCATGCCCCGCAGGTTCCCTGCACTTCGATGAAAGCGGAAAGCCCTCGGTCGACTGGACCCTTTGCAGCGCTTGCGAAACCATCGAGTGCGCCGGATCCTGCGCCGCGGGCAGTCTCAAGCAGTGCGTGCGCTTCATGACCGTGGACGAACTTATGAAGGTCCTTCTCCGCGACTTTGCGAACTGGGGCTCCGACGGCGGCGTCACTTTCACGGGCGGCGAGCCGCTTTTGGACCACGAATTTCTGCTGGCGGTGCTCAAACGCTGCCACGAGCAGCAGATGCACACCGCTATTGAAACGAGCGGCTACGCAAAACAGGACGTTTTTCTCGAAATCATGCGGTACATCAATTTTGCGTTCATCGATGTAAAAAACATGGACGACGAAAAGCACAAATGGGGCACGGGCGTGAGCAGCACGCAGATCCTTTCAAACATCTCTGCGCTCGCAGGCTCCGACTGGGGCGGTCGTCTTGTCCTGCGCCAGCCCACCATCTGCGGCTACAACGACAGCGACGAAAATGCCCTGCGGCTCATCGACTTCATGAACGAAAACGGCCTTTATGAGATCAATCTTCTCAAGTTCCACCGCATGGGCGCCACAAAGTGGGAGCAGCTCGGAAAGGATTACGAGTATTCTGACCACGGCGATATGATGGACGCGCGCATGCGCGAGCTTCAGGCGCTCTATCTGGATAACGACATTGCCTGCTACGTCGGCGAAGATACGCCGTTTTGATCGGAGCAGACGCTTTTCTCCTTCTCCCGTACGGGCGTGTGCTGCAGCGCGTCCGTATTGGAGCGGGCACTTCTTGCAGGTTTCTAACTGTCCTTGTTCCTGCATGGCGGGGCGAAACGCCCCGCCGCCGGGCAGAAGACAGGCGGCGCTTCCGCTTCCCAGCGGGTTCCGCCAGCCCGGTTTTGACCGCTGCACGAGTTCGGGAAAGGCTCGTGCGCGGCACTTAAAAATTTAATATGTTTTGGAATTGGAGGAAAATCAAATGACACCGATCTCCGAAAAGCAGGCTAACAAATACGGGCTTATGACCGTTATCTCCGCATGGCTNNTTTTCCATCATGCAGAAAATGATTATCGCCGACACCGGCTGGACCACCATCCAAACCTCTCTTGGCTACTGCGTGATGATGACCGTTTACGCGGTCACCGCCTATTTCAGCGGCTCCATGGTCGATAAAAAGGGCTGCCGCCCGACCTATGCCATCGGCGCTGTGTGCTGCTTCCTCGGCTTCTTCCTGACCTCCTTGGTTGACGTGGCGACGCCCACCGGCTATTACATCTATCTCTTCACCTATGGTCTGTTCGCCGGCGTCGGCACCGGTATGCTGTGGGTCTCCTCCACAGTCTCCTGCCGCAAGTGGTACGTCGGTGCGCGCTACGGCACCATGTGGGGACTCGCGTTCATGGGCGCGCCCATGGCGCAGCTTTTGCTCACGCTCGTTTTGAAGAGCGTTCTCGTCAGCATGGGTTGGCGCGCCGGTATGAAAATCCTCGCCGTCATCATGGCGGTCTTCCTCATCGTCGCCGCACTCATCGCAAAGCAGACGCCGGATAAGTACGGTGTCGAACCCTTCGGCATGGACACTGTCAAAAAGGCCCCCGGCAAAAAGAAGACCTGGACCGTCGGCGAAGCCTTCAAGACCTACGCCATCTGGGTCACGATCCTCTGCTTCCTCACCGCCATGGCGGGCGAATTCCTCGTTTGGTCGCAGGTCGTCAGCTTCTTCCAGACCGATATGGGTCTGGACCTCAATCACGCCTCCAACCTCTATATGATCATCGGCGTCGCCGGTATTTTCGCAATGCCGCTGACCGGCAAGCTCTCCGACCGCTTCGTGACCAGCTTTGGCGACGAACGCAAGGCCCGCAAGCTCATGCTCATCATCGGGCCTGCCTGCGGCGCTGCCGGAACCGCGCTGCTGCTCACAAGGAGTCTCCCTCTGTGCATTGTTTCCATGGTTCTTCTTGCAATCTACTGGGGCATCGAACCCGGCGGCTGCGCGGGCTACGCTGGTTCTGTTTTCGGCGGCGAGACGCTCGGCAAAATCTGGGGCCTCGCAACCCTGATCGTTATGGGCATCGGCCCGTCCTTCGGCACCTTCATGGGCGCGTGGTTCAAGGATCACTTCGGCTCCTACGTCCCCGCCCTGATCTTCTGCCTTGTCGCCTACCTCATCTCCATGTGCCTCGCTTTCACCATGCCGCTCAAGGTCAAGGGTGAAGAGGAGTCTGCCATAGAGACAACTGCCGAATAAGCTTCATTTATAAGTTTCTACCTCTCAAAAATACGTACCCCCCTCAAACACCGGGGCCGGACGCTCCGGGAGGTTGCCCGCTGATGCGGGCAGCCTTTCCGGAGCATCTGACTCAGACCCAGGTCGTAGACACTAAGACCTCCGGACAGCCTGTTCTAAGACCTGACGCCTGCGGGAGGGCCTGTCGTAAGCACAAATTACGACCGGGGCCTTATTTTTTTATTCCGCCGCAAGTTGTATACTTCAAACATAAAAGCAAATCGAACGCCCATTATTTCGGGCATTTCGACAAATCGGATGCGACTTTTGGACAAGCGGCGGAGGCGGAAATATGGTACTTGAGGACACAACGATCTTTCCACTGATAAAAGCTGATCCCGAGCTTTGCAAGCTGCACAAATTCGACCGGAACAAATACGTCACACGGGTCGATCAGGGTGACGAGGACATCTGGTATCTGGTCAGCGGCCGCGTCAAGGTGGAGGCGACGGCCCAAAACGGCAACAGACTGCTTGTGGACATCATCGACGAAGACAACTACGTTGGCCATCTAAGCAATCTGCGCGGTCAGAATTTTTACTGCGACAGTATTACGATGACGCCGAGCATCCTTCTGCGCATTCCGGCGGAGAAGTTCCGGCAGCTTTTTGAAACACAGGCGTTCAGCCGCCATTTCTACATGAAGACCAGCGCGCGGCTCTACGACATGTACAAAAAGGATCTGGTGCGCTGTCTGTTCACACAGCGGCAGCAGTTCGCGTTCTATGTTCTTGATAAAACGCAGAGCGGCGTCTGCCGGATACACAGCATCTATTCCATCTGCGAATATCTGAAGATCAGCCGGCGCAATCTCTACAATCTGCTGGCCCGCTTCGGCGAGGAGGGCATTCTCGAGCGGATGGAGACCGGCGATATTCAGGTGCTGAATATGGACGCGTTGCAATGTAGCGCAAAACCGGTCGCAGATTTTTTCTACAACAAGATTTGAGTCTCAGGGGCTATAAAAATGACGAATAATATGATTGAAAAAAATGGGGATGACTGCATCCGCTTTCGCTTTCGGGTCACGCCCCCGGAGCTGCGGGCCATGGCAGGCCCCGGTGCAGACCGGAACGCGGCTGTGCAAAACGCAATGAACAAGCTTGTCTCCGACGCCTGCCGGAAGGCCGCCTGCGAATACCCCGATATCCTCTATTTTACGCCCGCGGTCACGGTTGCCCAGAATGCGCCGGGCCGGGACCTCATCTTTTCGGCCGACGTCCGCGTCCGCCCGGTGTGCAAGCTAGGCGCCTACCGCGCCGTCCGGCTGACGGTGGAGGACCGGGCACAGGACGAAAAGGCCATCTGCGGCGTCCCGGCAGAGGACCGGGAAAAAGCGCGGCTCTATCTTTTGCAGGCGGCGCTCGTGGACCGCATTGCGGCCGGAAGCACAATNNGAGGTGCCGAATGCCATGATCGACGAGCGCGCCGCGGCCATGGCCCGGGAATTCCAAAAGCGTCTGGAGGCAGACGGTCAGTCGATGGAGGACTACTATCAGGATACCGATTCAAATGAAAAACAGCTGCTCGCGGATTTTGCCGCAAACGCAGCAGGGCAGCTCCGCTCACGTCTTGCCCGGCTCGCCGTCGCCCGCGCGGAGGGACTTGAGGCAAGTAGCACGGAGTACGAGGAACAAATCCAAAAACTCAGCGCCCTGTATCCGCTTCCGCCCGAGGAGCTTCGCCGCTTTTTCGAGCGGGGAGAGGGC
>DEMY01000012.1:36596-41196 GCA_002359425.1 Clostridiales bacterium UBA2658
GCGGGCCTCGGGCTTTTTATTTTGCAATAAGCTTCTTTTTAAAATCCGCATCCTTGATGGCCTGCTTCAGGGCGGCGAGGACCCTTTCGCACCAATCGCCTTTTTCGCATTCCTCGGTGAGCTGCGCAAGGGCGGCGGTTTCGGAACCGCGCTCGTCTGTAAGCTCCAGAAAGCGGTTGACGGTGATGAGAATTTTTAAATTCACGGGCATGTCCGCCGCCGTCAGTCCATCCGGATAACCGGTACCGTTGAGCTTTTCGTGGTGGCTGCGGATATAAGGCGCGAGCCAGACACGCATGTTAAGCGGTTCAATGAGCTTAAGTCCCGTTTGGATGTGCCCTCGCGGGTCCTGTGTGACGATTCTGCCGATGTCGTGCAGGCACGCGCCGAGGACAAGCTGATCCAGACTTTCGTCCACTACGCACAAGACCTTCGCGACCCGCTCGCAGTAGCTGGCAAGGTCCGCGGAGTGGCGGTAGGCGGCCGGGTCCGCCGCCTGTAAAACGTTCATTAGCGTGCGCACGACCATGTCCCGGGACTCCATATTGTTCAGCGACTTTTTGTACCTCACCGCCCATTCGACCCGGTTTTTCAGTTCGGGGTACTTGACGGGCTTTGACAAAAACGCGTCCGCACCCATGTTGTAGGCCTGAATGCGGTCCTCCATATCGTTTAAAACCGTCAGCATAATGATGGGAATTGCACGCGTTTCGGGGTCGGTCTTGAGCTTGTTGCAGATGGCGTAGCCGTTCATGCCGGGCAGCATAATGTCGAGCAGAATGACGTCCGGCTTGAAGTCCGCGACGCTCTCGAACACCTCTGTGCTGTTGCCGCATATTTTTGTGCGGTAGCCCCATGCCGTCAGCAAATCGTTTATGATATCGACGGCGAGCTTGTTGTCGTCCACGATGAGTACGCTGTCCAATCCGTTCCCCCCTGAAATTTCAAAATGCGCCGCGGTCAAAGAACGCCGCCGTCCGCCAGACTCCCGTCGATATCGACCGGCAGCGTAATGACGACGCGCGTGCCCTGCCCCTCTTCGCTCGTCAGATAAATCGTTCCGCGCTGCATCTCCACGAATTTCTTCGCGAGCGGCAGGCCGAGACCCGTGCCCTCGTATTCGCGCTCATACGAATTGTCCGCTTGTTCAAACTCGTCGAAAACGCGGGCCTGATCCTCATTGCGGATGCCAATACCGTTGTCCGTGATAATCATGCGGACGAGGTCGCCGACCTGCGAGGTAACGATGCCGATCCGGCCTCCCTTTGGCGTAAACTTAATTGCGTTCGAGAGAATATTGCAAAGGGCCTGCTTTGTCTTGCGGTAATCAAGCCGCACAGTCAGTTCCGGACACTGTATGTCGTTTTGTATTTCGATATTCTTTTTGTAGGCAAGGCTGTCAACTATGCGTAGACTTTCCTGCACGATCTCCGCGACCGGGCACTCGCGAAGCGCAAGCGTCATCTTGCCCGCANNCAGCGGCGTTCGCAGCTCGTGGCTCATGTTTGAAAGAAACTGCGTTTTGTAGCGGCCCGATTTTTCAAGGCCGTCAATGGCTTCGCGCAGGTCCCGCGTGCGGATTTCCACCTTTTTTTCGAGCGTTTCGTTCAAAACCAGAAGCTCCTGCGAAAGGCGTTGCTGCTCCTCCCGGCCCGTTTCAAGGTCGCGCAGGTATTCCATGATGTCGGCCTTGTTTTTACGCAGCGTATCCGCCATTTTTTTCAGCGCGCACAGGAGGATATCGGCCTCGTCCTGGCTCCCGGCAAGCGCCGCAACGTCTATATTCACCTCTGTGCTGCCCTCGGATATCTGTCCGGCAAGCACCGTCGCTTTGACGATCGGACGCGCAATCCTTTGCGCAAGGAAACGGAGAAAAAACAGCATGACGGCCAGAAAAAGAAGCGGCACAGTTATAATGATCCCCTTCTGCGTATTGGAGATCAGCAGAAACTTTTTTTCGGGGATGCCAACGCCGATGGTGCCGATAAACGCGCCGTCTTCATTTGCGATCATTTTGTCCAGATAGATGTGAATTTCACCGCCGAAATCCTTCCGACCGAAGTAGACATTGTTCATCCCCTCAAGCGTACTCACCGGGACGGGCATGGGGCTGCCGATATAGTTTTCGCTAACAGGGCTTTCAATATTGGATGCTATGCGGATACCGTCCACCGATATTGCAAGATAGGAACCCGGAACACTCTTGGAATACGCCTTCGGAAAATAGCTGTTGTTGTTCAGAACCGATCCCAAAACGAGGTAGCCCTCGATCTCGTCCAAGGCCCCACGGACGGCATAGACGCTCACTGCGGCAAGGCATTTGTCCAAATACTGCTTTTTTTCGTTCACGTAGACGCAAAACTTCCGGTAGTCCGGCGAGTCCGGCGCGAAAAGCGCATCCAGCTTGAAGGACTCGATAGAGGTAACGGCCTTGCGCTCGCCCTCCGCCTTGGCAAGGAGCTGGCTCATGCGCTCGGTGTCGCTGTTTTGAATGGAGGGCTTTTCAAGCAGCGGTTTTTTGCCGCCGTCGTAGAGGATATAGAAATCGACATAGTCGTATACGCCGCAGACATTATGCAGGGTCGTCTCCATGCCGTCCCGGTCGCCGGCGAGAAGGGACTGCCTGAATTCCTGATTGGTGACGCTCGCGGAAAGACGGCCCATCTCATCCAGCCTGCTCGAAAGAAGGTTGTTCGCAATGACAAACGCCTCTTTCAAATAGCTCTCCGCCGACTGGTTAAGCTGATTGTCCAGTACGGTGCTCGACAGAAAAAGAATCACGATCATCGGCACGATGATGATGACCGAGGTGTAGAGCAGCATTTTTTTATAGATTGACATTTGACGCTTCCATTCAGCTCACGCAGTTGTTTTGGCAGTAGAGGATAAGCTCCAGCCGGTCCTTTAGCTTCAGCTTGCGGAGAATGTTCGTAATGTGCGTTTTCACCGTCTTCTCGCTGATGTTCAGCTCTGCGGAGATTTCTTTGTTAGACAGGCCAAAGTTGATGAGCCGAACGACTTGCAGCTCCCGCATTGTGAGCTTATTCCTGAGAAGGACCATATCCGCACCCGCAGCTTCCGTCCGTCGCCCGCTCTCCTTTTCCTCGCCGTCTCCCGCCGAGCTTAAAACGGTGGTGACGCTGCTGATGAGATTCACGATCCCATCTAGCTCCTCGCGAGTAACCTTGGGCACCCGCAGCGGGACGTTCGCGTTTGCATCCTCCGTNNCACAGCGCGACAAGCTCGCCCTCATAGATGACGGGGCAGGCAAAGGTTGTGATCCCCATGTAGCACTCGTAGCGGATGGTCTTCTGCGCTTCGCAGATATATTTAAGGATATTCTGCCGCTCGCGGCGGCAGCTCTCCGCGTTGTCCAATTTGATACGGTCGCAAAGGAGCGAGGAGTTCGACCAGACGGTGATCGGTTCGCCGTCCGGCGTGATAAGCCCGAGACTGATGTTCAGCGTGCCTGCACAGGCGTCGAGCAGGGATTGGAGTTTGTTTTTCCCATACCGGGCCACCCATTCCCGGCATTTCATCTGCGTTGCGGCCTTCATAGAACACCTCCTTCGTCTGTGATTCCGTTCGGTTCAAAAACATAGGAATGAAACAAATATATAAATATTATGCGCTCTCTTATATAATATAGCGCAAAACGCACAAAATCAACACCCAGTTCATTCTGCTTTTCTGACACGAGTCTGCCATCGCAGCGGGTAGCCTCGTCTAAAGAAAAAGCAAGGCGGCCGCTGTCCATTTTACTATAAGGAATACCGTAAATTTGTAACAAAGCATGTCAGGCACAACTGCCAATATTCGCGAACAAATATATTAAAAATGCACTAATTTATACGATTAAGGTGCAAATTGGATTGACATTTTCAAATCGCTTGCTATACTGTACTTATCGAGTACAGATTGCGGAAGGGAGTGCGTCCAAATCGCTCGCAGCGCTCTTGCAGCCAGCCAAAACGAAAACCTTGATTTTTAATCAGATGTCAGGAGGTCAGATTATGCTGTATCAAACGACGGAAGCGCACGAAGCGCTTCGTGCAAAGGTCAGAGAATTTGCGGAGACAGAGGTCAAGCCGCAGGCCTTTCTTCTGGACAAGGAAAGCCAGTTTCCCGCGGACATCGTAAAGCGGATGACCGCGCTCGGGCTCATGGGCATCCCCTATGAGAAAAAGTATGGCGGCGAGGGGCAGGACGTTTTGAGCTACGCCATCGCGGTCGAGGAGCTTGCAAGAGTGGACGGCGGCGTCGGCGTCATCCTTTCGGCACATACCTCGCTCGGTACCTGGCCCATCGCGGCCTTCGGNNCTTCGGCACCGAGACGCAAAAGGAAAAGTACCTTGTTCCTCTCTGTAAGGGCGAAAAGCTCGGCGCTTTCGGACTCACGGAGGCAAACGCCGGGTCGGACGCGGGCGGCACCGAAACGACCGCCGTTTTAGAGGGCGATCATTACATACTCAACGGCAACAAAATTTTTATCACGAACGGAGGCGAGGCCGACACCTACGTCGTTTTTGCCGTGACGACTCCCGGCATCGGTACGCGCGGCATCTCGGCCTTCATCGTTGAAAAGGGCTGGGAGGGCTTC
>DEMY01000026.1 GCA_002359425.1 Clostridiales bacterium UBA2658
TAGCGCTCTGAGAGCGTGACGGCGCGGCGGCACATCTCGTCCGGAATGGCGACACCGTGGAAGTCCTCGTAATAATGCGCGATGCCTTTGATGATCTGGACACTGTCCGCAATGGAGGGTTCGCCGACCGTGACCGGCTGGAAGCGGCGCTCGAGCGCGGTATCTTTTTCGATATGCTTGCGGTATTCGGTGAAGGTGGTCGCGCCGATGACCTGAATTTCGCCGCGCGAAAGGGCGGGTTTCAGGATGTTCGCGGCGTTCATGCTGCCCTCGGCGTCGCCCGCGCCGACGATATTGTGCACCTCGTCGATGACGAGAATAACGTTACCCTGTTTTTTGATCTCCTCAATAAGGCCCTTCATGCGGGACTCGAACTGGCCGCGGAACTGCGTTCCGGCAACGAGCGCGGTGAGGTCGAGCAGCATGACCTGCTTGTCGCGGAGCTTNNTTATAGGGAACCTTGCCGTCCGCAATGCGCTGGGCAAGGCCCTCGGCAATCGCCGTCTTGCCGACACCCGGCTCGCCAATCAGGCAGGGGTTGTTCTTCTGGCGGCGGTTCAAAATTTGAATGACGCGCTCAAGCTCTTCTTCGCGGCCGATCATATTGTCAAGCTGACCGTTTGCGGCGCGCTCGGTGAGATCGATGCAGTAGTTGCCCAGAAATTTGAGCTTCGGATTGCCGCGCGGAGGCTCCCTTGTTTCGCTCTTTGCGGAGCCTGGCCCCTCGTAGGCGGGGGGCTGGGGGTAGGAGCTGTTCATTGCGGCCTCCGGGCCGAAAAGACGATCCAGATAGGGGAAGGTCGCGGTTTTTCCGGCATCCGCGTCGTCTGCGGGCGGCTCGTTTTCGAGGTCGCGGAGACTGTCCGCGGCGCCTGTAATGGCTTCGGTCATCTCGTTTGTGAGGGTGTCAAGATCCTCATCCGTGATGCCCATGCGGTTCATGATGTCGTCCACGGGTTTGATGTGCAGCTCGCGGGCGCATTTGAGGCAGAGACCTTCGTTTACGGTGACCCCGTTTTCCACCTTTGAGACGAAGACGACTGCCATGTTCTTTTTGCAACGGGAGCATACTGTTGGCTGCATAAAATAAAACCTATCCTTTCGCAAAGCTCGGGCGCGGGAGGCGGAGCTTCGGGCGCGTGGTTTGCGGCTGCCCGGAAGCGGGCAAAACGCGGTGTATTTTTGATCCGGCACAGGGCCGGGGAAACATCAGATGGAGAGAAACAGGGACATGAAATTAAAATGGACGAAAAACGAAGTCAGGAAGGTGTATTTCATGCCCGACTCCGGCAGAAAGCCGCCGCAGAAGCGCAGCGCCCAGCCGGCGATGAAACAGAAGATCATACCCGTCGCCGCGCCCGCGATTATACCGCCGATGCGGTTGAGACGTTCGTTGCCGGGAAGCTTCAGGTTCAAATTCAGCAGGTTTGAAATGACTGTCAAAATAATCATGGACAAAAGGAAAAAGACTAGAAAGCTCACAAGATAGGTGAAGTCGGAGCACATGACGTCCACGATCGCGTTTTGGAGTGTCATCTTGTCCGTGTCGGCTCTGGAAACGGCGCGGGCCGCCATCTGCTTGGCGGCGGCGGAGTAGATGCCAACCTTTTCATAGCTTTTTTGGCACAGTTCCTGACGGNNGATTTTGCTTGATGGCGTCCTCCATGGAAAGACCGGCGCTGTTGCCGTTTAAAAGGGCGGGGAGACTGCTGTTAACAACGCCCTCCGTCCCGTCCAGATAGCCGCTCACAAAGGGGCGGGCCACAGGCTTAATGGCGGGGGAGAAGGTGTCGGCGAACAAATCGCCCACATATAGAGATATTATTATAGCCAATATCGTCCCTATGCACATCACGAGCCCTTTTTTATATCCATTCCAGATGCAAACGAGCAGGATGACAAGAAGAAGGACCTCTATCACGATATTCATAGCTTACTCCTGACGGACGCGGAAAACGACGCCGCGCCTTCATTTTTTTTATTCTCCGATTTGCGTCGAAAGCAAGAGCGCAGCCGTTATCTTTACGGCAAAACGGCCGCTCAGCTTTTTCTTAGCTCGCTTTTTTCCGCGTAGTGCGTGGAGAGGAGGAGCACATCCCCGTCGGGAAGCAGGGCGGCGGACTCGTAGCCCGTTGTGACGGCGGCGCTTTTCAGGGGACGCATCGCGCTGTCAAAAACGGAAACGTTCGCGCTGTCGAGCACCAGAAGCTTTTTGCCCTGCGAGAAAAGGGCGGTCGGCGAATCGGAAACCGCGACGGTGCCGAGCGCTTTGCCCTCCGGCCCGAAGCTTACAAGGTCGGTGCTGCCGCCGGAGACATATTTTCCCAGAGCGACGGCAGTGATATCCGCGCCGAATTCGTAGTTCTCAAGGGTACTGCTGTTGAAATCGTAGGTCGCGAGCGCCTTGCCGGACGGCGCGTAAAAGCGCAGAGCTTTTTGAGAGAGAACGCAGAAGCCGCTGCTTTTCATGTAGTGCAGACGAAGCGCCAAATCTTTTTCGATTTTGACGGTTGCCGTTTCCTTTTCGCTGTCGAGATGGAAAAGATGAATTTCGCTGCCCGAAGCGCCGGCGCAGAGAACGGCAAGCGATTTATTGTCCGGCGAAACGGCAGCGTCGAGCGTGTAGCTAGAGCCGGAGAACCATTCGTAAACGGGCTTCATGGCGGCATCAAAGACCTTGACGCTGCCCTTGTAGCCTTCCTCCTCGCCAGAGACGGCAATAAAGCCGGAGCTGTTTATGGAAACGGAGGTGACAGGCTCGTCCCTGTCAAGATTCGTCGATTTGCCCCCTTTTACGACGCGGACGGACTTGCCGCCGACGTCGTAGAAAACACAGCGGTCGTCGCACGCGCAGACGGCGGGATTTGTCATCGAAAAGNNTTTCCCCGTCTCCGTCCAGCACCTGCAGGCCGGTCGTTGAGGCAATGGCCAACGCATCCCCCATGAGGGCGAAGCGCTGACGGGAGCCTGTCTCATATGTATAGGTTTCGCCGGACGAAACGGCGGTTTGCGGACGCTCTTCTGTGCGCAGCGAAGGAACAAGCTTGTCCCGGTAGAGGAAGACGCACAGTGCCGCAACAATGACAACAATCGTTCCCACGATCGCACCGGTGCGGCTGTTTTGCGTTCGCTTTTTTTCGTGTCTGGCATTACCCATAGAAACGACTCCGTCCTTAATATTAGATTGCATTATACCATGCTTTTTGCAAAAAAAGTAGACATTTTGTTAAGAATATTAAGGCGTAAAAGGGAATATTTACTTATTGCTCATCATTTGACCCACAACGCCCGCGTACCAGACACGGGACATATAAAGTCCCTGTGGCGGCATGGTCGGGCCGGTGAGACGCCTGTCGCCGCGCTCCAAAAGCGCCGGTATGTCCGCTGGGTCTAGTTTNNCCCATGATGGCGCGGACCATGTTGTAGAGAAAACCGTTTGCGCAAACGCGCATGGTGAACTGCTCGCCCTCGCGCTCCATCTGGCACCAATAAATTGTGCGGACTGTGGACTTTACATCCGTTCCGACGCTGCGGACGGCGGCAAAATCGTGCGTCCCCTCAAACGCCGCCGCCGCCGCGCACATGCGGTCATAGTCGAGCGGGGAGGGGTAAAAACAGGCGCGGTCGTTTAGAAACGGGTCGCGCAGGCGGGAGTTGACGATCTTATAAACGTATTCCTTCTTTTCGCACGAGAGGATAGCGTTGAAGTCCTCCGGAGCCTCCACAGCGTCCGACGCCGCGATGTCGAAGGGGAGATGCGTATTCAAAGCCAGCGGTACGCGGCCGATGGGGATGCCGCACTCCGTTTTGAAATTTGCGCAGTAGCGCAGGGCATGAACGCCCGCGTCCGTCCGGCCGCAGCCGACCACTTTTATTGGCTCCTTGCAAAGCATTGAAAGCGCCTTTTCGACCGTTCCGGCAACTGAAACGTCCGTTTTCTGGACCTGCCAGCCGTGGTAATTCGTGCCGTCATAGCTAAGACGCAGCGCAATGTTTCTCATAGGCCATACCCCGCTAAAACGATGATGCCCGCTAAAAACAAGCCGGAACCTGCCATCGTCCAGATATCCGCCGGACGGATCGAGAGCTTTTTCATGCGCGTTCTGCCCTCTCCGCCGTGGTAGCAGCGGGCTTCCATGGCGATGGCAAGCTCGTCCGCCCTTCGGAACGCGCTCACGAAAAGCGGCACCAGAAGCGGCAAAAGCGCCTTTGCGCGCTCGGTGAGACTGCCGGTTTCAAAATCCGCGCCGCGTGCTTTCTGAGCGGATGCGATCTTGTCGGTCTCCTCAATGAGCGTCGGGATGAAGCGCAGGGCGATGCTCATCATCATCGAAAACTCATGCACAGGCACATTCAGCTTTTTGAGCGGGTTGAGCAAAAGCTCCAGCCCGTCCGTCAGCGCCATGGGGGTCGTTGTGTAGGTGAGAATGAGCGTTCCGGAAATGAGCAACATGATGCGCGCGACCATCAGAAACGCGAGTTGCGCCCCAGTGGTCGTGATCGTGAGCTTCCACCAGCTCCACAGCACCTCGCCGCCCCTGGTGGCGAAGAGGTTGATGACGGCGGTGAAAATGATGATGAACAAAACGGGCTTTAAGCCCTTGAAAAAGGCGGTGGGCTTTATTTTTGTTACGTTGATGCAGAAAAGGAGCGCCGCCAGAATGACGGCGTAGCTCACATACCATTTTGCAACGAAAAGCGCCGCGATATAGACAAAGGTGACGATGAGCTTTGTGCGCGGGTCGAGCCTGTGGATAAAGCTCGTTCCGGGGAAATACTGACCAAGGGTAACGTCGCTCAGCATTTTGTGGCCCCCTTTCGCAGAGAGAGGACCGCGTCCTGAAGCTGCTCTACCGTGTAGCAGCCCGCCGGAACGGGAACGCCCAGCGCGCGGAGCCTTTCTGCAATGTCCGCCGCAGCGGGGACGTCCAGACCGATCTTCCGCAGCGCTTCGGGGCAAGAGAAAACCTCCGCGGGACTGCCGTCCATGACGATCTTGCCTGCGTCGAAAACGACGAGACGCTCGGCAATGCGAGCGATGTCCTCCATGCTGTGCGAGACCAAAACGACGGTCGCGCCGGTGGCGGCGCGGTAATCGGAGATGTTTTTCAAAATGTCCGCGCACCCGGCAGGGTCGAGCCCCGCCGTCGGCTCGTCCAAAACCAGCACGCTCGGGCGCATGGCGATAACGCCCGCGATGGCGACGCGGCGCTTCTGCCCGCCGGAAAGCTCCAGCGGCGAGCGCTCGAAAAGCGCCTCCGAAACGCCCGTGAAGCCGGCTGCCTCGCGCACACGCTCGTCGATCTCCGTTTTGGAGAGCTTCATGTTGCGTGGGCCGAAGGCGATGTCGCGCGCAACGGTCTCCTCAAATAGCTGGTACTCGGGGTACTGAAACACAAGCCCGCCCTTGAAGCTCGTGTCATGGCGCAGCTTCTTGTCAGAATTGACGTCCACGCCGTCGAGCAGGACCTTCCCCGAAGTCGGCTGCAAAAGGCCATTTAAATGCTGCACAAAGGTGGACTTGCCGCTGCCCGTGTGCCCGATGACGCCGACAAAAGCGCCCTGCGGAATTTCGATATTTACATTTTCCAGAGCGACACTCTCAAAGGGGCCGCCGACGCCGTAAACATGCGTCAACGCCTCGGTTTTGATGGTTGGCATTGGCTTTCCTTCGATTTTCTTAAGCGTTGAGTGCCCGCGCGATCTCCCTGGCGCAGGCGTCCGGCGTGAGGGCCGCGAGCGGCACGTCGAGGCCGGCTTTTTGAAGCGCATCCAAAAGCTCTACTGTGTCCGGCACGGTCAGTCCCTCGGCCTTCAAGGTGTCCACATTCGTGAAGACCTCGACGGGCGTTCCTTCACAGATGACATGGCCGTTTGACATGACGAATACCTTGTCCGCGCTGACGGCCTCGCTCATGTGGTGCGTGATGAGGACAATTGTGATGCCGTTTTCGCGGCACAGGCGCGTGACGGTTTCGACGACCTCGCGCCGTCCCCGAGGGTCGAGCATTGCGGTCGGCTCGTCAAGGACGATGCAGCGGGGGCGCATGGCGATAACGCCCGCGATGGCGACGCGCTGCTTTTGCCCGCCGGAGAGAAGGTGCGGAGCGCGGTCGCGGTAGTCGTACATATCGACGAGCTTCAAAGCCTCGTCCACACGCTCGCGAATTTCGTCCGGCGGTACGCCGAGGTTTTCCGGCGCGAAGGCGACATCGTCCTCCACGACCGAGGCGACCATCTGGTTGTCCGGGTTTTGAAAGACCATGCCGACCGTCCGGCGGATGTCCAGAAGCTTGTCCTCGTCCCGCGTGTCCATTCCGGCAACCAGCACCTCGCCCTCGTCCGGGATAAGAATGCCGTTGAGATGCTTCGCGAGCGTTGACTTGCCCGAACCATTGTGGCCCAGAATGACGATGAAGCGTCCCTCCTCAATATCGAGCGACACGTTGTCCAGAACATGGGGGCCTTCTTCGTTCTGCGCCTCGTAGCAAAAGCGCACGTTTTTGACCTGAATGATCGGTTCCATTAAAAGCGCTCCCAGCGGCACGCCGCCCCGCAGGGCAGCGCGAGACCGCTTGACGTGACCGGCAGGCCCAGCTCCTGACTTTCGCTGTGTCCGCCGAATTTTTTTGTGAAGATGCTCTCGGAAATATAGGTGAGAACGGCGGGGGAAAGACCCGTCGTATACGAATTTATCAAAACAAAGAGGGGGTTTTCAGACAAAACGCCCGAAACGAGTGAAAC
>DEMY01000086.1:0-7449 GCA_002359425.1 Clostridiales bacterium UBA2658
TGGAGCTGTGTTCAGCCGACGGGAATAGCTCGGATCGCGATTCAAACTCTTCCGTTTCAACGATTTGAAGCGGAAGCGCGAACTTTTCACAGAATGCGGTGACCGCCGCTCTGGCGGCGCATTCTGCTGTACAGAGAATCTTGCCGAGCGCAAGCGGATGGCAGTTATGAGCCTCCATGAACGTTTCGGCGGCAGTTTCGAGCGTTTCTTCGTCCGTTTCCGCTTCGGCATCGATTCCGAGCGAAAGAACGGGCGGAACGAGCAAGAGCGTGTGCGCGTCGGCGCCCGTAAGATAGCTGACAGAGAAATTGCTTTTTTCCCAATCCTCCGCCTCGCGAATGCCGGGCGGCAGAGCACCGGTGATGGGGAAAACGCTGTCGTACAAAACGGCCTCTCCGCAGAGCAGCTTTTCTTTGACGAAGCGGACGGCCTCCGGATTTGCGGCGCGCAGCCCGGCGGCGTCGGCCCATTTGTCGATGGCAAAGGTCTCGACTTGTTCNNATCAGTCCCGGTCACAACAGGGATGGCGCCAAGCTGCACGGAAAGCTCCTTCGTAAGCTCCGCCGCAGTGCGGCTATCTGTGGGGCAGAGAGGAACAACATATTTCGCAAATTCGTCTATTTGGATAACAATAGGCGGAAGGGTATCCGACTGGAACAATGACGAAAGCGATCGAACCGCGTTTTCCATATCACAGAGCAAGAGAAGAACATCCGCCTGGCTGCGCTCCAGCTCCACACAAAGCGGCAGCTCCTGCGCTTCACAGCGGGTGACTTTTAGCTTGCCCCCGGCTTTCATACGCAGGGTTTCTGCCAGCCGTATTCCTTTGTCGCTCAGTGCGATCAATGAGAACCTCAAAATGCTTACCCTCTCCACTTTTAGCTATTCTTGACGTACTTTGCTATTATCTTGCGAAAAGCCGGCTTTGTCAAGTGGCAGACGCGGGTCTTGTAAAATTTACGCGGATATGCTAAATTGAGTACGGAATTTGAGACGAATGGAGTAAAAATATGAAATCCATCAAACAGGTATATAAAATTGGCCGCGGACCCTCAAGCTCGCACACGATGGGACCGGAACGAGCTGCCGCGCGCTTTCTTCAGCTTTGTCCGGACGCGGACCGCTACGAGGTGACGCTTTATGGCTCGCTCGCGAAGACCGGCCACGGACATGGCACCGACACGGCAATCAGAGCAACCTTTGCGCCGCTCCCCGTTGAAATCAAGATCGATACAGACAAAAAGATCAGGCTTCCGCACGAAAACACGCTTGACATCGTTGGCTTTAAAAATGAAGAAGCAGTTTTGAAAAAGCGCTATATGAGCATTGGCGGCGGCGACGTTGTCGAGGAGGGCGAGAAGCAGCTGGACTGTCCGGAGGTCTACAAGGAGAATTCCTATGCGGAAATCGCGACCTACTGCAAGGCGCGGAATATTCGATTGAGCGAATACGTGCGCCGGATGGAGGGCGATGAGATATTTTCCTATCTTGCTGAAGTTTGGGACGCGATGCAAGCAAGCGTGCTGGAGGGCCTTTCAAAGACCGGCGTACTGCCCGGCGGGCTTGGCGTCGAGCGGCGTGCACAGGAGCTTGTAAGCTCACGCCACATGGATGAGAGCCGCGAGACCTACGAGACNNCTTTGCCGTCAGCGAGCAGAACGCGGATGGCGGGCGCATTGTTACAGCACCGACCTGCGGCTCCTGCGGGGTCGTTCCGGCAGTCCTCAAATATTACAAGGATGAGCGCGGCTATACGGACAAGCAGATCCTTAACGCCCTTGCCGCAGGCGGTATCGTTGGCGCGCTTGTCAAAACGAACGCCTCTGTGAGCGGTGCGGAATGCGGCTGTCAGGCGGAGATCGGAACGGCCTGCGCCATGGCCGCAGCGGCTTTGGCGGAGCTTGTTGGCATGGGCGTTGACCAAATTGAATACTCGGCTGAGATCGCTCTTGAGCACCACCTGGGACTTACCTGCGATCCGATTTACGGCTTGATGCAGATTCCGTGCATTGAGCGAAACGCCGTTGCCGCCATGCGCGCCATTAACGCCGTGACACTTGCAAACTTCCTCACCTTCACGAGAAAAATTTCACTTGACCTCGTCATCAAAACTATGTACGATACAGGCCGCGATTTGAATCGCCGCTACCGTGAGACGGCGGACGGTGGACTTGCAAAGCTCTATATCAAGCCGCGCAATGTTGTTCAAAAAGAGTCCGAATGATATTAGTGCATAAAATGCACTGAATATAAAATTTAGAGTGCGTTTTTTGCACAGATAAAGGACAGCCTTTCGTCGAAAGATCGGAGAAAGACTGTCCTTTTGTTATCTTGTTTGCCGAATCATTTCGCGCCGGAGCCGGACAATAATGCGCTTTTCAAGGCGACTTATGTAGGATTGGGAGATGCCCATGATATCGGCAACCTCTTTCTGTGTATACTCATGTGTGCCGCAGAGTCCGAAGCGCATAATGATGATGGCGCGTTCTCGTTCGTCTAAACCGTCTACGGCGTCCATGAGCATCTTGCGGTCAGCGTCGTCCTCCATTGAGCGCGATATTTCGTCACCGTCTGTTCCGAGAACATCGGATAAAAGCAATTCATTTCCGTCCCAATCCGTGTTGAGTGGCTCGTCAAGCGAGACCTCGGTGCGCTGGGTGCTGATTTTGCGCAGATACATGAGAATTTCATTTTCTACGCAGCGCGAGGCGTAGGTCGCGAGCTTGATGTTTTTGTCGGATTGAAAGGTGTTAATGGCTTTGATAAGCCCGATCGTGCCGATTGAAATGAGGTCCTCAAGCCCTACACCGGTGTTTTCAAAGCGTCTCGCGATGTAGACGACGAGACGCAGATTGTGTTCAATAAGCAGTTGCTTTGCCGCTGCATCACCTTGCATGAGCGCCGCAATCGCGGTTTCTTCTTCGTCGCGNNGGAGTGGCGGAGGTAGTATGTCGTTCCCTCCGATGTAGTGAACGCCCGGCGGCGCAATGCCGAGCTTTGATAGCGCGTCTAAAACAGCTTGATAGATTTTGATCGATTTAAATTCCATGATTTTTTCCCTCCATTTTGCGTTACGTCCACTTTTACCGCAAAACAGCGATATGTATCTCAAAGTACGGCTGAAAAGTCGCCCGTTCCACAGATTTCGTTGGGTGCAAGTCCTACCAGCAGGTCATGTGCGGGCTTTCCGTCTATCTTTAGGCTGTCCGGACGGAAAACGGGCAGCAGTGCCGCGCTTTGACCGACGGCGGCATAGGGCACAAGCCGAAAGCGCGTTTGCAACGGTGAGAAAAAGGGCAGCGCTTCCATGAATGCAACCGGGCCTTCTACCAGCGCTTCCGAAAGGACCGGCGGCAGCAGCTTTTGGGCTTCCCGCTTTCCAATGACCATGATCGGAAGGCCGCTCACGGGGTCGTAAAGTTCGTTTCCGGTGTCTGTAAGCGCTGTGAAAACAGCGGCCTTGTCTGCAAATTTCACCTCGATAAGGTGCGTTTCACGCACTGCGCGCTTTGAAAAGTGTCGGAAATAAAAGGTCAGTGCGCAATAGCAGGCGGCAAAGGACAGAACCAGCACGCGCATGGAAAGCGGCACAAAAAGCCCCTCCTCAGGGTCAACCCCGGCCAGAAGCGAAGCCGCGTAGACGGCCCCTCCAAAGGATGCTGAGACGACAAGAAAAACGAAATAGGGCTTTAAAATGCCGGACCCTGCTCCATAGGCGATCAGCGTCATCACAGCGCCGAGACCCAGCTTCGCTGCCGGCGTTGCAAGCGCTTGAAAGCGCGGCCAGAGCAGCAACACCGCGTAGAGCGCGCCGAACACGGCCGACAGGGCAAAGCGCTTTCGCCGGAGCGGCAAAGCGCAGAGCTTCGCCGTTGCGAGCAGAATAAAATAGTCGATGATAAGATTGAGAACGAACATATCGTCCGCATAGATCGTTTTCATGGGACTATCCTACAGCCTGACCGGAAAGAAAGCCGTCACATTTTGCTTTTGAGCAGAAAAAAGCTGCCGGGTATCATACCCGGCAGCTTTTACTATCTGTGCGATTTTTGCAACAATCAATTACAACATCCAAACCGTTTTTGCATAGTCCAAAACGGCGCGGTCTGCGGCGAAGCCGCCGCTGCGGGCAATATTGCAAAGTGAAATGGCAGCTCGTTTGTCTTTATCAGAGATTGTTTCGTATAATCTGTCGTGTGCCGCGACATAGCTGTCAAAATCGGCGAGAACCAAGTATTCGTCGCCGCCATAGACAAGCTTCGATACGAGATCTTGAAAGCTCACGCCGTTTTGAAAGCCCTTGCTGAAGCGGTCCAGCACCCGGCGCACACGCGGGTCCTCATCGTAGATTTTCTGCGGGTCGTAGCCCTGCTTTTTCATAGCTGCGATTTCCTCGGCGCGCAGGCCGAAGAGAGCCATGTTCTTGTCCCCAAGCCGCTCGTGCATCTCGACATTTGCGCCGTCGAGCGTGCCGATCGTGATTGCACCGTTCATCATGAGCTTCATGTTGCCGGTGCCGCTGGCTTCCTTGCCGGCGGTCGAAATCTGCTCGGAGACCTGCGCGGCGGGCATGAGCTTTTCCGCGACTGTAACGCGGTAATTTTCGATAAAGACGACCTGTAGCTTTCCCTTGCAAAGCGGGTCTGCGTTCACATCGTCCGCGAGAGAGCAAAGCAGAGTAATGATCTGCTTTGCCGTTTTGTAGCTGCTCGCGGCCTTTGCGCCAAAGAGGAAGGTGCGCGGCAAAAACGGTGCGTTCGGGTCGTCATGGATGCGCTGTTGGAGTTCGGCTATGAGCATTGCGCAGAGAAGCTGGCGCTTGTATTCATGCAGGCGCTTAACCTGCACGTCGAAAATGGCGTTCGTGTCGAGCACGATGCCGCCCTGCNNCTCCAGCTCTGAGAGGACATTGGGGTCGCGATCGAAGGCTTCCAACNCCNCNNNNTNNTCATGCTTCGTGAGGAATTCATCGCCGTGCAGAAGCCGCATGACGAGGGCCGAAAGCTCCGGATTTACCTGCGCGAGCCAGCGGCGATGGTCGATGCCGTTTGTGACGTTTACGAACTTTTCCGGCTGGAGGACGTAGACGTCGCGGAAAATGTCGTGTTTTAAAATCTCCGTGTGCATCGCGGAAACGCCGTTGACGCGGCAGCAGCAGGCGAGACAGACATTTGCCATGTGCACGTTTCCGTCCCGCAAAACGAGGGCGCGCAAAACGGCCTCGGGATCGTTTGGATAGTTCCGCTCCAGATAGGCGCGCCAGCGGATGTCGATCTCCTTGACAATGTGCCAGATGCGCGGAATCTGCGCCTCGATCAGCTCCTGCGGCCAGCACTCAAGCGCTTCGGCCATGACCGTATGGTTCGTGTAGCAGACGCATTTTGAGACGATTGCGGCGGCCTCGTCCCAACCCATACATTCGTCGTCCATGAAAATGCGCATAAGTTCGGGAATGAGCATGGTCGGGTGCGTGTCGTTGATCTGGAAGACGTGGCACTCAGCAAAGTTCGACAAACGGCCGTATTTTTGCTTGTGCTTTTTTACGACGCTCTGCGCGGTCGCGGAGACGAAGAAATACTGCTGGCGCAGACGGAGAATTTTGCCCTCAAGCGTCTCGTCGGCGGGGTAGAGGACCTTTGTGATGACCTCGGCCAACGTTCGCTCCTCCATGGATTTTACATATTCGCCGCCAGAGAAAAGATGCATGTCAAGACTATGCGGCGACTTTGCATCCCAGAGACGGAGCGTGTTCACGCGATCGGACGCATAGCCCGTTATCAGCATATCGCGCGGGACGGCGACGATCGGTGTGTAATTGTGCACCACGGCGCGGCACTTGCCGGAAAAGTCCCAATTTTCCTCAACCTTGCCGCCGAAGCGGACCTCCACAGAGTCATCATAGCAGGGTACAAGCCACGAGTCCGCCGAAACGGTCCAGTTGTCCGCAAGCTCGGTTTGGCGGGAGTTTTCGATTTTTTGCCGGAACATACCTAGCTCGTAGCACAGCGAGTAGCCGGTCGCGGGGATACCGAGGGTGGCCATGCTGTCCATATAGCATGCGGCAAGGCGTCCCAAGCCGCCGTTTCCAAGCCCGGCGTCCGGCTCCGCTTCGTAAATCTCCGCCGGCTCAAAACCAAGCTCGATCAAAACCTCCGTGAGTTCGCTGAGCAGGCCGAGGTTGAAGGCATTTTTTTCGAGTGAGCGGCCCATGAGAAATTCCATGGAGAGATAGTGTACCTCGCGCTCGTCGTAGTTTTCGCAGCGCACAAGCTCGCGGGAAGCGTATTCGCGCAGGAGCATAGCGCTTGCGCAAAAGACCTCGCATTCGCTGGCTGTATGGGCGGTCTTACCGAAATGGGCTTCGAGCATATCCTCGATGGACGCTTTCAGCTCTTCTTTTCCGATTGAAAACATAGATGGGTTCCTTTCTGAGGCTGCCCTCCGGCCAAATACTTTGATCGGAGAAACAGCGCCAATGGCGCTGCGCCGCTGTGCGTTGCGAAGCATTTTGATAAATTTGATGTGTGTTTAAGCGAGAAGCTCGTGATAGAGGTCGAGATATTGCTGTGCAGAATGCTTCCAGCTCAGGTCCGCTGTCATGCAGCGTTGCTGAAGTGCGTTCCATTCCTCAGCATTTTGGCGGATAGATATGGCGTAATCGATGGTGCCTAAGAGGTCACAGGAGGCATAGTTTGAAAAGGTGAAGCCGTTAGACCCCTCGTAAGGATGAGGAACGACGCTTTCCTTGAGTCCTCCGACGGCGTGGACGACAGGTGGTGTGCCGTAGCGCATTGCAATCATCTGCGTGAGGCCGCAAGGCTCGCTGCGCGAGGGCATAAGCATGAGGTCAGCGCCCGCATAGACCTTTGAAGAGCGCTCCTCGGAATACATGATGTTTGCCGAAACGGCGCCGCGATGGCGATTTTCGGCGTCCCGGAAAAAGCCCTCGTAGCGGGCGTCCCCGGTTCCCAGGATGACAATGCGAACGCCGTGTGAAACCATGCCCTNNCCGCGAGATGCATGCGACAATGGGGCCGTCGTCGTTTTCGTCAAATCCGAGAAGGCGGCAGAGTGCGCGTTTGCATTCCTTTTTGCCCGAGAGATCCTTCGATCCATAGTGCGCAGTGAGAAAAGAGTCCGTTTTGGGATCGTAATGCTTTGGGTCTATGCCGTTTAAAATGCCGGAAAGCTTGTAGGAGTTGTCTCTTATGACCTCGTGCAGCCCACAGGCAAAGTAGGGGGCACAAAGCTCCTGCGCATAGGAGGGGCTAACGGTCGTGAGTCTGTCAGCCTTGTAAATCGCGCCCTTCATGAGACTAATGTCGTCGTCATAGCGAAGAATGCCGGCGTTATATAGCTCGTCTGAAAGACCGAACACATCTCCGAGCGTCTCCGTTCCGAAGCGACCCTGATACTCGATATTATGAATCGTAAAAACCGTTTTGATGA
>DEMY01000086.1:7506-16438 GCA_002359425.1 Clostridiales bacterium UBA2658
CGAGAAAATAGTAGGTGACACCATCTTCTTTCAATGTGTAGACACCGCAATACTGGCTGCGCCACGCGAGGCGGACATAGTCGTAGAACAGATAATTCATTTTGAGCCGCCACTTTTCAGCGATAGAGCCGTAGAGCGGGAGAATGACGCGCACGTCCGCTCCCTCGGCGGTGAGCGCTGCCGGAAGAGACCCGGCCACATCGCCGAGTCCGCCGGTTTTGACAAAGGGCGCCGCCTCGCTGACGGCAAAAAGAATATTCACAGACTGCCTCCTTTCGACTGAAACCTTTCCCGTCAAAATGACCGGACTTCCGTACGACCATGGGAACGCTGATGAAATCAATATGCGCGGATTGGCGGGCAGATTTTTCGTCTGGCAAGGTAAAAATCGCAGGAATACTGACTGGTTTTAAGGTTTTTTTTAACGCAGTCCGGAACGTGCATGAAGGTTTTTCTGAATATTGAGACATTTTACGCGCCGTACAATGCGTTTGTCAAGCAAGAGAATGTAAACAACGCTTAAAGTTTTGCCCTTTCTGCCGGGCTATGAGGAGCTAGATGTTTTTGCCCTTAGGGACGATGAGAGGAAGTCCGTTGCTGCCGGAGAGCGCGATGCCGTCCGAAAATGCGACGTATTTGTCGGAGACGACGTATTGCAGCGTTGTGTCTACGCCGACGACGGCGTCCTGCATCAGAACGCAGTTTTTGAGCGTTGCGCCTTTTTTTACGCGTACGCTGCGGAAGAGAACGCAGTTTTCGACTGCGCCCTCGATGTAGCAACCGTCTGCCACGAGGGAATTTTTGATGCTCGCATCTTCGCCGTAGTAGGTGGAAACGGAGCTGCGTACACGGGTGTAGACCGGGCGTTCTGTCGGGAAAAGGTCTGCGCGGTTTTTTNNGGAAGTAGTCGTTCGCCGAGCTGATGCGGGCCATATAGCCGCGATGGATATAAAGGCCGACCTTCGCGCCGCTCTCCATATAGTGCGCAAGCGCGTCGCGGTGGAAATGGAGCCGCCCATGCGCGCGGCACCAGTTAATCAGCTCCAGCAAAAGTTGCTTTTGGATGATATAAACCTCTGCCGAATAAAGGGCGTTTTCCTCCTTTGTCCCCGGAAAAAGCATACGTTTTGCCGTAGTTTCGGAATCCGGGACGAAGCGGATGCGCTCGCCGCCGCCAAGGAAAGGCCGGTCCACGCAGACTGCCGTCAGCTCGCAGCCGGAGGCCGTGTGCGCTTCAAAGGCCGCACGCAGGTCAAAGCTTGCCGCAACATCTCCGCGATAGAGGACGATCGAGTTCTGCGTTACATCGCGGATATAGGAGCGCTTGGCCGCCAGCGCCTCCATGCAACCGCGGTATTCGCCGATACCGCTGTCATGCATGCCGAAGGGGGGCAGAAGGCTCAATCCGCCGGAGGAACGAGACATGTTCCAATCCTTGCCGCTGCCGAGATGATCGAGAAGAGACTGGTAGTCGCGCTGCATGATGACGCCGACATCCCGCACGCCCGCGTTTGTCATCGAGGAAAGCGCATAGTCAATGAGGCGGTAGCGCGAGCAGAAGGGGAGGGACGCGCTTGTGCGGTGCGTGACGAGCTCGCCCAATGCGGGATTGGAGTGGTGAGCGTAGATAATGCCGTGCAGATCGGACATCAGGCGTTTCTCCTTTCCGCGTAGAGCATTGCGCCCGCAGGGACCATTTCGCCGTTTGCAACGGCGCTGTCCGGCCCGCAGGTCGTGATTTGAATGCCCGCGTTTCCGCCCGGCGGCGCGCCGACAACGGCGTTTTTCCCGATCTTGGCCCTCTCGCCGATGATGGCGTATTCCACAACCGCGCCCGGGCCGATTGTGCAGCCGGGCATGAGGATGCTGTAATTCACCCGCGCACCCTCGCTGACTGTGACGCTGTTGGACAAAACGGAGTTGTAGACGCTGCCGCGGATGTCGCAGCCCTCCGTCACGAAGCTGTGGCGGACAACGGCGTTTTCCCCGACAAAGTGCGGGGGCCGGATCGGGCTGCGGCTGCGGATGGGCCATGAGCGGTCATAGAGGTTGATGGCGTCCAGCGAAAGCATATCTATGTTCGCTTCCCACAGGGAGTCGATTGTGCCGACGTCCCGCCAGTAGCCAGAAAACGGATAAGCCCAGAGCCGCTCGCGGTTTTGGAGCATCTTCGGAATGATGTTTTTGCCGAAGTCTTTTTCTGAGTTCGGATCCGCTTCGTCAGCGATGAGGTATTGGCGAAGCTTTTTCCATGTAAAAATGTAGATGCCCATAGACGCCAGATTGCTTTTCGGTTTCTTCGGTTTTTCGGTAAACATATGTATGAAGCCGTCGCCGTCCGTCTCCATAATGCCGAAGCGGGACGCCTCGGCCATCGGAACGCGCAGAACGGCGATGGTGCAGTCCGCTGCGTGAGCCTTATGCGCACGGAGCATTTTGCTGTAATCCATTTTATAAATGTGGTCGCCGGAGAGGATGATAACGTACTCAGGGTCCCACATTTCAATGAATGGAATGTTTTGGTAAACAGCGTTTGCAGTGCCGGAGAACCATTTGCCGTTTTCGCCCGCAATCTGATAGGGCGGAAGGATATAGGCTCCGCCGTTTTGCACATCGAGGTCCCAGGGAAGACCGTTGCCGATGTAGCTGTTCAAAAGGAGCGGCTGATATTGCGTTAAGACACCGACGACGTCGATGCCGGAATTTGAGCAGTTTGAAAGTGGAAAGTCGATGATCCGGTATTTGCCGCCAAAGGGAATGATGGGCTTTGCGGCCATGTCTGTCAGCGCGTAAAGTCGCGAGCCCTGTCCGCCCGCGAGGAGCATTGCAATACATTCTTTCTTCATTTCCGACCTCCGATTTCTGTTCGTTCAAGCGGGCGCTTTTTTTGGTGGTGGGGATATTTCCTGTGTCCGCTTGAGAAAAAATGCACTCAGTGGGGGAATATCGATGACAATGGATTGGTCTTGATTGTGGTGTGGGATAAATTCTGTTTCAAAGGACATTTCTTCGGTGAGCGTACCGGCGCCGCCAAAACGCGACTCGTCCGTAGAAAGGACAGTCTCCCACGTCCCCGGCCCGGTCACGCCGAGGCGAAAGTCCTCCACCATGACGCCGGAGAAGTTCGCGACAAAAAGTAGCTCGTTTCCCTGTTTGTCGCGCCGGACGAAGCCGAGCATATTTTTGATATATTCATCCGGGCAGATCCACTGAAAGCCTTCGCCCTCAAAGTCAATCTCCCAAAGCGGCTCTGCCGAAGCATAAAAGAGGTTTGCCGCGCGGAAAAAGCAGTGCAGCGCGTCGTTTTCCGGTTGATCCAGAAGGTTCCAGGGAAGCTCAGCCTCATAGTTCCACTCGGTCGGCTGCCCAAGCTCCGCGCCCATGAAGAGAAGCTTTTTGCCCGGATGCGCGAGCATATACGCCCAGAAGACGCGTATCGTCGAAAACTTCTGCTCCCGCGTGCCGGGGGCTTTCTCAAAAAGCGAGCCTTTTATGTGGACGACCTCGTCGTGCGACAGCGGGAGGATAAAGTTTTCCGAAAAGGCGTACATCAGCGAAAAGGTCAGGTCGTTGTGGCAGCCGGCACGGAAATAGGGGTCGGTTTTGAGATAGCGGAGTGTGTCGTTCATCCAGCCCATGTTCCACTTGAGGTTGAAGCCAAGCCCGCCGATATCCGCCGGGCGGGTGACGAGAGGCCACGCGGTGCTCTCTTCGGCAATCATGAGGACGCTGTCGTCAAAGTCAAAACAGGCGGCGTTTAGCTTTTGCAGAAATTCGACTGCCTCGAGATTTTCGTGCCCGCCAAATTGATTCGCTTTCCAGCGGCCGGGCTTGCGGTCGTAGTCGAGATAGAGCATAGAGGCGACCGCGTCCACGCGCAGACCGTCGATATGGTATTTTTCGAGCCAAAAAAGGGCGGAAGAGATGAGAAAGCTCTGAACCTCGCCGCGGCCGAAGTCAAAAATGCGGGTGCCCCAGCTCGGGTGCTCCGCCATTTCCGGGTCTCGGTTTTCATAGAGACGGCTGCCGTCGAACTCCACAAGACCCTGCGGGTCCTTTGGAAAATGCGCGGGAACCCAGTCCATGATGACGCCGACGCCCTCGCGGTGACACGCGTCTATGAGATACATGAGATCCTCCGGCGTTCCGAAGCGCGAGGTCGCGGCAAAATAACCGGTGCACTGGTAGCCCCACGAGCCGTCGTAGGGAAATTCGGTGAGCGGCATGAACTCAATATGGGTAAAACCCATGTCTTTTACATACGGAAGCAGCAGCTCCGCCGCCTCGCGGTAGCTCATCGGGCCACTCTTGCCGTTTTTGAAGGAGCCGAAATGCACCTCGTAGATATTGAGCGGGCCGTCGTAGACCTTGTTTTGACGCCGGAGCGCAAGCCACGCGTCGTCCCCCCATTTGTAGTTTGAAAGATCATAGAGCAGGGAAGCGCTTGCGGGACGCAGCTCGGTAAAGACGCCGTAGGGGTCGGCTTTCCAAAGCGTCTGCCCGTCCTTTGTGAGAATGGCGTATTTGTAGGTGGCGCCCGCCGGCAGATCAGCGAGCGCAAGCTCCCAAATGCCGCTGGCACGGGGCAGCATAGGGGCGTCTGTCAGGCTCCAGTCGTTGAAGTCGCCCGCAAGATTGACGCGCACGGCTTCCGGCGCCCAGACGCGGAAAATAACACCCTGCCCCGTTTGGTGTGCGCCTAAAAATCCGCCTGCATGGCTGCACCTGCCGGCAGAAAAGTCGGGGATGAAGCGTTCAAGTGTCATGTCCATTGGCGTCAGACCCTTTCCAGATAGAAAAAGACAGCGGAAAGGAGTTCCCGCTGTCAATTGAATTCGTTCATGGCTTTTTCTACGCCCTCGCTGATGAGAACGGGGAGCGCGTCACAAGCTCTTTCACAGGCTTCGGAAATGGCCGGCGCGTCCTTCCCGCTGAAGCTGCCGAGGACCCAGTTGATGATGTCCTCCTCGCCAGCATCCGAAGGAGGTACGCCGACGCCGAGCTTGATGCGGGGAAACGTGTCCGTTCCCAGAGCGGCGGTGATGCTTTTAAGCCCGTTGTGTCCGCCGCTGGAGCCTTTCGCGCGGATGCGCAGCTTGCCCACGGGAAGGGACATGTCGTCGCTCACAACGACGACATGGTCTGCGGGGACCTTGTAGTACGCCGCGGCGGGAGCGACGGCGTTACCCGATAAATTCATGTAGGTTTGCGGCTTCATTAAGAGGACTTTTTCACCGCCCAGCTCCGCTGTCGCCGTGAGTGCGTTGAAGCGGAGCTTGACGATTTTGAGGTGTTCGCGATTTTCAAGCGCGTCTGCCGTGCGAAAACCGATATTGTGGCGGGTGCCGTCGTATTTTTTGCCGGGGTTGCCGAGGAAAACGACGAGCCAGGAAACGCCGCCGCCTTGTTTCTTAAAGATCATATCGGTCAAAAATCCTTCCGCCGCCGGACGGAAGCCCGGCGGCTTAGCTTAAACAGTTTAACGCCTGAGAAATGAATTATCAGTCAAAAAGAGAGGAGATGGAAACTTCCTCGTAAATTCGGGTGATCGCTTCCGCGAAGATCTGGTCAACGGGAAGATAGCGGATGATGTCGCACTGCTTTTCGGAGCGGTAGGGGACGGTGTCAAGCAACATGAGTTCTTTGATGTAGCTGTCGTTGATGCGGTCGATGGCGGGGCCGGAGAGAACGCCGTGGGACGAGCAGGCATAGACTTCCTTGGCCTTGCCGATCTCGATGAGAGCCTTCGCTGCGCCGCAGAGGCTGCCGGCTGTGTCAACCATGTCGTCAAGCATGATGACGGTTTTGCCGGACACGTCGCCGATAATGTTCATGACCTCGGAGCTGTTGGCCTTTTCGCGGCGCTTGTCAACGATGGCAAGGTTGATACCGAGCTTCTGGGCGAACTTGCGGGCGCGGGAAACGCTGCCAACGTCCGGCGAGACCACGATGCAGTCGGGGTTGCCGATACCGAACTTATCCATATAGTAGTTGGCGAAGATGGGGCTGCCCATAAGGTTGTCCACGGGGATATCAAAGAAGCCCTGAATTTGAGGGGCGTGGAGGTCCATTGTGAGGACTCTGTCCGCGCCGGCCTCAGTGATGAGGTTTGCAACGAGCTTTGCGGAGATCGGGTCGCGGCTTTTCGCCTTGCGGTCCTGGCGGCCATAGCCGAAATAGGGCATGACGGCTGTGATGCGGCCTGCGGAGGCGCGGCGCATCGCGTCGATCATGATGAGCATTTCCATCAGGTTGTTGTTGACGGGGGTGCAGGTGGACTGAATGACGAACACGTCCGCGCCCCGGACCGGTTCGTTAATGGAAATGGAAATCTCGCCATCCGAAAATGCGGTGGCAACGGACTTTCCAAGTTCGATGTTGAGTTTCTTGCAAATCCCCTCTGCAAGCTTGGGGTTGGAGTTTCCGGCAAAAACCTTAATCTCCTTGCCATGTGAAATCACGATTGATCGTCCTCTCTCAATATGTTGTGTGTATTTAATTATAAAGGGGTCGCTTGTTCGGTATCATTATAACAAATCCTTTTCGCAAAAGAAAGCCTTGCGGCGAAGTTTTTTCCTCAATTCTGACGAACTTCCTGCATTGTCGCATTGGGGCCTGACGAAAAGATATTTACAAGCGAGCATTTTTTGTATATAATACATGGGACTATGAACAAGGGGTAGGCAATTATGCTGGAATTTGAAGAATACAAAGTGAAATTAAACGGTCTCAAGCCAACGCTCGAACATCTGGGCCACGCTCTGAAGCTTGACGAGGCGCGCGAAGAGATTAAGAAACTCGGAGCGGAGAGCGAGGAGGAGNNTTGAAACATCTGAATGCCAAATGCGACCGCTATGAAAAGCTCCAGAACCAGTGGGACGACCTTTACACGCTCTGCGAAATGGCGCTCGAGGAAAACGACGAGAGTATGCTCTCCGAGCTTACGACGGATTATGCCGAGTTTGAAAAAAAGCTTGAGGAAACGCGTCTGGAGACGCTCCTTTCCGGCGAGTACGACTCGAATAACGCAATTTTGACGCTCCATGCGGGAGCGGGCGGCACCGAGGCGCAGGACTGGGCTTCCATGCTCTACCGCATGTATACGCTCTGGACCGAGCGCCACGGCTACAAATACAAGATTCTCGACTATCAGGACGGCGAGGAAGCGGGACTAAAATCCGCCACCATTCAGATCGAGGGTGAGAACGCTTACGGTTATCTCAAGGGCGAAAATGGCGTACACCGTCTTGTGCGCGTAAGCCCGTTTGACGCGTCCGGCCGCCGCCACACAAGCTTTGCCGCTGCCGAGGTCATGCCGGAGATCACGGATAACAACGAGATAGAGTTGCGCGACGATGACATCAAGATGGATGTGTTCCGATCCTCCGGTGCGGGCGGACAGAAGGTCAACAAGACCTCCAGCGCCGTTCGTCTGACGCATATCCCGACCGGCATCGTCGTATCGAGTCAGGTCGAACGCAGCCACTTCCAGAACCTTGAGAACTGCCGCAGCATGCTGCGCGCAAAGCTCGCGGAGATAAAAGAGCGCGAGCATCTTGAAAAGGTCGAGGACATTAAGGGCGTCCAGATGAAAATCGAGTGGGGAAGCCAGATCCGGTCCTATGTCTTTATGCCATATACGCTTGTGAAAGACCACCGCACCAGCTTTGAAATGGGCAACATTGACGCTGTCATGGACGGCGATCTCGACGGCTTTATCAACGCCTACCTTGCAATGAACGCGGTGAAATAAATCGGACGATGCAAACAGGCGATCCAAATCGGATCGCCTGTTTATTTTCGTTCTTTACCGCGCAGCGGGGAATAAAGAAATCCCGCCTCCGTTGGAGACGGGATTTTTTAAATCTTAGAGAATGCCCATCAGGTTGAAGCTCGTGATGAGACCGCAGAAAACGATCGAAACGGTGGAGCAGAGCTTGATAAGGATGTTGAGGGACGGGCCCGAAGTATCCTTGAACGGATCGCCGACGGTGTCGCCGACAACAGCCGCCTTGTGGCAGTCGCTGCCCTTGCCGCCGTGGTTGCCGGCTTCAATGTACTTTTTTGCGTTGTCCCAGGCGCCGCCCGCGTTGGACATGAAAACAGCCATCGCGAAGCCGGTGACGGAGACGCCGCCCAGGAGACCGACAACGCCTTCAGCGCCGAGGATGAGACCTGTGGCGNNAACAGAGACCGACGCAGGCAGCATAGTCGGGCTTTGCTTTGCCTTCCATGATGCCGGCGATCTCATGGAACTGACGGCGAACCTCAACAACAATCTGCTGCGCCGCGACCTGAACGGCGCTCATCGTAAGCGCGGAGAAAACGAAAACGAGCATCGCGCCGAGGAACAGGCCGACGAGAACGGTCGGGTTTGTGAGCGCGAGGTTCATGGCGTCTTTTCCGGCGTCGGTGAGTTTTGTGTTCGCAATGTTGACATAGGAGACGATCAGAGCCAGAGCCGTGAGAGAAGCGGAGCCGATTGCGAAGCCCTTGCCGGTAGCGGCTGTGGTGTTGCCGAGGGAATCGAGTGCATCCGTACGCTCGCGAACCTCTTCAGGCAGACCGGACATCTCGGCTTNNAGCGTCCGTAGCCAGCGTGATGCCGAGGGTACAGAGCATGCCGACAGCCGCGATGCCGATGCCGTAGAGGCCGGCGTCAAGCTTGTTCTCCGCGCCGGAGCCAGCTGCGAAGTAGCTGATGATAACAGCGATGGCAACGACGAGGATGGAGGGCAAGGTGGATTTCATGCCGAGGGAAAGACCGCCGATGATGACGGTTGCGGAGCCGGTCTCGGAGGCGTCGGCCAGCTTCTGCGTGGGCTTATAGGTGTCAGAGGTGAAGTATTCGGTGAAGTATCCGATCAGGCAGCCGCCGATCAAACCGCAGAGGATGGCGGTGTAGATGCCGACCCAGTGCTCGGGGATGAGG
>DEMY01000086.1:16475-18745 GCA_002359425.1 Clostridiales bacterium UBA2658
GAAGCGACCGCCGCGAGGACAGCCGCAAGGTAAGTGCCGGTGCGCAGACTCTTCAGAAGCGAGATCTGCGTGGCGTCCTCGTTCGTCCTGATGAAGAGGGAACCGATAACGGAGCAGACAATGCCAACGACGGCGATGCACATCGGCAGAAGCATGCCCCTGAAGCCGTAGCCTGCGGCAGCGCCGAGAGCGAAGGTGGACAGAACGGAGCCAACGTAGCTCTCGTAAAGGTCCGCGCCCATACCGGCGACGTCGCCGACGTTGTCACCGACGTTATCGGCGATTGTGGCGGGGNNACGTCGGCAGCCTTCGTGTAGATACCGCCGCCGACACGCGCAAACAGCGCCATAAAGGAAGCGCCCATGCCGTTCATGACCATGATGTTGCCGAAGGTGAGCGGATCGTCAATCTTGAAGCCAAAGTAGAGGATGCAGATCCAGATTGAGATGTCCAGCATGCCGAGACCGACAACGGTAAAGCCCATGACGGAGCCGGATGAGAACGCGACGCTGAGACCCTTGTTGAGACTCTCGGAGGCTGCGTTCGCGGTGCGGGAGTTTGCCTGCGTGGCGATCTTCATGCCCGTGAGACCTGCGAGCATGGACCAAAGGCCACCCGTCAGAAATGCAAACGGTGTAAACTTGGAGAGCATCTGGCCGTTCGTACCGAAGGCCATCAGAAGCAAGACCACGAACACGACCGCAAAAACCTTTGCGACAGTTGTGTACTGCTGCTTCAGATACGCGTTCGCACCTTCACGAATGTGCGAAGCAATCTCCTGCATTTGTTCGGTTCCCTCGGAATAGCTCATGACCTTTTTCGCTCTGAACAGAGCGTAAATGATCGCAATCGCAAATCCGATGAAACCAATCCAGTAGTAACTGAAACTTTCCATTGATTTCACTCCTATAAGTATTTTCCTCTCTGAGCGCGTATACACCCAATAGTTTCTATTATAGGCCATATGGGCGGTAAATTCAAATACTTCTTTCACAATTTTGCAATTTATGCGGGAAAATTTACATAAAAGCATTTGACTTTTTTTCTGAGCAGTCTATACTAAAAATACGCCTGCTGGGAAAAAGGCGGCCTTTTCCTATTGCCAGCCGTCCGAAAACAGCCGCGTCTTAAAAAGCGCAGATGGAATCCCAAGTCCGCCTTGACGGCAGATTTTCCGTCTGGATTTCGTTAAAAAATCTTGAAATACGTCAGTTTTCCTGCGATTTTTTCTTTGCCAGACAAAAAATCTGCGCGTCAATCCGCACGCGCCGATTTTATCAGCGCTTCTTTTACAAACGGAGGATAAAATGAAAGGTATCGTTCTAGCTGCGGGAAAAGGTACCCGCCTTTACCCGATCACCCACTGCATATGCAAGCCCCTTCTGCCGGTGTATGACAAACCGATGATCTATTACCCCCTGTCCCTTCTCCTTGAAATGGGCATCACGGACATTCTCTTGATCGTTCCCCCAGAGGACGAGGACGCGTTCAAAAACCTGCTTGGCACCGGAGAGAGCTTCGGCGCGCGGCTTACATACATAAAACAATACGACCGCCGCGGCATTGCGGACGCGTTTATTCTGGGCGAGGACTTCATTGCGGGGGACCGCGTCTGTCTCGCTTTGGGCGACAATATTTTTTTTGGCGGCGGAATGCGCGAAAAACTGCACGAGGCCAGAAACAGCACATCCGGCGCGACCGTTTTCGGCTGCTACATGGACGACCCGCGTCCCTTCGGCGTCGTGGAGTTCGATGAAAACGGCCGGGTCATCAGCATTGAAGAAAAGCCGCAAAGCCCGAAATCAAACTACATTATTCCGGGTCTCTACTTTTATGACAGCCGCGTGAGCGCCATCGCTCAAGGAGTCGAACCCTCCGCGCGCGGGGAGCTTGAGATCACCTCGGTCAACAATGCCTACCTTGCCATGAACGACCTGCACGTCGTTGCGCTCGACAAGGAGGTCAGCTGGTACGACACCGTCCACGCCAACACACTGCTCTCCGCTGCCTGCGCCATCCGCGACTACCGCGCGTCGAGCGGTCGGGAGGTCGGCTGTCTTGAGGAGATTGCCTTTAAAAATGGACTTATCTCCCATGAAAAGTTTCTTGAGGTTGCGGAAAGGATTAAAATGAGCGACTACGGAAAATATTTGATGGAGTCTGTGAAGAAAGCGGAATCATAGAAAAAAAGACCGGAGACGTTCCTTTTTGAACGGTCCCCGGTCTTGCGTTATCTGTAAATCTCAGTGGTTCCGGAAATGGTCTCTTCA
>DEMY01000086.1:18829-28952 GCA_002359425.1 Clostridiales bacterium UBA2658
GCAGCCGTGTAGACGGAAGTAGCGCTCGAAAAGCGTGATGTTCGGCGCGCGGAAGGAATAAAAAATGAGCGGCAGAAGGGTGTTGCCGGAGAAGTTACACAAAAGGTGGTCAAACTCAAAAACGATCTCCGCTGCCTTGACCGGCTCCGTGGTTCGGTCAAGCTTCTGCGCAAGCTCGAAGAGCTGGTTTACCTCTTCGTCCTTGATATGGGGGATGGAAAGCTCGAGTGCAAGCGAGGTCAAGACCTTACGGATTTGCAGAATGGAGAGAATATCGACGTCCGGCAGCGTGCCGCCGTTGAATTTCATGATGGAGACGAGTGTGTCAAGTGTGCCCTTTTTGCGATAGTCCGCGACATAAGTGCCGCTGCGCGGAACGATTTCCAGAAATCCCTTGTCCGCAATCTCCGCGAGACCGGCGTTCACAACGCTGCGGCTGATCTGCATGGATTGGGCCAGCTCCCGTTCGGAGGGGAGCTTCTCGCCGATAGCGAGTTTTCCGGAGAGAATCATGTTTTCGAGCTGTTCGACAAAAAGCTCCTTCAGCGTCGGCGCGCTGAGCTTGTTGAATTCCATGGGGGTTGTCTTCCTTTCTGATCTTGGCTGCTCATTGGCTGGACCAAATACCACGGCGTATTATAGCACGGTGGCCGGAGATTTGGCAAGCCGGTTTTGCAAATTTGCACAGAGAAAGGAAACTGTGCGGTTTAAAAAAAGCGCGGAAATATTCTTGACAGCATATACTATGCGTTGTATAGTATGATGCAAAGGGAGGCATTGCCGTGCTTGATCCGCAGATGAAAAGGGGAATATTGGATGTCTGTGTTCTTTCTGTTTTGTGCCGCGGCGACAGCTATGGCTACAAGATCATAAAGGATCTCTCCGATTGCATAGAGGTTTCGGAGTCAACGCTTTATCCGATTTTGCGCCGGCTGGAGAGCGCCGGTTGTCTCACGAACTATTCCGTTGCGCACAACGGCAGGCTGCGAAAGTTCTATAGCGTGACACAAGCGGGGCGCGGACAGGTGGAGGCGTTTTTGGAAAGTTGGCCGGAGCTTGCGGCGATGCATGATTTTATCGAGGGGAGCATTCGCAATGACGAAGCTTGAATTTCTAAACGAACTGGGGCGGCGTATCTCGCAGCTCCCGCCGGATGAAATCGACCGGCGGCTTTTCTACTATGCCGAGATGCTTGACGACATGACGGAGGACGGCATGTCAGAGGAAGAGGCCGTTTCGAGGCTGGGGTCTCCGCCGGAGCTGGCTGGCCAGATTTTGAAGGAGGCGCCGCTTTCAACGCTCATGCGGTCTCGCATGAAGCCAAAGGAGGGCTGGTCCGGGCTTAAAGTTTTGCTGCTTGTTCTCGGCGCGCCCGTCTGGGTACCGCTGATGGGCGTATTCTTCGTTCTCATAGGCGTGGCATATGTTGTGCTGTGGGTGCTTGTGATCGCTCTGTTCGCTCTGGTCATCAGCCTTGGCTGCACGGGCGGGGCGCTGCTTGCAGCCTGCGTCTTCTGGAACGGGGGACTGGCAAACGAGCTTCTGTGGGTGGGCGCAGGTCTTGTGTGCGTGGGCGTGTGCATTCCCGGCTGGCTCGGCGCGGTTGCGTTTGGCAAATGGATCGCGAGGGTCTCCGGTAAGCTTGGCGATTGGGTAAAATCGCTCTTTATCAAAAAGGAGGAAACGGTATGACAAAGGATGTGAAAACGGCGCTGATCGTGGGGCTGAGCATTGCGGCGGTGGGCGCAATCTTGTGCGGGGTCGCGCGGCACATGGGTGCAAAGCCGGAGGATACGCGTAGCGGCGCGACGTTTTGGGGTGTGCATTTCGGAGATAACGGCAACAACACGAGACCAAATACGTCGGATTACGGAGACTTTGAAAACGACTACAGCGCCGCCGGTAGCTATGAAACGGCGGTAGCCGGCATTGAAAACGTGAGTCTCAAGTGGGCTGCCGGCAGCGTCGCCATCCGCGCGGGCGAGGGGGACAAGATCGCGTTTTCCGAAAAAGCGGCGGGCAGCATTTCCGAAGAAAAGGCGCTTCGTTGGACCGTGAAAAACGGAACGCTCTACATACAATACTGCCAAAAGGGCGCGACGCTCTTTTTGCCCCAAAAGGAGCTGACGGTCACGGTTCCGAAGGAGCTGGCCGCAAAGCTGGGCGGCGTCACGATCGACACGGTCTCGGCAAAGGTAGACGCGCAGGACCTCACAGCACAGCATATAGAGGTGAATACCGCGTCCGGCGACCTGAATGCCGCGCTCGCGGCAAAAACGGTCGAGCTTAACACAGTCTCGGGCGATCTGCGCTACAAGGGCGACTGCGATACCCTTGAGATCAATTGCACCTCCGGCGATATCAAATATGAGGGCACGGCCGGAAGCGCCGAGGCAAACACTGTCTCCGGCAGCGTGGAGCTTAGGTGGAGCTGCGGCTCCGTAGAGGGGAACACCATTTCGGGCGATCTGGTGATTGGATCGGCGGTTTGCCCGAAGCGCTTTTCGTTCAACACGACCTCCGGCGACGCGGAGCTGAGTCTCCCGGCGGATAGCAGTTTTACGCTTTCCATGTCGAGCGTTTCCGGCGATTTTGACTGCGAGCTTCCAACCGTAAAAAAGAATGGCAGATATACCGTTGGCGACGGCGGCGCCAGCTTCGATGTGAACAGCGTTTCGGGAGACGTAAAGATCAAAACGGCATAATGGCCGCACATAAAAATGGACCGCAGAGTCGTTGAAAAACGAACTCTGCGGCCTTTTTTACGCGTTCTGGTCCTTTGGTATGGCCTCTGCGTTTTTTTGAAAGAATATCCCCAGCAGCATGACGACGGCAAACATTACGAGGGAATAGACGACCGACATGCCGTGCACCGCGCAGGCGGCGTAGCACATAAAAACGCTGCCGCACAGAGCGAGAACGGGCATCACAAAGCGCTTCCCGAAGCCAAGGTCCGTCTCCTTTTTCATCATTGCGAGGAAGATCGGAATGTAGAACCCGTAGACCGTGATGATCGGTAGCTCCGAAACGTCAAAGCTGAACTTGCCGAACCAGATGGGGTCCGCAAGCTGCGCGCCGTAGAAATAGAGAAGCCATACGCCGCAGAGGAAAAGGCCGAAAACCGCCGAATTGACCGCCATGTTAGACACGGGGTCGATCTCGCGGAAAAGCGCGGGCTTTGGGCCTTGCCCCCGGCAGGCGAGCGAATACAGACCGCGCGAACATGCGAGCATGAGGCCGTTGAGCGTGCCGATGCAGGAGATGACGACAAAAACGTAAAGAAGCGTTCCGCCCGCCTTGGAAAAGACCGTCTTAAAAGCGAGCTTTGCGCCCTCGTGGCCGCTTTCCATCATGGCCCTGTTCGTGACGCCGCCTGTGAGGCCGACATAGTAGAGAACGTAAATGCAGATGATGGCGACGGAACCGGCCATCAGAGCGATAGGCAGATTTTTCTTTGCGTTTTTAAGCTCCGCGTTGATGCTGGTTGCAATGATCCAGCCCTCATAGGCGAAGGCAGTTGCAACGACGGCGGTCAAAAGCCCATGACCGTTTGCTTTCGAGGGCTCGACGACGGTGGTGAAGTTTTCGACTGTCAAACCGCTTCTTAGTCCGACGACAAGGCCGACGATGCCCATGAGAAACAGCGGAACGAGCTTGATAACGGTGGTCGCGACCTGAAATTTGCCCGCGAGCACTGGTGAGAGCGCGTTCACGGCAAAGCTTGTGCAAAGGAAAAAGGCAGCAAGCGCCAGCGCCGCGCCGCCAACCTCGTTGAAGCCGAACAAAACACAGGTAAACCGGGCGCTTACCCATGCAAGCACGCTTGTAAGCGTCGGATAATAGATGATGGCCATGAACCAGCCGACAAAATAGGCGTAACGCGATCCGCAGGTGACCTCTGCGTAGTCCACAAGACCGTTGACGTAGCTGTACCGCGTCGCCATGACGGCGAAGGTTCCGGCGCACACGACCATGACGGCACCGCCGATAATCCACGCGAGAATGCCCAAAGGCTGACTGCCGCCGGTCTCCGTGAGGATCTTTTCCGCCTTGAAAAACACGCCGCTGCCGATGACGATGCCAATTACCATGCAGATTGCAACGCCCAGCCCGTATTTCTCCTTCAATTCACTTTCCATTTTTCATCCCCCAAAATTTATGTGTCAAAGACAGAGGTATCATAGCACAAAAGAACCGCAAGTAAAAGAGGAAGTTAGAGGTTTTGACGGGAAAACGGCGGAACAAAGCGCGCGATTTTATGCGCTATTTCGGTAAATCAACAAAAGCGGTATGGATGTTTGATAAAAACAATCCATACCGCTTTTTGTTGAAACGCGTTTCGCATCAGAGGATGCGCAGAACCTCTTCCGTGGCCCGGCGCTTCGGCATTTGGGGCGCGTCCGCCGCGTGGCCGCAAGCGACGATGACGACGGGAACTTCGCTTTCGGGGAGGTTTAGCGCTGTGCGAACCTTATCCACGTCAAAAATACCCATGATGAGCGTTGCGAGTCCGGCTTCGTGCGCGGCAAGGCAGAAGGTCTGGACAGTCGCGCCGCAGTCGAAAAAGGTGTAGCCCTCGCCGAGCGGCGTCGTGGCCGAGCCGTCGCGCTCGTAACCGCTGCGGTGCGTGACGGCGGAAACGCAGAGAAGCAACGGTGCGTTTTCGCTCGAACGCTGGTTATAGTCCGGCATCGCCGCGCGGACCTGCTCCAAAACGGCCTTACCGGTTACCGCGGTGAAACGCGTCGTCTGCGAATTTTTCCAAGTTGGGGCGTACTGCGCCTCGTGGACAAGCTTTTCGATGGTTTCCTTTTCAACGGGCTGGTCCGTATATCTACGGACGCTTCTTCTGGTTGCGATGCATTCGACTGCTTCCATGCTTTTCAATACCTCCGGTTCATTTAGGCTGACCGTAGCGATGCGCGACGAAGTCCTGCATTGCGGCGATATTCTCTGCCGACAGTGNNTGGATGCGATAATAGATTTCTGCTGTCATTTCAAGGACCTTTGCGACCTTGAAAGCAGCTTTCATGTCTGCCCCGACGCAGACGGCACCGTGCGACTGCAAGAGGCAGGCGCTTGCCTTTTTTCCAAGCGCGGCCACGCAGTTTTCCGCAAGCTCCATGGAGCCGGGCAGCCCGTAGGCGGCGGTTCTGATTTCGTCGCCGAGCGCCTGCGCTGCCTCGTCCGTCATGATGGGAATGCTCTCGCCCATACAGGAAAAGACGGTGGAGTTGATGGGGTGCGTGTGTACGATGGCGGTGACCTCTGGCCGGGCCTTGTAGACCAAAAGGTGCAGGTCCGTTTCGATGGAGGGACGGCGCGCGCCGGATACGATTTTTTTATCCGGCGTCATGACCACAACGTCGTCAACCGTGCAGGTCTCGTAGTCCATGCCGGACGGCGTTATGTAAACAAGGCCGCTTTCATCACGGACGCTGATGTTGCCCCATGTATCAACGGTAAAGCCCTCGTGAATAAGCTTTTTCCCGGAGGAAACGATAATTTCGCGATAATCCATTTTGTGTGCTGCTCCTTAATTATGTTAACTTTAGCGCTTGCCCTTGTCGTAAATTTCGCCCAGCGCGCGCGGCGCACGGTTCGAAGACGAAAAGAACATCAACAGCAAAAGCGTGAGAACGTAGGGCAGAATCATGATCAGGTCCGAAAACGTACTTGCAAGGCCCAGCGTCTGCGCGAGCTTGTACCCGGCGGCGCGGGCGAGACCAAAGAGGAGGCAGGCACCCAGCGTCGGCCCGATCTTCCAGTTGCCGAAGATCATGGCGGCAATGGCAAGGAAGCCGTAGCCCGCGTAGAGGCTCGGGGAGAAGCTTGCGGAAATCGCGTAAGCAAAGCAAATGCCGCCAAGTCCGGCAAGCGCGCCGGAGATCATGACTGCCGCGAAGCGAATTTTTGCGACGTCCGCGCCTGCGGCGTCCACTGCGTGGGGGTTGTCGCCGCAGGCGCGCAAGCGCAGGCCGAAGCGGCTTTTATAGAGCACATAGGACGCGATGAACGCGACGGCGATAATGATCGGCTCAAAGTAGTACATATCCGTGAACACCGCGCCGAGGACAGGAATTTTTGAGATGCCCGGAATGGTAAATTTGCCGCAGACGCCGAGGACGAATTTGTTTGTCGGCTTTCCGAAAATGGCGGTATTGAGCTGGCTCGTGAAAAAGGTTGTGAGCGCGACGGCGAGAATGTTGATGACGACGCCGCTGATGACCTGATTGGCCCTGAACTTGACGCACAAAAGGGCGTGCAGCATTGCGAACACCGCGCCGCCCAAAACGGAGAACAGCAGTGCCAGCAAAAACAGTTTTGTCTCCATGCCGGCAAAATCGCCGCCGGTCATGGCCGTCACGACCGCTGCGCCAACAAAAGCGCCGAAGCCGAGAAAGCCCTCAAGCGCGAGATTTGTGATGCCGCTGCGCTCGCTGAAAATGCCGCCGATGGCAATGATGAAAAGCGGGAGTGCAAAGGCAAGCCCGTCGATAATGATGCTGTTCATGCCTTCTCGTCTCCTTCGTTTTCTGCCACCCTCTGCGCGGCAAGCGCCTCGTCGAGCATGGCTTCGTTTGTCTGCGCGACGCGATATTTGATATAGGCCCCGCAGGCGGAAAACAGTAGGATAAGACCCGTTATGACCTGCGAAATTTCCTGCGGAATGTTCATGATGGAGCTCATATAGTTGCTGCCCTTGGAAATGATGGTAATGAGCAGTGAGGAAAACAGAATGCCGATGGGGTTTGAGTTGCCCAGAAGGCAGACGGCGATGGAATCAAAGCCGACAGAGGTGAGGATGCGCGGCTGGATGCTGTTGAAGGTGCCGAGGTAGTAGGTGACGCCGGCAAGCCCCGCGAGCGCGCCGGAGATAAGCATGGAGATGACCATGCTTTTGCCGACGTTGATGCCTGCATATTTTGCCGCGCAGCGGTTGAGGCCGACGACCTTCAGCTCATAGCCCAACCGTGTCTTGTCGAGCAGAAAGCGGACGAGAAAGGCGGCCGGAATGGCGAGCACGATGCCGAGCGGAATATCGATCTTCAGTCCGAAAGCGGAAACATTCATCAGCGTCAGCCGAGAGGCGGTCGAAACAGGGTTCGACTGGCGGGATACCATATTTATATAATTTTGGTTGATAAGAAAGCTCACAAGGTACTGGATAATATAGTTGAGCATGATGGAGGAGACGACCTCATTGATATTGAACCGGTGCTTGAGCCAGCCGATGAGTGCGCCGACAGCGCCGCCGACGGCAATGCCTGTGACCAAAACGAGCGGAATTGCCGCCGCCATGGGGAGCTTTGAATAGCCAATCAGCACGGACGTGACAAAGCCTGCGGCAAGCATCTGGCCGGAAACGCCAATGTTAAAAAGGCCGGTCTTGAGTGCGACCGCGACTGCGAGAGCCGCAAAGATCATTGGCGTGAGGGCGTTCACCATGCCCATGAGGTCTGTGAGCTGCCCCTTGTGGGCGGCGTATTCCGGCTTTGGCAGAACGCCGCCGCCCTGCAAAAAGCATACAAATGTTGACCACGGGTTACTGTGGAACAGCGCAATCACAACGGCGCAGGCGATAAAGCTGAGTAAGATCGCGAAGAGCGGAATGGTGATGTTTTGCGTTCTCTCATTTCCGAGAATCTTTACAAAGCCGCGTCCGATGGGGCCGACGGCTGATTCTTTCGTCTTTTTCACGCCTTCACCCCCATCATGTATTCGCCGACCTGATTGGCTGTCAGCGTTTCGGCGGGCGCAATTTTACGCATCTCGCCGCTGAACATAACGCCGATGGTGTCAGCCAAACCGATGATCTCGTCAAGCTCGAGCGAAATGAGCAAAATCGCATTTCCGGCGTCGCGCTGCGCGACGATTTGCTTATGTATGTTTTCAATCGCGCCGATATCAAGGCCGCGCGTCGGCTGAACGAAGATCATAAGGCCGCTTTCTAGCTCTACCTCGCGCGCAATGATGGCCTTTTGCTGGTTGCCGCCGGACATGGAGCGCACCTGCGTTGAGATGCCCTGACCGCTGCGGATATCGTAGTCTGCAATCAGCTTTTTGCCGTGTTCGTCGAAAGCCCGCCTGTCCAAAACACCCTTGTGACAGAACGGTTCCTTGAAATAGTCCTTCAGCGCGAGATTTTCCGCAAGGTCAAAGTCCAGAACCAGACCGACGTCCTGACGGTCCTCAGGGATGTAGGATACGCCGCGCAGCGTCCGCTCGCGGACCGAAAGCGCCGTTACGTCCTCGCCGTTTAGAAAAATCTTTCCGCCGCAGGCGGGAATCAGGCCGGCAATCGCGTCGGCAAGCTCCGTCTGGCCGTTGCCGGAAACGCCCGCAATGGCGAATATTTCGCCCGCGTGGACGGTGAACGAAACATTTTTGACAGCCTGCACTCCGTCCGGGTCCCTGACCAAGAGGTCGTCCACCTTTAAAACCTCCGCGCCCGGCTGCATCGCGGCCTTGTCCACCGTGAAGCTGACCTCGCGGCCGACCATGCGGTTGGCCATTTCGCGCGTCGAGGTTGAAGCAACGTCGTACACCCCGATGAGTTTTCCGCGGCAGAGGATGGCGCAGCGGTCCGCAACCTGCTTAATCTCCTCGAGCTTGTGCGTGATGAGGATGACGGTCTTGCCCGCCTTTCGCAGCTCGCGGATGATGTTTAGAAGAAATTCGATTTCCTGCGGCGTCAAAACCGCCGTCGGCTCGTCAAAAATCAAAATCTCCGCCTCGCGGTAGAGCATTTTCAGGATTTCAACGCGCTGCCGGGTCGAGACGTTCACGTCCTCGATCTTCTTGTGCGGGTCCACCTCCAAACCGTAACGTTTGGAAAGCGCCGCAATCTTTTGTTCGGAGCCTTTCACGTCCACCGCCGGTAAAAAGCCGAGATGGCGCGTCATCGGTTCCTGGCCGAGAATAATGTTTTCCGTTACCGTGTAGTTTTCCACCAGCTTAAAGTGCTGGTGGACCATGCCGATGTTAAGCTTTGTTGCATAGGATGGAGAAGTTATGTTAACCTTTTTTCCGCGTATCCAAATTTCGCCCTCGTCTGGTTCGTACATGCCGAAAAGCATCGACATAAGCGTTGATTTTCCGGCGCCGTTTTCACCCAGAATGGCATAGATCTCGCCCTTTTGGATAGAGATCGAGACGTCGTCGTTTGCGACGACGCCGGGAAAGCGCTTGGTAATATGGCGCATTTCTACTATAGTATCATCCATGCAAGGTTTTCTCCCCTTCACCGATTTTCACCCCTATTCTACACGCCGCAGACGCGGCTGTCAATGCGCGAAACGAGGACCGGTCTATGCAAAAAAAGGAGCGCATGGAAAAGAGGCACTCCGCTTCTGTGCGCAAAAAAACAGGGGGCCGAAGCCCCCTGCATGGTTCGCTGTCTTATTTGAGACCCTTAAAGTTGTCAACAGTCTCGGTGGAGGTGATGTCGGGCGGGACGATCTCGCCGGTCTTGACCTTGGCGTATGCGTCTTTCAAAGCGGAGAGCGTCTTCTCGCTGAGTTGCTGGTGGCCTTCTTCGGAGACGTAGCCGGTGGAATCGGTGTCGGCCTTCAGAAGGTTGTTGCCGCCCTTGAAGCTGCCGTCGCTGATGGCGGTGAGCTGGCGAACGATGTTGATGCCCATGTTTTTGAGGGCGGAGGTCAGAACGATGTTTGAGGAACCGTTCTCGCCGTCCTTGTACTGGTCGGTGTCGCAGCCGATGACCTTGACGTCCTTGGCTTCCTTGGCGGCGGTGAACACACCGTTGCCGGAGTTGCCAGCGGCGACGAAGAGAACGTCAACACCCTGATCGATCAGAGCCTTGCCGACGACCTTGCCGGTCGCGGGATCGGTGAATCCGCCGATGTAGTTGCCGCCGATTTTCTTTGCGTCGGCACCGGTGCCGACCGTACCGGCGTAGGAGGCGATCTCAATGCACTCGGCCTTGGTGTCGAGCTTCGCGTTTGCGTAGTTGACGCCGGCTTCAAAGCCGTACTGGTAGTTGATGTTGGAGGGGAAGGGCTGACCGTTGACGACGGCGACCTTGCCAGTCTTTGTTTCCATCGCGGCAGTGATACCGGCGAAGAAGCCGCTTTCCTGCTCAGCGAACAGCATTGCGTAG